>JAZNOQ010000001.1:0-12232 GCA_045589215.1 Eubacteriales bacterium
TGCCCTTCGCACCGGACGAGAGCAGAAAAGCACCCATCGAAGCAGCCATACCAATACAGATCGTACTGACATCAGGCTTGATATAATTCATGGTGTCATAAATCGCCATACCGGCAGTTACCGAACCGCCGGGGCTATTGATATAAAACGAAATATCCTTATCGGGATCCTGCGCCTCGAGGAAAAGCATCTGTGCAACAACGAGGGAAGCCGTTGCATCGTTCACTTCATCGGAAAGAAAAATAATACGGTCGTTGAGAAGACGGGAGAAAATATCATAAGAGCGCTCTCCACGGCTGGTTTGCTCGACAACCATCGGAACGAGTGCATCGTTCACACAAGGATTCGAGTTGTGCGAAAAATTGATCATACGATCGAACCTCCATTCTTTCGGAACTGTAATCGTGTTTTATAAAATCGGTAAAATTACTCTACCGCGGAAAGTGGCTCCCGCGCGAGAGGGAGATCCCATCTCACGAAGGAGCACACCTTCGATTTTATGAAATAAATTCGAATAGGGAATTACTTCGCCTCTTCGGTCGATGCTTCTTCGGTAGCTTCAGCCTCGGCAGCCTTGGGAGTACCGTCGACGATCTGTGCCTTCGAAACAACAAAGTCCATTGCCTTCTTGACCTTTACGTCCTCTGCAATATCCTTTGCATCGATGCTCTTCTTGACCTCTTCGATATCTACGTGATAGGTGTCGGCAATGTACTGATACTCACCGTTAACATCCTCTTCGGTAGCCTCAATGCCCTCTGCAGCGGCGATCGCCTCAAGCGCGAGACGGATCTTGACCTGCTGTTCGGCCTGCGGACGCATCTCTGCACGGAGCTTTTCGAGCGTCATGCCGGTATACTTGCAGTAGGTGCTGAGATCAAGACCGCTCCGGCGGAGGCGGTTGTCGTAATCTCTGACCATATTCTCGGTCTCATTCTCAAACATAGCCTCGGGAATTTCAGCAACAAGCTTATCGGAGATCTTCTTCGCAAGCTCATCCTTCATCTCGTTTTCGGCAGTGGTTTCGTGTCTCTTCTGGATACTTGCCACAAGATCCGCCTTATATTCAGCAAAGGTATCAAATTCGGAAACGTCCTTTGCAAATTCGTCATCAAGCTCGGGAAGCTCGGTCTTCGTAATCGCATGGATGGTTACCTTGAATACAGCGGGCTTACCTGCAAGCTCGGATGCGTGATACTCCTCGGGGAAGGTAACGTTTACGTCAAAGCTCTCATCGATGCTGTGACCGACGATCTGCTCCTCAAAGCCGGGAATGAAGGTGTTCGAGCCGAGCGTAAGTGCGTAATCCTCACCCTTGCCACCGTCGAATGCGACGCCGCCGCAGAAGCCCTCGTAGTCGATCACGGTGGTGTCGCCGTTTTCAGCGGGACGATCGGTAACGTCGACCGTTCTGGAGTTTCTCTCCTGAACGAGCTTGATCTCGCGATCGATCTCCTCATCGGTAACGGGAGCGACCTTGCGAGTTGCCTTCAGGCGCTTGTAACCCTTGATTGCAAGCTCGGGCTTTACGTAAACCTTTGCGGAAAGAACGACATCGCCGTCCATCGAAACAACGTCAAACTCGGGAGCAGAAACAGGATTGATGCCTGCTTCCTCAAGTGCTGCGGGATACGAAACAGGGATCAGCTCGTTGATCGCATCCTCAAAGAAAACACCCTTGCCGTACATCTTCTCGACAACCGAGCGGGGCGCCTTGCCCTTACGGAAGCCGGGGATATTCATTTTCTTAACCTCACGGCGGTACACTCTTTCAACAGCTGCCTCGTAGTCAGCCTGTGCGATGGAAAAATGCAGCTCAACGCGGCTGCCTTCCAGCTTTTCGTTCTTGATAAGACTCATTTTAACTTCCTCCAAGTGTTGATGAAGCACGGTAGAATAACTGAAATTTCCCGCTTTTCGGGCGCACCGGCTTCAAGTTTGCATACATTCTATATTTTACATTTTTTTGTCAGAAAAGTCAATACCTTTTCCGAATTTTTATAAGAAAAACAATAGTATTTTCTCTGTATTTTTTACTTTTACCTTAACGCACAAGAAGCGGGCAAAAGTCAAGATGATCGGATGAGACGAGTTCAAGCGGGATATCACGGTAACTGCGGACGGTCGGGGGTTTATAAAAGCCGTGAATATGTCCGTAGTAGCATCGTGCCACGTTGTACCGCTCGAGAAGAGCGAGAAGATCTTCGCATCGGTCATTTCCCCAGATCGGTGGAAAATGAAGAAATACGTAAAGCGGTAATTCGATTCCGTTTTCCCGTTGAAGTCTCATCCCCTCGTCAAGACTGTGCTGTAATCTGAGATACTCGCGACTACACAGCTTTTCGAAATCGGTTTCCGAAACCGTGCGCTGTGATTTTTCATCAAAAAACCATCCGCGCGTTCCGCAAATGATCCGTTCTTCGATCAAGAACGCATTGTTATACAGCATATGCAGGGATCTGAAGCCGTGCTCCTCCCAAAAAGACTGCACCTTCCTCGCAGTTGACCACCAAAAATCGTGGTTTCCTTTACCGATATACTTTTGTCCGGGCAAAGCATCGAGAAACGCAAAATCCAAAACTGAATCGGTAAGCGAATTCGCCCATGAAATATCACCCGGTATGATCACCGTATCCGAATCCTTCACAATAGCTTTCCAATTTCGCTCTAGCCGTTCCTCATAGCGATCCCATTTGACACCGAAAGCTCCCATTGTTTTCTCGGGATGGGCAATCGAAAGATGTAGATCCGCAATCGTATATATTGCCATAGGAAAGCACCTCCCTAAATAATCCTCAAGAATTTAGTGCCAATGTATAACATAAGCAAAAACGGGGAAAAACAAATGTGGCGTTTTGACCGCGAAATGCGATTTGCCGAAAACTGTTCAAAAGGAGAATTTTAACAAATGAACGAGCAAAACAAAAACTGTGAATCCGGAAACTGCAAGCAGCACATCAAGGGCGTTCATTGCGACGTCCACAACTGCGTCTATCACGATGGAGAATGCTACTGTAACGCAGGCACCATCTCGGTAGGTCCCAGCTTTGCGACCTGCTCGCAGGACACAGTTTGTGCGACCTTCAAGGAATCGGGCAAGTAAGTCATAGACAAACACAATTCGGGGGTGCCTCACGATCTCAGTGAAGCACCCTCTTTCTTCTTCGGTTTTCCCTCAGATTCAGTTCTTTGCGAAGGAATAGACCGTGTTCAGCATCTCGGATTTTTCAATTACCTCGGAGAAACGAACCTTGCGCTCCCCGATACCCTTCAACGGATAGGGAATTTCAGTACCCGTCTTTTCCGAGAGCACGTCAAGCGCTTCGAGAGGATCGCTCGGCTTCGTTCCTGTCAAGGAGGAAAGCACATCTGCGGCGAACTTGTACGGGCTTGCAGTCGAAGCAATGACCGTGACCGTATCGTCGCCCGTAGCCGAGCGATACTGCTTGACGGCAGATGCCGCAACGGCGGTATGCGTATCGATCAGATAGCCCTTCTTCTCGAAGGTCTCGCGGATCGTTTCGGCGGTTGCGTCTTCATCGGCGCAGTAGCCGTAGAAATCTTCCTTGATCCGAGCAAAGATCTCATCCGAAACGGTATACGAGCCGTTTTTGTTCAGTGCTTCCATGTAAGAACGCGTTTCGTCACTGCCTGCAATGAAATAAAGGAGACGCTCGAGGTTACTCGAGATCAGGATATCCATAGAAGGCGACATCGTCAAATGGAAGGGACGGTTGCGGTTATAAGTACCGCTTTCAAAAAACTCGGTCAAAACATTGTTGCTGTTCGACGCACAGATCAGCTTTCCGATCGGAAGCCCCATATTTTTCGCAATGTATGCGGCAAGAATGTTGCCGAAGTTACCCGTAGGTACACAAACGTTCATTTTGTCGCCGTAAGCGATCTTTCCCTCGGAAAGCAGGTCGCAGTATGCCGAAATATAGTAAACGATCTGCGGTGCAAGTCTACCCCAGTTGATCGAATTTGCAGAGGAGAAGAAGCATCCGTTTTCATTGAGAACCTGAACAGCCTCACTGCTACCGAAGATCTGCTTTACACCCGTTTGTGCATCGTCAAAGTTACCCTTGATCGCAACAACCGAAACGTTATCACCCGTCTGCGTTGCCATCTGAAGCTTCTGTACACGGCTCACGCCGTCAACGGGGTAGAACACCATCATCTTGATCTGCGGAATATCCTTGTAGCCCTCAAGAGCCGCCTTGCCTGTATCTCCGGACGTTGCGACGAGGATCAGAGCCGTGCGTTTTTCACCCGTTTTGACAAGCGCACGGGAGAGAAGACGCGGCATGATCTGAAGTGCCATATCCTTAAATGCGGCGGTGGGACCGTGCCAAAGCTCGAGATACGAGGTCTTTTCGTCCACGTGACGAAGCGGAGCCGCGCCACCGGGGAAGGATGCAGGGGCATATGCTGCCTTGCAGTCCGCGAGAAGCTCCTCCTCCGTGTAATCGGTGAGAAACATTGAAAGGATCTTTGCAGCCCTTTCGGGGTAGGACAGCGGGATCAGTGCCTTGACAGCTTCCTCAGAAACAGAGGGAAGGTCAGACGGGACGAAAAGACCGCCATCGGATGCTAGCCCCTGCTTGATCGCGGCTGCGGAAGAGAGAGATTCCTTTTTCTCGGAATCGCGCGTGCTGTGATAGAGAATCTGTGACATGTTAATCATTCCTTTTTTATGTATTGTAAACTTAAATTTTGACAAATTTATTCGGCAGGGAAGGTGCGTCTCATAAACGACACCGCATTTTCGTAAAAGATCTTACGGACGAGCCGCTCGGGATAGTTGTGACGAAGCAAGACCTCGGAAAGCAAAAGGACAGACGAAACATCCTTGAACGCATCGGGAAACTCTGCACCGTCGAAATCACATCCAAAACACACGGTGTCCTCTCCACCGAGCGACATATAGTGCTCTATATGCTTATACACCGTTTCAGCATCGGCAGGCGCTATTGACGCATCGGAAAGATGGTGCTTATAAAGATTGATCCCGACGAGCCCATTAAGCTGTTTGATCGCTTCAAAATGGCGATCGGTCAGATTTCTTCCGTGCCCGTAAACCGAAAATGAATCCGAATGGGTTGCTATGATCGGACGGCGAACGGAGGATGCAAGCTCGATGACGTCATCAGTCGATGCGACCGATGCGTGTGAAACGTCGGGCACAATGCCGAGGCGAAAGCACTCGCGTACCGTTTCCTTTCCGAAATCCGTGAGCCCTGACGCGGTATCCCAAGAACCGCCGATGCAGGTCTCCCCCGACCATAGAAGTGTCAGGAAGCGCACTCCGCACCGATAAAGGTGTTGAAGCCGTTCGAGCCTTCCCGCAAGAATTCGGGCATCCTCGACAGCGAGAAACGCGGCGGCTCTTGATGTATTCCACGCGTCCGACAGATCTGTACTGTTTTTTGAAAGCACAATTTGATCTGCATACTCGTCAATCAGACCACCGAAGAATTCCGCAATCGCAGAAAATGCACGATATCCTTCTTCATCCGAGAGGGTCTTCTTTGTAAAAAATGCAAAGATCTGCGCATAATGCTCATATTCGGTGATCTTTTCGAGCGAAATATGAAGATCATTTCGGGAAAAGCTTTTGTTTCCGTAATAAAGAGAAGTTGCAGTATCGCTGTGCAGATCAAACAAGCTAAGCCGTGGCATAATACTTTCTCCGTATATTTAGAAGCCGTTTGTCAGGAAACGCCGAAGGCATTTTCGATATGGTGAATTTTAAGAACCTCGAACGTATCTGTTTTCTCTTTGAGATAGACCTCGATCACATCAAGGCGCGGTTGTTTCTTTGTCGGGTGCTTTAACAAATAGAGCTGTGCCGCATAAAGAAGCCTTCGCTGTTTTTCTTTGTTCACCGCCATCGCGGGCGTGATCGAAAACGGACTGCTGCCGTCCGCATTGAGATAGGGAACCGTGCGCGCCTTTACCTCAACGAAAACAAGAAATTCTTTGCTCTCGGCAAGCAGATCGATCTCATATCTTGAAACGTGCAGGTTGCGCGCCTTGATCCGATATCCGTTTTGCGAAAGGTATTCAGCCGCAGCATTTTCACCAAACGCTCCGCGCGTCTTTGTCGTTGCTTCAGCCATTTGATTGATCCGTTTCCGCAGATTTTTTACGCGGTTTCTTCGGCTTCGGAGGTTCATTCAAAAAGCGAACGAATAGGGTCCGATGGATCGGAGAAGGCCCGTATTTTCGTAAGGCCTCGCAGTGTGCCTTCGTGCCGTAGCCTTTATGCTTCGCGATCCCATACTCGGGATACATACGGTCAAGCTCAACACACAGCCGATCTCTCGTCACCTTTGCAAGGATCGAAGCCGCGGCTATACTCGGAGAGATCGCATCGCCGTGTATGACAGCACGGGCAGGAATTTGAAAATCGCGTGCAATGTTGCCGTCGATCAACGCAAAATCCGCCTTTACGGAAAGTCCGTCAATGGCGCGCCGCATTGCAAGGAGATTCGCCTCAAGAATATTCAGCTCATTGATCTCCTCGACCGAGCCGTAAGCGATCGAATACGCGATCGCCTCGCGGCAGATCACGTCAAAAAGAGCCTCACGCTTTTTTTCGGTCAGCTTTTTTGAGTCATTGAGTCCTTCGATCACAAGTCCCTCAGGAAGAACGACGGCAGCGGCGACAACAGGACCGCAAAGAGGCCCACGTCCCGCTTCATCCACACCGCAAACGACGTTATAACCTTGATCCGTAAGCTCCTTTTCAAGAGCATAGGAAAGTGCTTCATTCGCCATATCGAAGCCTCCCGTTATCAGTTTATGTTTTCGACGGAATTTCGTCGAGCGTGATCCGTCCGATCTTTGCCGAACGGAATTCATCGATCAGTACCGCCGCCGTACGCTCGGTATCGATCTCTCCACCGGAAATGAGGAAGCCCCGTTTTTTTCCGACAGTCATAAAAATATCGAGCGGAGAAAGCTCCGTATCGTTCAGTAAATCACCAAGCTTATAGCGCGCCGCAAACAGCTCGGGGTAATAGCTTCTGAGACGAGAACAAAGCACGAGAGCAAGAGACTCAATATCGAGAATATCATCCTTAATCGCCCCCGTCAGCGCGAGATTTTCACCGACGGTTGCATCCTCAAATCTAGGCCACAACACCCCTGGCATATCCATAAGATCAAAGCCGAGCGTGGTAGGCACCCACTGCTTATTCATCGTAACACCCGGGCGATTTTCAACCTTGGCACGTTTTCCGCCCGCGATCCTGTTGATCAAGGAAGATTTTCCGACATTCGGTACACCGAGCACCATTGCGCGGAATCGGCGACCGATCATCCCCTTCGCTTCCCATCTTTCAATCTTCTCACGAAGCATTTCGCGCATCGCGGGAGCGATACGGTTCATTCCTTGTCCCGTGATGCAGTCAATTGCTATACATACGGTGTCTTTGCCCGAAAAATATGCACGGAATGCATCAGTTTTTTTGTCGTCGGCAAGGGAACATTTATTCAGAAGCACGATGCGCGGCTTGCCTGCGGTCAACCGTTCGATCTCGGGATTACGCGAGGAAAGCGGAATGCGAGCATCGAGCACCTCTAATATAATATCAACGTTCGAAAGGTTTTCCGAGATCAATCGGCGTGTTTTTGCCATATGCCCCGGAAACCACTGTATTGTCTGCGAGGGCATTCTTTCACCTCACCTTTCTCGTAATGTTTCCACAAAGAGAGTAGACGGTCAGTCGACCGAGCCGAATCTTTGAAAAGGGAATATACGCCCGATCACGCGTCCGAGAACCCGTCGCTCATCCACGAGACCGATCACTTCGCTTCGGCTGTCAGCAGAATTATTTCGGTTGTCTCCCATAACGAAGATATACCCCTCGGGAACATGGTATTCGACGACCTCCTGCTCGTGATAAAGCCCCGGCTTTGTACCATCATAGTAGGCGTAAGCGGCTTCGTCGACCGCGATCTGATTTCCGTTCTTATCGTATACCGTTATAACGATCGACTGCGGATTTGCCTGATAGTGCAGAACCACTCGCTCGCCACCGGTCGCGATGACACGTTTTACAACAGGCTCGTTGAGGATATCTCCCGTTTGATGAAAGACAATAATATCCCCACGCTCCGGTTCATAAAAGAGATCTGAGATCAGGAGCTTTTCCTTTTCGTAAAGTGTTTTTTCCATCGACGCTCCGGTCACGTCGCAAAGACGTACTCCAAACATAAAGACCAAAAACACGATGCAGATCGAGCAAACGAAAAGCTCAAGATATTCAAACACGTTGCGCGCAAACGATAAGCAATCCTTTTTCGGGGAAGTAGGAGATTCATCTGCCTCCGTCGAGGTCGCAGAAGAGCTCTCTTGCGTTTCGTCTGGGGTAACAGCATCCGACGCTTCGGAAGTATCGACCGATGTAGTCTCACCGCCCGAAGAGCCCTCCTCCTGCACAGGAAAAAGCTCAGATTCGTTTTCGTTATTATTACACATAAGTGAACCGTCTCCGAAATCTAATAGTTTTTTTGAGCGGAAAAGTCTTTATCCGCGAATCAAGAGATCAAGCAGCGTGTACCCGTTCGGGATATAAAGTCCTGTCGCGCTCGCCGTCACTTCATCAAAGGTTTCCGTTCCGTTCTTTTTCTCTTCGGAATCGTAGATGAAGAAGGGAACGGGATCAGACGTGTGCGTCCGAATGCGAAGAGGCGTCGGATGATCGGGCAGAACCATAACCTTGAAGGGCTCTCCGGATGCCGCCAGGTATTCAAGTATCGGCTTTAAGATCTTACTGTCGATCAGAGATATCGAAAGAACCTTGTTTTCAACCTCGGCGCAATGACCGCATTCATCAGGGCCCTCCACGTGAACGTATACAAAATCGCTTCCGTTTCGGAATGCCTCGATTGCCGCATTCGCTTTTCCTTCGTAGTTGGTGTGTACATTACCCGTTGCACCTTCTACATCAACGACCTCCATTCCCGCGCAAAGACCGATTCCCTTGATCAGGTCGACTGCAGAAATAACCGTACCCTTGATCCCCCATTTTTCCTTGAAGGAGGGAAGGAAGGGCTTCTTGCCGGGACTCCAAAGCCAGATCGAGTTTGCAGGACGGAGACCCTTCGCGCGGCGCGCCTCGTTTACGGGATGATGATTTAAAATATCAAAGCTCGCGCGCATAATGTCGTAGAATTCTTTTCCGCCGTTTTCAACACTCGGGAGATACTCGCGAATGCACTCACCGAGATGGTCGTGCGGACGGCTGAAGGAATAGTGCTCGTCTGCATTCTTCCAAAGAATACAATGACGGTAGCTGATTCCCGTATAGAAATGACGCATCTCGTTCCCGAGTTTTTCCTCAAGCGAGCGAATCAAGGCATCAGCCTCCTCGGTCGAGATTTCTCCCGACGAGTGATCGAGGATCACCTTGTCATCATAATCCTCACCGTTATCCGAGAGAGTAACGAGATTGCAACGGATCGCAGTATCGTCCTCATCCATCTGAAGCCCCATGCTTGTTGCTTCAAGCGGAGACCTACCCTTCGAGTAAACCTTGGGATCAAAGGAAAGAATTGCCATATTGGCAGTATCGCTTTCGGGAACCATACCGTGCGGTACGTTCAAAACAGTTCCCACGGTAGATACGCGAGCAAGAGTATCCATCGTTTCTTTTTCTGCCGCCTGCATCGGTGTTTTGTTTCCTAGTGCAGAGATCGGCTCATCTGCCATTCCGTCGGGGATCACAACAAGGTATTTCATAGTTCGTCACATCCTTATGTAATGGAAAAATCATATTATTCGGCATATGCGCGTTTCTCGCGCGAAGAATGAATCGATTCTCCACACCGAATACATTATAGTATAACACAAATAGACTCTTGATACAAGAGCTGAACGAAAAAAAGTATAAAAATTTACAAAATGATATGAACAGAACGTCTTGAAAAGCGACGGTTCATATGGTATAGTATACTCAAACGACCAAAAAGGAAGGAAAATAGCGATGCCAAATACCGAAACTCATATAAAAAAAAGCATTCTCGCCGTTATGATCTCGATAGCGGCATTCCTCTTGGTATTGATCTTACTCATACAAGTTCTTACCAAATGCACGGGGGATCCCTCGAATAACACTTCCGAAACAACAAACTACACAACCACACTGAAATTTTCGGATGAATACGTCACCGACAAAGAAAGCTTTGAAGCAGACGAAAAATACTTTACTTTCGACAGAACGGTCTATTTCTACGATCCGCAAACGGGTGTAACAGAGGGAATCGAAGAAGGGAATTACGAGACCTTCGGTCCGTGTGCAGAGCTTCTCTGTAGGATGATCGAATCGATCATTGCAGGAGACGCGGAAACGTATAAGGTTTTTTTCAGCGACATCTATTTTGAGGAAAACGAGAAAAAAACTGAGTTCAGTATGCAAAAGCTCTACGATATTCTGATTTCAGAGTACTCCGAAGCGGAGGAGACTTCCGACAACGGATCGACCTACAAGGAATATATATACGAGGTCAAATACAAAATCAGAAACAACAATGGCTCCTTCCGCTCGGACGTCGACAGCGACAAGATCCGCACACAGTATTTTCTGATCACCAACCGAAGCGGGCAACTATTGATTGATGGGATTTACACCTATGACTCCTTCCGCTAATGAAAAAGGGCTGTCTTAATAAGACAGCCCTTTTTTGAGATTTTAATCCGTACAGATCACTTTACGTAAGTATCAATGACCTCTTGTACCCATCCAAGGAAATCAGCAACCTCTTCGGGAGTAACCTTGCCGTTCAGGTTCAGGAAGCCTGCTGACTTAACGTAGTGGATCTTTTCAGCAACGTTTGTTCCCGCATTCTTCAGCACCGCAACGATCTTCTCGGCAGCCTCAGGTGTACCGTCGATCACAAGCGCAACGTTTGCAGCCTTCTTCTTGTCAAGCTCTGCGCAGAAACGGCGAACCACGTCATCGGGCTCCTTCTTGACCGTCAGGGCAAGAATAACGAGACGTTCCTTGTCGCAGGAGTAAGCCGGGGGAATGATATCAAACGCATTCTTGTTGTCCTTCAAATCGTACTTTTCCACGAATTGCTCGCCGAGTGCTACGATCTTGGGATTCTTCGCTTTATGAAGATAACGCATTTTAATTGCCATAATGAAGTTCCTCCTAAAATATTAGATAGTTTATTATAACACATTTTGCTTCTTAAGAGGGAACATTTTTGATTTTTTTCGAATTTTGGTGAATTGCACAAATTGAACGCATTGTTTTGGATATTCTGTCCATTGCCAAAGGAGAAAACGGTGTGTTAAAATGATTGTATAAGAATTATCTCCTCATAAAGCCTGATAAGTTTTTTCAAATGGGGAAAAAGAGCCGATCACAAAAAGCTTCGGAAAATGATTGATCAGAAAAAAAGAGGAATAATTATACAAAATACAAATTTTGTATAAAAATGGGCACAAAAAACATCCTTTTGGATGCTCTTATGCCCATTTTACCCGTATTTTCAGTTTTCTTCCTTGCGATCTTCCTTCTCGCCCTGATATTTCCTACGTGTTGCCTCTCCGCCGCGCAAATGCCGCTCCTGCTTGTTTACTTCGAGAATCTCCCGTACCTGTGCATACATACTCGGGTTGACTCGCCTCAGAATTTCCGTCACGTCTTTATGTACAGTGCTTTTACTGATCCCAAATTTTTGCGCTGCCGCACGTACCGTTGCATTATGCTCAATGATGTACGAACCGAGGACCACACATCGATCACGCCCCGTGGATCTGTCCTCCTTGATCTCTCCATGCTCGACGGATATATAAATCATGGAATACCTCCTATAGACACTCCGTTCAGATTTCCTTGCTATACCATATGACCGACTGTACATATTTAGTACCGAACTACCGATTTCAAACGAAAGGATTTTTCAGTGAATAGCGATCTTTTTACCAAAAGCATCCAAGAAAATGATGAAAGCGTTCTTTTTGAGGGTATGACCTCCATATCTGCCCTAATCGAGACGATTTCCTCCGGAAGAAGCGACCGTAGGATCCAAACGATCTTTTTTGATAGATCCAGATTATACAAAAAAAATCGCGAGTATCGGTTCCTTGATGCCAAATCGAAGGAGCTCGGTTTTCCTCTATCTCTGATCTCCTCCGACGAGCTTTCCAAAATGGCAAACGGCACCACCCATGGCGGCGTGGTCGCAGTCGCAACGCCGCGTACCTATCCCC
>JAZNOQ010000002.1:0-4864 GCA_045589215.1 Eubacteriales bacterium
GGCTTCGCTGCGGCTTTTCGTCCGACATTTATTCCAAAAGAAAAACCCGAGGCGCGTGCCTCGGGTTTTTCTTTTGGAGCGGATTACGGGGCTCGAACCCGCCACCTCGACCTTGGCAAGGTCGCGCTCTACCAAATGAGCTAAATCCGCGTTTGTTCTCAATCGAACGCGACTATTATAGCACAAGTCCTTTTGTTTGTCAAGCCCTTTTTGAGAGATTTTTGCTTTTTTTCTTTTCTTTTTTGCCGATACCTTACTCGGGTTTCTAAAAAAATCCGCAAAAATCCCGCATATTCCTGTAATCCTCTTGCAATGCGGCGCGTTTTTTGGTATAATAGTTCTGTTAGCGGCACGTATCGCCGCATCGGCAGTATTCGACAGAGAGGAGGCTTCGTCAATGAAAAGGATCTTTTCGTTTATCAAAAAGGAAAAAGAAAAAACCGAAAGTTTGCTCCGCAGCATCCCCGCGACCGTGATGACGCTGTTCGTCGTCAGCGTGATCTGTATGAATCTGCTCGCCAACAAGACGCTTCTGCAGCTTGAATGGATCGCCCTCGACGGCGGTATCCTGATCTCCTGGCTGTCATTCATGTGTATGGACGTTGTGACGAAGCATTTTGGCCCGGGGGCATCCAACCGCATCTCGATCCTTGCGGCGACGGTCAATCTCCTCACCTGCCTCATCTTCTTCGTAGCAAGCGTGATCCCGGCGAACGCGGGCGATTTCGGTGCGTTTGATCGCATCTTCGGCGGCACGTGGTTCATCCTTCTCGGAAGCACGATTGCATTTCTCTCATCGGCTCTGATCAACAATTTTCTGAATCATCTCGTCGGACGCGCCTTCCGTAAGGATCCCGACGGCAAGATCGCCTACGCGATGCGTGCGTACGTTTCGACCTTCATCGGACAGTTTTTCGATAATTTTATCTTTTCGGTCATCGTATTCGTCGGGTTCGCCCCCGTGTTTTGGGACGGCTTCTCATGGACGGTATTGCAGTGTGCGATGTGTGCCCTGACGGGTGCTGTTGCAGAGCTTCTCCTTGAGATCGTGTTTTCTCCTGTCGGATACCGCATCGCTATGAAATGGAAGAAAAATGCGGTCGGAAGAGAATATCTTGCGTATATAGAAGCGGAAAGGAACGAAAAATGAAGGTTTTGATCACGGGAACGACGCAGGGGATCGGCAAGGCGATCGCCGAGCGTTTTCTGAAAAGCGGACACGAGGTCATCGGGATCGATCGGCAGGAAAAGAGCATCGATCACCCTGCATATACGCATCACGTGTGCGACGTCAGGGACTACGAAAATCTGCCTACGGTCGAAGGGGTCAACGTCCTCGTAAACAACGCGGGCACGCAGAATGAGGACGACATCGAGATCAATCTGAAGGCGCTCATTCGCGTTACCGAAAAATACGGCGTGCAGGAGAGCATTCGGTCGATCCTTAATGTCGGATCTGCAAGCGGGCACACGGGCTCGGAATTTCCCGAATACGCAGCGTCGAAGGGCGGAGTGCTGTCCTACACGAAAAACGTTGCAATGCGCGTCGCGAAATATGGCGCGACCTGCAATAGCCTTGACCCCGGCGGGGTACTGACACCGCTGAATGCGTGCGTGATGGATGATCCCGCGCTTTGGGCAGAGATCATGGAGGAAACGCCCCTCAAAAAATGGGCGACTCCCGAGGAGATCGCCGAGTGGGCATATTTCCTGACCGTGACGAACACCTTCTGCACGGGGCAGAATATCCTCGTCGACGGCGGCGAGTCGATCAATTATAAGTTCGTTTGGAAGGAATAAAATGAAAGGCTCACATTACTCTCGTATTCTTAACGGAGAAATCACTGTAACGAAAATTCCCACAGACCAATAAAACGGTTTGTGGGAATTTTATTTATTTGGGCGAAAAAGGCTCCCTCCGGGAGGACGCTTAGCGGCGCGAGCGCAATGAATGACACCACGGTGTGGTGTCAGAACGCGAGCGAGACCGAGCCCGCAGGCGAGACGCTGTCAGCGTAGCTGACTGAGGGAGAGTGCGTAACGATGCAGTTAATCTCAACTCAAAGTCACACAGGCTCCTTCCACCACTTCGTGGTCCCCCCCCCTCCGGGAGGGAGGCTTTACGTTAAACACAAATCGGCAGAGAAAAGAATATCTCTGCCGAAATTTTTGTGCCTGCAAATTCTCCGTTAAGGACAACAGAGAAAATCGAAACAGCTTTTTCGTTAAATCCTGACCTCCGCTACGCCGTCCTCTCGGTATTCGATGCGGTCACCCGAGTCGTTCAGCGAGTCGAGGTACTCGAGGTATTCCGCCTTCGACGCGAATTCGGGCTTGTAATTTGCTACGATCTCTGCGGCACGCGCACCGCCGTCCTTCAGGAGAAGGGTAGCCATTGCGACCTGCCACTTGGCACTGTCTACGCAGGCGGCCTCGGGATCTGCAATCTGGTAGTCGTTTCCGTGTCCCGTTCCACTCGCACCGCTTGCGTGAGGATGAAGAACGGGCATAATGCGCGAGAGGTTGCCCATATCGGTCGAGCCCGTGCCGATGGAGGTTTTCACGGTGAGATCTACGTTCGGAAGGACGAGCTCTGCCGCCTCCCTTGCGACCTCAGCCATTTCGCGGCTGTTGACAAGAGGAGAGTAGCCGGGAAAGTCAACGATCTCAACGTTCGTGCCGAGAGAAAGTGCCGCACCGACGAGGGCACGGTTGACTCTTTTATTTGCAAGCTCGATTGCCTTCGACGTCCTGCCGCGCACGTAGCTTTCGATCCTGACGGTTTCGGGGATCGCGTTGACCATATCGCCGCCATGGGTGATGATCGGATGCACGCGGATCTGGTTTGCCTCGGTAAAGGTCTCGCGGATCGCGTTGACGGCGTTCAGACCGCAGGTCGCGGCGTAAAGCGCGTTCCGACCGTTCTGCGGTGCGCCGCCTGCGTGGGCAGCCTTACCCTTGTAGATAACGCTTTTTGCAATACAGCCGACCGAGCCGCCGTTGACCGAGAAGCCCTTTCCTCCGTGTACCATAAACGCGAGATCGACCGTGTCGAAGTAGCCGCGCGAAAGGAACTCGGGCTTTCCGCCGAAGTACTTGATCGTGCCCTTTTTCCGAAGCTCGGAGCGGTATTCGATCTCAAGCAGCTCCTCTGCGGGAACGGCACAAAGACGGATCCTACCCGACAGTCCGTCAAGCACTCCGGGCTCCTTCAGCGCCGCCGCAACGCCGACGAGGGCGGCGCACTGTGCGTTGTGTCCGCAGGAGTGGACGGCACCCGTCTCGGGATCTGCCTCGGGGTGCGAGGGACAGATGATCGAGTCAAGCTCACCGAGGATAAGAAGCTCGGGACCGGGACGCCCTGTGTCGATCACGGTGCAGAAGCCCGGAATGTCGCCGGCTCTCTCAAGCTCGTAGCCGAGGGACTCGAAGGTTTCCTCCATATATTTCGAGGTGACGAATTCCTTGAATCCGGTTTCGGGGTGCTTCCAGATGAAGCGCTCGGTCTTGAAGATCAGATCGCGGTGCTTTTCGACCGCATCGATGATGTGCTGCATATTGCTTGCCCTCCTTTTTTTTCTTTTCTGTAATTATACCCTTATGGGCAAATTTTGTCAACCCTTTTTTTGGGAAATTCGGTTTTTTATATAGATAGAAAAAAGGGTGCTTTTTCCTATGTTTCTCCGTCGGATAATTTCCCCGAAGCGCGGAAATACTGTGAATAGAGAAAAAAGACGAAGGGAAGGACGCAAATGGAAAAAGGAAAAACAGAAAAGCGGACCGAGCAGGGTAGGGGAATGCTTCGCTTTGACCCGCCCGTGCGCGTTCTGTCCGCCGCCTCGGTGGTTGGTAAAAACGAAAAGGAGGGTCCGATCGGGGATGCATTCGATCTGTCCGACGAGACCGACCGCTTCGGGGAGAAGACTTGGGAAAAAGCCGAAAGCGAAATGCAGCGGCGCGCCTTCCGTATCGCGATGCGGAAGGGCGGAATCGGGGAGGAGAACGTCGATGTTCTTTATGCGGGCGATCTTCTGAATCAATGCGTGGGCTCTGCCTACGGGCTTCTGTCCTTTGATATACCGTATTTCGGGCTCTACGGCGCTTGTTCGACGGCGGCGGAAAGCATAATGCTCGCGGGAATGGCGGTATCTTCAGGGTTTTATAAGGTCGCGGCGGCGGTCACGTCATCGCACTACTGCTCGGCGGAGCGACAGTACCGCACGCCGATTGAGTACGGCGCGCAAAGAACGCCGACTGCGCAGTGGACGGTCACGGGCTCGGGGGCATTCATTCTGACAACGGAGGACGGAACCGTTCTTCCACCGAAAAACAGCGCAAATCAGGCTCTTTATAACGTCTATCTCGTCGGCGGAATGCCCGGGATCGTTGTTGAGAAGGGGATCTCTGACGCCGCAAATATGGGTGCCGCGATGGCACCTGCGATCCTATCGACACTCGTTCGGTGGTTTTCCGCGACGGGAACGACACCGCGGGATTACGATCTGATCGCAAGCGGCGACCTCGGATACGAGGGGGTCTCGATCCTCAGAGAGCTTCTGCGGATCGAATACGGAATTTTCGAGGAAGAAAAGATCAACGACTGCGGCTGTATGATCTATTCGCGCGACACGCAGGACACGCACGCGGGCGGCTCGGGATGCGGTTGCTCGGCGGTCGTGCTTGCCTCGTGGATCCTTCCGCGTATGGAGCGTGGTGACCTCACGCGCGTCCTTCTCATCGGCTCGGGGGCAATGATGAGCCCCGGGAGCATTCAGCAGGGCGAGGCGATCCCTGCGGTGGGACACCTGATCTCGCTCGAGGCACGAAAGGGAGGGAAGAGAATATAAGTCGGATCGTAGCCATG
>JAZNOQ010000003.1:0-4025 GCA_045589215.1 Eubacteriales bacterium
GATCGGTAATGATCGGTGTCAGCAGGTGGGGCATATCACGGTACATCGCAAATTCGACCTTCTTCGGGTCGACCAGAATGAGCCGAAGCTCCTCCGGCGTGGCCTTATACATCAGGGAAACGATGATCGAGTTGATGCAGACCGACTTACCCATACCGGTTGCACCCGCAACGAGCAGGTGGGGCATCTTCGAAACGTCGAATACAACAGGTCTTCCCGTGATATCCGCGCCAAGGCAAGCGGTCAGCTTGCTCTTCTCGGAAAGGAAGATATCGCTCTCCACAAGACTGCGGAGCGTAACCGTCTCGCGCGTGCTGTTCGGGACCTCGATGCCGACTGCCGCCTTCCCGGGGATCGACGGCTCAAAGCGCACACCCGAAACTGCCATACTGAGGGCAATATCGTCCATCAGGTTTTGGATCGCCTTTACGCGCTGACCGGGCTCGGGCTGGATCTCGTATCGCGTGATCGTCGGACCGCGCGAAAACTCGATATTGCGGAAACGAACGCCAAAGCTCGTCAGCACCGCCGCAAGCTCCTTTTTCTTCGCCTCGATCTCATCTGTAAATTCCGAAATATCCGCAGAAGGTCTCCCCTCCTCCAATAGTGCCGTGGACGGATAAATATACTCCGACTCGGGGGGCTCGACCATTGCGTTCGGGTCCTCCTGCTCGGAAGCGGTTTCCTCCCCGTCATCGGACTTGTCACCATCCGTCGACTGTGCGTCAGCGGCAGTCACCTCAACGGTCTGTCTGCCGCCCGCTTTGTTTCCGTAAGAGCCGAAAAGCTCGGCATCTCCCGGAAGCGTTGAGCGCGGTCGCTTTGCAGAATCCTCATCGAGACCGAAGTCGAGATCGGTAGCAAGCGGATGGGCTTCACCCATCGGGATCGGCACTTCCTCCTCGGGCTCCTCGGGTTCCGCAAAAGGAGGCTCCTCGGAAACGGTGGGCTCGTCCTCTTCGGGTGACGGATCGGTTACCCCGTCGCCGTATTCGTTCTCTGTCTGTTCCGGCTCCGCGGGCTCATTAAGATCGGGCTCTTCGGAAATCTCTTCCCCTTCCGCCTCTCGTTCAAGCTCTTTTCGGCGAGCCTCGTCTTCCTCTCTGCGGCGCTTTTCCTCCCGCTCACGGATGCGGCGGACCGCCTCTTCCTCCTTTTTACGGCGGGCTTCCTCTTCCTTCAGTGCCTTTGCCGCCTCACGCTCTGCCTTGGCTGCCTCCTCCTCTGCTTTACGTGCTTCCTCGTATTCGGAAAGGCTCGCAGCACTTCTCTCGAGCTTCCGCTCGTGATGCTCCTTCATAAGTGCAAAGATCCTGTCGGGGGTCAGACCGACGAAAAACAGCAAAACGATCAGCTCTGTCAGGATCAGCAGAATCACGGAAATGATCTTTCGCAGTGCCCAATACATGACAAGCGCGACAAAACCACCGACAAATCCTCCGACAAGTGTAGATTCGGACGCATCAAATATGCCGAGTGAAGCTCCGTATGTACGCCACGCATCTCCCTGCACGATCGCACCGCCGTCGGGAACAGAGAGAAGCCCACCGAACAGAAGCTCCGCGATCGCAGAAGCCAGAACGAGGACAAACGCAAACTGCGTCCACAAAGCGCCGTGACACTTCCCCTTCGCCGTAACGCCGCGCCAACGGAATGCTACAACAAGGAGCGCCGCGGGAACGATATACGCTGACGGTCCGAGAAGCCACAACAGAGAATTATAAAGCGGCGTTCCGATCCCACCAACGTCCGCGACACCGTTTTTCAGCTTGTCCACCAAAACGATCACGTAAAGCAGGATCAAAAGGAGCGCGATCGCTCCGATCAGAAACGGCATAACGACGTTCCAGCTTTCGGAGGGCTTCCGCCGTTGCTTTTGCGACTTATCATTTTTTTGCTCGGTCTTTTTCGCCGTCTGCGCCGAGCGCTTCTTCTTTTCCTCGGCTGCGGAAGCGTGACGCGCAGACGCGTTCTTCACCGTTTTCATTTCGGACGGGGAGGGCTTTCTTCCCGCCGTTTTCTTCTTTCCTTCTGTTACCTTTGCCATCTATCTGAATTTATCCTTTCCGAAGCCGTGAGACGGAACGGAAGACCGTTTCCGCTCGGCTTTTTATCGATCCGACCGTTGCACGAAATCCCGTGCAACTACACTTTGAGCTATACATAATAAGTATAACATATATTTCCCTTTTTTTCAAGAGGGGAAGCTGAAAAACTTTCGCGCGGGTACGAGGGAAACCACTCGAATTTTGTCCGAAACCGTCGCCTTTTGCCGATATCTTTGAAATACACGCGAAAAACTTTTCAAAATTTACGGTAATTCTTTCAAAAAACCCTTTACAAAAGCATTTTGTTATGTTATAATGTACACTGACGATACTCGGGCTATGGAAAAAAGCCGTGTTTACCGCGGATATTCACCCACCGTACTCTGAGTTCCCGTTAATATTTTATTTTGAAAGGTGAAAATCAAAATGGACAAGAACGTTAAGCAGGCTATCATCGACCAGTACGCAATCCACGAAGGCGATACCGGTTCGCCCGAGGTGCAGATCGCACTTCTGACCTACCGTATCAACAACCTGACGGAGCACATGAAGGCGAACCACAAGGACCACCACAGTGGCCGTGGCCTCCTGAAGATGGTCGGTCACAGAAGAAACCTTCTCGCATACCTCCAGAAGACCGATATCGAGCGTTACCGCGCGATCATCGAGAAGCTCGGTCTGCGTAAGTAATTCTTCGGTAGCCACTTGTGCCGGCGAAGAGCAGAGCGCACGTCGTTCTGCTCTTCTGCTGTAACAAGGCCTCACTCTCGGTATCCCGCGCCGGGATCAGCATTTAACCGAGTGCCCGCCCACGGACAAGCTGTTTTCCTGTTCGAGCCTTCGGTTAAGTGCTAAACCTCCGCTCGGGATATCTACAACATTCCAAAAATGGAGGAAACAAAAAATGTCTGAAGTTACCAGCTCCCAGATGGTATTCCGCAACTACAAGCAGTTCCGTTATACCTTCGCAGGCCGCGATCTCATCGTTGAGACCGGCAAAATGGCAGGCCTTGCAAACGGCTCTGTCTTCGTAAAGTACGGTGAGACCGCACTGCTCTGCTGTGCGACCGCATCCGCAAAGCCCCGTGACGGCATCGACTTTCTGCCCCTTTCCGTTGATTACGAGGAAAGAATGTACGCAGCAGGCAAGATCCCCGGCGGCTACCTGAAGAGAGAGGGAAAGCCCTCTGAAAAGGCAGTCCTCACCTCCCGCGTGATCGACCGTCCGATCCGTCCCCTTTTCCCGAAGGATCTTCGCAACGACGTTGCCCTGACCCTTACCGTTATGTCGGTAGACCCCGACTGCTCGCCCGAGATCACCGCTATGCTCGGTGCTTCGATCGCTCTTTCGATCTCGGATATTCCGTGGAACGGCCCGATCGGCGGCGTGTTCATGGGTCTCGTTGACGGTCAGCTCGTTGTCAACCCCACCGAGGAACAGCAGAAGAAGTCCGACCTTCAGCTTACCGTTGCAGCGTCGATGGAGAAGGTCGTTATGATCGAGGCGGGTGCAAACGAGGTCGATGACGACACGATGTACACCGCGATCATGCTCGCACACAAGGAGATCAAGGATCTTCTCTGCTTCGTAAACGCGATCGTCAAGGAGGTCGGCAAGCCGAAGTTCGATTACCCCTCCTGCGAACTCGATCACGATATGTTCGACAAGGTCTTCGCATTCTGCGAAAAGGATCTCATGGAAGCGCTCGACACCGATGACAAGACGGTTCGCGACGCAAAGATGATCCCGATCCAGGACGCGATCGAGGAGAAGTTCTCCGAAGAATATCCCGAGATCGGCGCAATTATGCCCGAGCTCATCTACAAGCTCCAGAAGAAGGTCGTTCGCCGTTGGCTTCTCGAAGACAAGAAGCGTGTTGACGGCAGATCGATGGATCAGACCCGTCCCCTCGCATCCGAGGTCGGCGTTCTGCCCCGTCCCCACGGCTCGGGCCTCTTCACGAGAGGTCAGACCCA
>JAZNOQ010000004.1:0-16768 GCA_045589215.1 Eubacteriales bacterium
TCATCTCGTACCGGACGGCGGCGAGATAAAGCTCTTTGGCAAGGATTACACAGATGCAGGAGTGCGTGTAAGAGTTGGCGCACTTATTGAGAATGCGGGCTGCTTTCCCGGCTCGTCTGTGTATCAGAACCTCATGATGCAGTGTATCAATCTCGGTATTGAGAACGCAGACGGGGAGATCCGCCGTGTCCTCCAAATCGTGCGTATGGAGGATAATGCAAGCCTCAAATTCAAGAGCTGTTCGCTCGGTATGAAGCAGAGGATCGGCATTGCGATGGCACTTCTCGGTGATCCTGCGCTTCTCATTCTTGACGAGCCGATCAACGGACTTGATACCGACGGTATGCGCATCATGCGTGAGATCCTCGTTGATATCACTCAGAAGTACGGCTGTACCGTTCTCATTTCCTCGCATATTCTCGGCGAGCTTGAGAAGATCGCGACGCACTACGGAGTCATCCGCCAAGGACGCATGATCATGGAGATCTCCGCTGAGGAGATGGACAGCCGCGCACAGGTCTTTACAACGCTGAAGACGAAGGATACGGCAGGCGCTGTTCGGGTGCTTTCCAAAAAGTACGCCGACGTGCGCCTTGATGGGGACTGTATCCGGATTTTCGATGAGGACGATACTGCGGCGATCGTCGATCATCTGATGAAAAACGGACATGTTCCGAGCGAGATCGAAAGAAACAAGATCGGGCTTGAGGAGTATTACATCGAGCTTATGTCAAAGAAGGAGGACGCATAAAATGACAGATACGAGAGAACTGAAATTTGAGTCGCCGAGCCTTGTGCAAAGGATCAAGGGGATGCTCGGCGTGGACTTTTACCGCCTCTTTCATACACCCCTCTTTTACATTTTTCTTGCCATAGCTGCGATCATTCCCGCGATGGTGTCGGCTATGACGATGATGCCCGATCAGAACGGTAACACGATGGAGCCTCTTTATTCGAACGTGTGGCAGATCATAGCCGCGTCGAAGTCGCTTTATGTCATTGAGTCGATCGCGGACTACGCCAATATGAATATGGTGTTCATCTTCGGCGGAATTATGGTGTCGATCTTCATCGGTCACGACTATAAGTCGGGCTACGTCAAGCAGCTCTTTACCACGCACCCGAAGAAGCAGGACTATATGATCTCGAAAAGCCTCGTTTGTGCCTTCGCGATGGCGTGTATGTGCGTGACCTATCTCATCGGGGGAACGGTCGGCGGTCTCCTCGTCGGATATGACACCTCGGTGAACGTCGGCTCGCTCATCCTCGCCATTCTCGGCAAGATGGGGATGTCACTTGGTTGGGCAAGCCTTTACACCTTCCTTAATATCATTTTCAGGAGATATTTCGGTATTTCCATCGTCTCATCCTTCTTTTTCGGTACGGGTATCCTGATCATCGGTGCTGCTGCGGTGATTGAGAATTTGTCACTGCCGACGTATATTCTTAATCTCTTCCTCTACGGCTCGTCGGTCAATGCTTGCCTTTCGAGTAGCATTGGAACACTACTCGTCTGTACGCTGGTGTCGCTTTCGTGGGCACTGATCTATAACGTACTCGGAACGAGGATCCTCAAGACGTGTGACGTGTATTAAAAGGGGAGGCAAATTTATTATGAATGCAATAGAGATCAAAAATCTTTCAAAGAATTTCGGGGAGAAGCAGGCGGTCTGCGGTCTTGATATGACCGTTCCGATGGGCGCGATCTACGGCTTCATCGGTGAAAACGGCTCTGGAAAATCGACCACCGAGAAGATGATCTGCGGTCTGATTCCTACGAGCGGCGGATCGATCAAGATCTACGGAAGAGACTATACCGACGAAGCGGTGAGAGCTAAAATGGGCGTTCTGATCGAATCCCCCGGATGCTTTCCGGGACTCACCGTTTTTGATAATATGATGCTGCAGGCGGAGAATCTATCGCTTCCGAACGCAGAAAAAGAGGTCGTCAGAGTACTGAAAACAGTTCGGATGGAGGGCGCGGCAGGCAACAAATACAAGAACTGCTCCCTCGGTATGAAGCAGAGAGTTGGGATCGCGATGGCACTTCTCGGAGATCCCACTCTGCTTGTTCTCGATGAGCCGCTGAACGGTCTCGACGCCGACGGTATGCGGATCATGCGCGAGGTGTTCCTTGATATCGTCAAGGACGGCAAACGATCGATCGTCGTGTCCTCGCACCTCCTCGGTGAGCTTCAGAAGGTGGCGACGCACTACGGAGTCATCCGACACGGCAAAATGATCGTCGAGATGACCGCCGCGGAGCTTGACGCGAGCTGCCGTACCTACGTAGCGCTGCAGAGCGAGGAGATGAACAGAACGCGGATGCTCCTCGGCTGTAAATATTCCCGTGTCGAAACGGACGAGGGGGGCTATCTCCGTGTTTACGATCTCACCACTCCTGAGGAGATCGTTGCCTATCTTTATGAAAACGGTATTTGTGTGACCGAGATCAGGACTGACAGGATCGGTCTTGAGGAGTATTATATCGATCTGATGAACGGAGGGAAGCGGTAATGGAAAACGGTGTAAAATTTGAATCTGTCAGCTTTGGCAGGCGTATGAAGAGTATGCTGCGCGTGGATTTCAGAAGAATGCTTCGTTCTCGGCTTTTCTACATTATGATCGCGGTGTCTCTCCTCGTTCCGATCGTGATGACTGTGATGCTGACGATGATGGACGGACAGGAATCGGTCGATCCGGAGACGGGGGAGATCACGGTGATGAAGGGTCCCGAAAACGCCTGGGAATCGATCGGCACTTTGCCTTCAAATGACCCCGCAAGCGGAGACGCCGCGGCAATGGGAGAGATGGACGTCCTTGCAATGTGCAATATCAATATGGCGTTTATGGGCGTTTGCGTATTTGTCTGCCTCTTTATTTCGGACGATTTCAGAAGCGGATACGCGAAGAATTTGTTTACCGTTCGTGCAAGGAAGAGCGATTACGTCATTTCTAAAACACTCGCGGGATTTGTGTGCGGAGCATTTATGCTGATCGCATATCTGATCGGTGCTATCCTCGGCGGCGCGATCTCGGGACTGTCCTTTGACCTCGGAGCGCTTACGCCTATGAACATTGTGATGTGTATCATTGCGAAGATCTTTTTGATGCTCGTGTTTGTTTCCATCTTCACGCTCATCGGCATTGCGGCAAAGCAGAGAGCCTGGCTCTCGATCTGTCTGTCGCTCGGCGGTGGGATGCTCCTATTTATGATGGTCTCGATGATCACCCCGCTCGCTTCGACCGTTCTGAACGTCGGACTATGCCTCGTGGGCGGCGCGATATTTGCCTTCTGGCTTGGGGCGGCCTCGAACGCCGTTCTGAAAAAAACGAGTCTGGTATAAATAGCAGGCACAAGGCAGCGCAAAAAATGCGATTGCCTTGTGTTTTTCTTGAAAAACGGCAAAATATAAACAAAACTTTAACATTTACGTGATACAATGAAAGCGTATGAGCGAAAAAGCCCCCCTGGAGGATACAGATATGTTTAAGATTTTAGTCGTTGAAGATGACCGCGACCTTAATCGCAGCGTTTGCTCGTTCCTGAACCATAGCGGATACGAGGCGACGGGATGCTTCGGCGCGGAGGAAGCGTATGACGAGATGTATAAGACTACCTTCGACCTCATTGTATCGGATATTATGATGCCGGGGATCGACGGCTTTGAATTTGCGAAAACGGTGCGCGCGCTCAGTAATGATATCCCGATCCTCTTCATGTCTGCTCGCGACGATTTCGCGTCAAAGCAGAGGGGATACCGCATCGGGATCGACGACTATATGACAAAGCCGATCGACCTTGACGAGATGTTTCTCAGGATCGGTGCGCTCCTTCGCCGTTCGAAGATCGCGTCGAGCCGCCGCCTTCTGGTCGGAAGCTTTGTGATGGATGCCGATGAAAGATCGGCAACGCTGAACGGGGAAGAGATCCCACTTACGGCGCGCGAGTTCGACCTCCTTTATAAGCTTCTCTCCTACCCGAAAAAGACCTTTACGCGTACACAGCTGATGGATGAATTCTGGGACGTTGACACGCAGACGGGCACGCGAACCGTTGACGTGTATATGACCAAGCTTCGCGCAAAGCTCGCGGGGTGCGACGATTTTGAGATCCAGACCGTTCACGGGCTCGGATATAAGGCGGTGATCAAATGAAGCGGAACAGCATCGGGCGACGGATCGTACAGGGGATCTATAATTACTTTATGTTTTTTCTCCTGTGTGCCTTTCTTGTTACCTGCACGACCTCGCTTTTCGTGAGTGTGATGTCAAAAACGCTCGAGATCGAGCTTTCGGGCAGCAATCTGCAGACGGCGGCGAAATTGACCTTTCTCAACGTTATACTGCTCAGCGTGTTGTTTACAGCGATCGATATGATCCGCAGAAGGGTAACGACCGAGCGGGTGACAAAGCACATCACGTCAGCCGCCGAGGAGATCGTAAAGGGGGACTTCGACGTCCGCATCGAGCCGATCAGCAGCTTTTCGGCAGATGATAACTATAACGTGATCATTGATTGCTTCAATACGATGGCAAAGGAGCTTCGTGGGGTGGAGACACTCCGTACCGATTTCATCGCAAACGTGTCCCACGAAATGAAAACACCGCTTTCGGTGATCAAGAATTACGGAAAGCTCCTTGAAGAAAAGGACCTCCCCGAGGAGACGCGCATCGAGTACGCACGGGCGATCACCGATGCTTCGCAGAGGCTCGCGGATATGATGACGAACGTCTTGAAGCTCAGCCGTCTTGAAAATCAGCAGATCTATCCCGATGGGACGACGTACGATCTCGGCGAGCAGCTTTGCGCGTGCTTTTTGCAGTTTGAATCCGTATGGGAAAGAAAGGGAATTGAGATCGACACCGACATCGCAGAGGGCGTGCGTGTTTCTGCCGACGAGGAGCTTTTGTCGCTCGTCTGGAATAACCTTTTTTCGAATGCATTTAAATTTACCGATGGCGGCGGCAGGGTAACGCTCTCCCTATCTGTGGACGGTCAATATGCCGTCGTACGGGTGAAGGACACGGGATGCGGAATGACGCCTGAGATCGGTGCGCACATTTTTGAAAAGTTCTATCAAGGTGACACCTCCCACGCAACCGAGGGCAACGGGCTCGGACTTTCGCTCGTCAAAAGAGTTGTTGATATTATGCAGGGGGAGATCGGTGTAGAAAGCACCGCCCACGTCGGAACGACCTTCACCGTCAAGATCAGGAGGGAAAACGATGCATTGGAAGAAGCTCGGTAAGGCGTTGCTGTTTCCGCACATTGCCGTTATGATCCTACTTTTCCCCGTAGCCACCGCATTTCTTGTGTATTCGATGGTGGCGCTTGGGAGCGAATCGGTGGTCGCTGTGATCTCCTACGTTCTAGCGACGTACACCTTGACGGTATGGTGCTTCAGAATACCGTATCTGATCAGATTTTTTAAGACCTTCAAGAACGAAAACGTCTACGCGCGGCGTTGGCAGGATGATGACCGCTTCCGCATGAAGGCTTCGCTTTTCGGTTCGCTTTTGTGGAACACCGTGTACGGAGTGTTTCAGCTCTGGCTCGGCATTTACCATCACACCTTTTGGTTTTGCTCGATCGGTGTATATTACCTTTGCCTTGCCGTGATGCGATTTTTTTTGGTGCGGTATATGCGTAAAAATAAGCCGGGGGAAAGAATGCGGGCGGAGCTTCTTAGGTACCGTGCCTGCGGCTGGATCTTTCTTTTGATGAATCTGGCACTTACCTTGATGGTTTTCTTTATGCTGTATTGGAACCGAACCTTCGAGCATCATATGATCACGGCGATCGCTATGGCGGCATATACCTTCGCGGCGTTTACGATGGCAAGCGTGAACGTTGTGAAATACCGCAAATATAACAGCCCGATCTACTCCGCGTCAAAGGCGATCAGCCTCGCGGCGGCGTGCGTATCGATGCTCACGCTGACGTCAACGATGCTGACGACCTTTAATGATGGCTCGATGGACGCACTTACACAAAAGCTGATGCTCGGTGGGGTCGGATTTGCCGTTTCGGGCGTGGTCGTCGCAATGGCGGTCTATATGATCGCAAGAAGCACGAGAAAATTAAAAACGCTAACGACAGAGGAAAATAAAAATGGAGAACAATAACGAAAGCAAGGGCTTCCGATACACCTACTCCGCAAAGGAGCAGGCAGAGTTGAAGCGTATTCGCGAAAAATATACGCCCCCGTCCGAGGAGGAAAACAAAATGGAGCGCCTGCGCCGTCTTGACAGAGGCGTTGTGCAGAAGGCGCAGACCGTAGCCTTGATCCTCGGTGTGATCGGCACGCTGATCCTCGGCTTTGGGATGAGTATGTGTATGACGGATTTCGGGAATATCCTCGGCTCACAAAAGGATCTTGCGATGTTCGTTGGTATTGCGATCGGAGTTGTCGGCGGGATCCTCGCAGGTCTTGCGTACCCGACGTATAATCTCGTTTTGCGTCGCGAAAGAAAAAGGGTCGCGCCCGAGATCATTCGGCTCACCGACGAGCTGATGAAATGAGCAGAGAAAAAGGCTGTGATCGCGAAGGTCGAAGCGTAAGCAGACCGTTTTTGCGCTTGAAAACCAAAAAAATCTTCCGTATCCACTTGAAATTTTCGCAAAAAAATGATATAATGATAGCGTAGAAAATTCTACCACGAGGGCGTTGTAGCCTAAACGCAGCTGCGGCAGCCGGCTATGTTTAAACGATACGTTTCGCTCACGCCTCTCTGTATTACGATTCCGTCGATTCTGCTCGGATGACGATATCGAGAGAGGAGAATAAGACAAGAAGCGTATGAAGGTGTGGTGTCCCTTTGTAACGCTTGTGTCTGTGCAGAGAGAAGATGCGCGGCTATGGCTGCGGATCAAAGAGGCTCAGGCATCCGCTCGAATATCGGGCGGCTGTCGATATCGAAACCGTATGAATCAAGTGGATTACATCAAGGGCGAGATCCAGAGGCTTTACGAAACCGCTCCGAACATTCATATCAGTGTAAGGCTCCCCCGCTCGAAGCTCGCGGCAAATGGCGCACCCGCCGTGATAACGGGCGTGTACCGAAACATATTCCGTATCGAAGAAAGCGAATGCGGATATAAAAGAAGTCACTCGTTTCAGTACACGGACGTGCTGATCGGTCAGGTGGAAATTGAAGAGCTTACCTACGTGCCAATGACAAGTATTCTGAATAAGAAATGACCCAAAGGGGGTCTCTCGCTGTTGAGAGATCCCTTTTTTCGTTTATTTCTTTTTTTGTAACAAAGTGGAATTTACAAAAAAATGATTTCTGCTACGATGATTTGGGAAATAAAGGGCGTTACTTGACAGAAAGCATAGGAAATATGTTAAAATTCCTATTTTGAGAACCTAAATTTTGTGATTGTATCCAAAATTTTATGATACCCATTGATTTTTGAAAGAAAATGTGTTATAATCTGGAAGATAAAATGTATAATTGCCCCCAAAAGCGAATGGCTCGGGATTCAGATGGTACATAGAAGCCTTTTTCTGTAATTTTTGAACCGAAGATCATAGCGAGAAAAATCGGATATGAGAGGGAGCCTTATGAGGGATAAAACCAAAAAAAGAGTAAACGTCGCGCTGAACGTCTTGATGTACGTGTTCCTTGCGATCTGTATCCTGTCTGTTGCGATCACCCTCTTGTCTAAGAAGGACGTTGACGGTGCCGCGGAGGTGTTCGGATATCAGATGAGGATCGTCACCTCGGAGTCGATGGCGGCGAGTGAGCTTACTGACGTATCGAAATTTGAGATCGGCAGTATTCCGCTCCGCTCTATGATCTTTGTAAAGGTGATGCCCGATGATCCTGCCGAGGCCGATGCGTGGTATCGCGGTCTGCAGGTGGGCGACGTCCTTACCTTCCGTTACGTTTACACCACACAGGTGACGATCACCCACCGTATCGTTTCGATCGAGGAAAAGGACACGGGCGGCTTCATCATAGAGCTTGAGGGAGACAACAAGAGTGCCGAGGACGGACTGCTCACGCAGGTCATTGACACGTCGATTCCCAATAATATGAATTACGTCATCGGTAAGGTGACGGGGCAGGCGAAGCTGTTCGGTGCTGTGATGAGCTTCCTGATGCAGCCGATCGGTATCATTCTTGTGATCATGATCCCTTGCTTTGCCATTATCCTTTTTGAGGTCCTTAAGATCGTCAAGGTGTTGGGCGCGGACAAGAGGAAGCGGGAGCAAGAGGAAAAAGAGAAGAAGGATCAGGAGCTCGAAGAGCTTCGTCGGAGACTTTCCGAGCTTGAAAAAGAGAAGTCGGGTGCTGCGACAGAAGTCCCGAAGAACGAGGGCGCGGATGCGCGCGGGAATGAAAATGATTGAAAACCGTTGTAAATCGCAACGCTTCAATAATAAACCAAGTATGAAATCTGCATGAAAGGAGGAGCGGCTATGAAGAATACGAACAAAAGAAGAGCTTTGCTTGTTTCGAGTTTAGTGATCTTGCTTTGCCTGTCGATCATCGCGGGTATGACGTACGCTTTGTTTACCGATACGCAGACGGTTTCGAACCATTTGCAGGCGGGTGACCTTGAAGTCACGCTGAAGCGAACGGCTCTCACGAAAACGATGCTGAGCGCGACCACGGGCAAGCTCGAAACGGTCACCCCTGCTGTTGTCGACGACGAAACGGATGACGTTACATTCACGAATCCCACGGATGAAAACGTGTTTGGCTTGACGACCGATGGAAACGGTAACGTTACCGAGCTGATCGTTCCCGGATCGAAGTACGTTGCAACGATGCAGATCGAAAACAACAGTGACGTTGCTTTCGGTTATTGGGTAAGAATTGATTGCAAGGACGAGGACGTGGAAAAGGTACTCGCGAAGCAGCTTGAGATCATCGTTTATACCGACCTGAACAAGGACGGTGTCATTGATACCGAGGGCGATGATGCAGAGAAGCACCTGAGCACGGTTTCCGGCGGTCTTACAGTCGGTAGTGATCAGAGCTTTATCGGAACGCTTGCGTGCGATGAGGCAGAGAACTTCATCGTATCGGTAGAGTTTGTCGATAAGAGCTATACCTACGTTGACGGTGTTCTTACGTCAGAGAATGACGCTGCGCAGGAGACTGACGTAGAGTTTGACCTGATCGTATATGCTCTCCAGGTGAAGTAAAACACCGAAGAACCTAGTACGAGCGCAGAGCTTCTTGAAGCTTGAGTCCGCGTTTCGTCTGAATTCAGGCTTCAAAAAAATAATTTTCAAGGAGAAAATGCAAAATGAAAAAGAAAGTTTTGCTTACCTCGATCGCGACGATCGCACTTTGCCTTTGTCTGATCGCAGGATCCACTTTCGCACTTTTCACGAGCACGAGTAACGTCAACATTGCCGTTACCGCCGGTAAGGTCAATATGGTCGCAGGAATTGCGATCACCTCCGTCGAGTCCGTGACAGGTAGCACCACCGGTACTGTTACCGATGAGAACGGTGCTACGTACGATTGGACGCATTCGGATACTGACGCACCCTTTAACTTCATCAACGGCGGATCCGCTGAGGTTAAGGGTTCGGTTCTGACGATCGACAAGATCACCCCCGGTGACAGAATCAATCTTGCTGTTTCGGGCAAGAACAACAGCAATGTAGCAATTAAGTATCGCTACATCGTCGAGTGCATAAGCGGCTACAAGCTGATGGACGGCCTTGTTGTTGAGGTTGGCGGCGGAACTTATGAGTCTTTGGCTTCCTATACGTCTGATTGGGCTGAGCTCGCTGCTGGAACCGATATGACCACCGAGAGCATTACCATTACGCTCCCCGTTAACGCAGGCAATGAATATCAGGAGCAGGAGACCGAGATCAAGGTAACCGTCGAGGCAGTTCAGGGCAATGGCGTTGTTGAAAACAAATCCAATCCTGTTGTATACATCCCGAAGGTAACCGATGCTACCGCTCTCGCTGACGCACTTGCAGATCCTGAGATCCCTGCAATCAATATCCTTGCAGATATTCCTGCAACAGTGGAAGTTAACGGTCTTTCCAATAAGACCATCTGGGTGAACGGAAATGATGTTGCGTTCAATTTCACCGGAAAGGTTGAAAACGTTGTAATTGACGGTATTGTTTGCGATGATGACAGCCGTTCTAGCGTTAATGTAGGTAGTGTTGAAGCGGGTAGCAATATTACCATTCTTAATTCCGAGTTCTTGAGCGCTACTGGCCCGGCTAACGCTTCTATCTTCTTGAGCTCTAACGTGGATGTGACTGTGGATAACTGCGTGTTTACTAAGGGCTCCGGAAAGGGCTATGGCATTAGAGGGAACTCAGGGGCCGATCTTACCGTAACCAACTGTGAGTTCTACGACTATAGCTCTTGGGCAATTATCGTGAATGGCAAGGCTGACGGCGATGTAATTATTGACAATTGCTACTTCGATACGGATGCAGGCGTATTCAAGACCCTTGCTGACGGCATTACCGGAGACTTTGTTTTCACCAACAATACGATGATCGCTCCCGGTGACGGTGGAAATATCAGCAAGGTCGTTGTGTCTGGTTCATCGAATGGCCCTATCATCTGTGCTGGAACCGTTACCTCGGAGAACAATACTCTTAATGGTGAGGCTTGGACGGTAACTGTATCGACTAGCAATTAAATCTACTTAAAAACACATAAATAACGGCAAGGAGGTAAAAAATGTTCCGTTATAAGTCAAGTAAACAAGCATTCATTATAGCGGCATTGGTTATCCTGCTTTGCCTCGTGTGCCTCGTGGGCGCAACGCTTGCTCTCTTTACGAGTGATCCTGAAGATGGAAAGATCGGAATTATCACTACGTCGGGAAGCGTCAAGGTTGATATCGTTGACGCTTCCTCGGGGAGCTCCCTTGTCGGAGAGGCGCTTGAGTTTGTAACCAAGACCGAGGACGGTCAAGACATTCTGTTTGAGCCGGGTGCGATGTTCCACACCGAGGGATTTAAGGTCAAAAACATTGGTGACATTCCTGTCAACTTCCGTCTTTACGTGAGTGAGGACCCGAGCATTGACATGAGCGAGTTCAACAAGGCGTTTGACGTTTGGATCTCCACAAGCTCAACCGATCCGAGAGAAGCTCAACCGATGGTTGATTTTACGGGGCGGTTGGAGGCTGACGCAAGTAGTGATACCACTTACTACCTCTTCATCAAAATGAAGGAGTCGGCAGGGAACACCTTCCAGGACAAAACCTATTCGGGCATCGGTGTAACCGTGTATGCGATCCAAGGAAACGTAGATATTGAGGAGAAGTCAGGCAATGAATGACAAGATGAAGAAGGTTCTGAATATCTCGCTAAAGATCGTGTCGTGGCTGCTTGTTGCGTTTACCGTCTTCATGATGGTATTCACGATCGTCACGGTGACAACGGTAAACCGAAATGACCGCAATATTTTCGGGTTCAGATTTTATATCGTCAGAACGGGTTCGATGAGTAAGTCGGAGAACAACGCGCATATGGATATCCATTTTGATCCCGGAGATATTATCCTGATCAAAAGCGTGAAGGATCCGACGGCACTTGAGGTCGGAGACGTGATCGCGTTCGTATCGACCAATAACGATGATAGCTACCTCTCCACCGTCACCCATATGATCGGTGAGGTGGCGAGGACTGAGGAAGGTAAGCTTCTCGGCTATTACACGTTCGGTACGAATACGGGTGCGCAGGACGAGGCTTTGGTCGAGCCCGAGTACGTCATCGGTAAATACGCCGGTAAGCTTCCCGGTGTCGGACATTTCTTCGCTTTCGTGAAAACGACTCCCGGATATATCGCGTGTATTCTGATCCCCTTCCTTCTGCTTATCCTTTATAACGGCGTGAACGTGATCCGTCTGTTCCGCAGATATAAGAAAGAGCAGACCGCAGCCCTGGAGGCAGAGCGGGCTGAGATCCAGGAGGAAAGACGGCAGAACGAAGAAATGCTTCGTGAACTTCAAGCACTCAAAGAACAACTCGCAAAGCAAAATGGCGGAAACGAACCGCCAACGGCGTCTGAAAACGAAACAGGCGCTTCCGAATCCGATTCGGAAAGCTCCGAGAATGCCTCGGATGAAAATACAAACAGCTAATTTATCCCCCTCTTTTTAGGAGAAAATAAATGACTAATTTGAAAACTACTAAAAGAGCACTTTGGAGCAGCATCGTGGCACTTTTCATGTGCTTCGCGATGCTCCTCGGCTCCACCTATGCGTGGTTTACCGATTCGGTAACCTCGAGCGGTAACATCATTCAGACGGGTGAACTTAAGGTTGGTATGTACTATGCTGACGGTGCGAAGACCGTTCCCGCAGTCGGAAGCGACGGGTGGAAGGATGCTTCGAAGGAAGCGATCTTCAATAACACCCTTTGGGAGCCCGGTTACACCGAGGCAAAGCACATTCTGATCGTTAATAAGGGTACCCTCGCGCTCAACTACCGTATGCGTATCGTTGCAAACGGTACCGTAAGCAAGCTCGCTGACGTGATCGACGTTTATTGCATTCTTGGCAATGAGACCAACGGTTATCAGGGAGCGACGAAGGTTGAAAACAGAGATATGGAAGCTCTTGTTAAGGCCGGCACTGCAAAGGATCTCGGCTCGCTCGCAGATATCCTTGGAACGGCTGACAACCTTTCTAAGACTGTAAACGGTATGCTTCTTGCAGGCAAGAACGCAACGCTTACCCTTGTTCTCAAGATGCAGGAGACTGCAAACAACGATTATCAGAACCTTTCTATCGGTTCTGACTTCCGCGTCGAGCTGATCGCAACGCAGGCAGCTTATGAGAACGATAGCTTCGACGATCAGTATGATGCAGTTGTTCCTTCGCCTGAGCTTCCCGCAGCTCTTGTAAGACCTCTTGATAACCTGAGCGTCTCCTATACGACTACCTTCCCGAACGGCACTCCTGCCAAAGATCCTATGAAGTTGGCTGCAGGCTATCAGTTTGAACCTACCGAGTCTTTGGAAGAGGCAAACGTTTCTGCGTATAAGCATTGGCATGCGGATTACGTGGTTTCTGCAGACCGCGATGTTCCCGTTAATAGCGTTGCACTTGCAGGTTATTACTCTGCATTCTGCAAAAATTACAACAATGACAATTGGGTCGCTCTTATGGACCCTGGAAGCAGTGAGGTTTTGACTGCCGGTGACGAAATTCCTCTTCTCGGATTTATTATGGGAGGCTACTGTGTAACCTACAAGGATATCTGTCAATGGGGCAACGACGGCATGGGATTCCGATGCGGTCTCGCCGCTCTTGATGCAGAGGCTCTTGAAGGCACTACAATTACTGTTGAGCTCCGTATTTACGAGAACAAGAATAACGAGTGGTCTGATTCCAGCCACGATTGTGACGGTGTAAACTACGACGGCTACTACGAGACCATCGGTACGTTCAAGTACACCTTCCCTGTTTCGAACAAAGTAGAAACCGCTGAAAAGCTCGCTGAAGAACTCGCTGCAGGAAAGTCTGTTGCGCTTTCCGAGGACATCGTTGTTCCTTCTACTTTGAGCGTTCCTGCAAACACGAACGTTGATATCGACCTCAACGGTCACAACCTCAGCTTTGCTGTTGACAACAGCGGCAAGGCGGCTGCCATCATCAACAATAAGGGTAACCTGAAGATCTTCGGCGAGGGAACCATTTCCTTTGTTGCCGCTGATCCCGACCTTGGCGCGATCCCCGCTTACGCAACCAACACCATTACCAGCACGGGTAATCTCGTGATCGGTGAGGGTGTAGTCGTTACCAACGGTAGCGACGGTGGCGCAAGCTACGCTGTCGACGTTCAGAGCGGTAGCTTTGTTCTTGACGGCGGTACGCTGATTGGCGAAAGATGCGCTCTGCGTATTGCTCGCTTCAATGCAGATACTGAATTTGTTATGAATAGCGGTAAGGTCATCGGTGCTACTCCTGCATGGATCCATCTTCCCGGCAGTGACAGCAACGTTGCTCCCGCCATCAACGTTACCATCAACGGCGGTACCTTCCAAAGCACCAAGGCATCAAGTGCAGACAATGACGTTCTCTACACCTACTCCTTCGGCAACAGTCACGCCAATACCACGCTGACCATCAACGGTGGCAACTTCCTCGGCGGAACCGTTTCCATTGGTGCGGGCTACAAGGGCGATGCTCCTCAGCTGATCATCAAGGGCGGTACCTTTGAGTACGACGTTTATCAGTGGACGGCAGAAGGCGGCTTCGTGCTTTACAAGGCAAATCAATAATCACAAAATTTTGTTCGGATCCCGAACAAAAAGCCCAACTCCCTCTTTTGAGGGAGTTGGGCGGTGATCAAAGGGCATAACAAGAACCCCGTTGTGCCTTTTGATCAACGAAAACGCTCGATTTACGAGCCGATACCCTATCGATACAAGGCAAGGAGGAATCGCTTTGAAAAAACAGATAGAAAATACAGATAAACTGACCGACAAGGCGTTTTCTCGTATGCTGATCACTTCGCTTCTCGGGATACTCGTTTGCATCATGTGTCTCGGATCAAGCACGTGGGCGTGGTTCTCGGACATTACTCCGAGCAGTCAGAATGAGATCCGCACCGCGGACGGTACGCAGCTTTCCATTTCGGTCAAAGATAAGAACGATAAGAATCTTGAAAATATTGAAAGCGGTGTAATGCTCACTGTGGGTGAAACGTACACGGTGACGGTCTCGCTTCCGGAGGACAGCTCGTCGGGGTATTGCATGATCAGTGTCGGTGGAAAGGACTACTATTCCGAATACATCCATAGTAGCATGGCACCCAAGACCATTACGTTTACCGTGAAGGTTGAAGCTGTTCAAGATAATCAAGCAAATCAGGTCGATCAGGCTGCTCAAACGGCTCAAAACGATCAAAAAACCAATCAGGTGGAAGTGGTATTCGCGGCTCGTTGGGGCATCTACGCGAGGGACTGCGACGTTGCGAAAGATGGAACACTCGTAATTCCATCCGTGATCTCGTAATTTTGCGCTACGTAACTTTGCGGTGATCGCCAAGCGTAAAAGCAAACAGTAAAATAACGTTAAGGCGAGGGCTGACCGAAGCAATTCGGTCAGCCCTTCAATGTTTGCGTCGGGGAAGCAAAAAAGCATATTCTGTTGAAAAGTTCATAAAAATATGGTAAAATGATCTCACCGACAAGAAAGATTTTGATGAGGAAAATAGTATGTTCAGAGATTTAACGAGAAAAAAGCAACAGCTTTCGACGGCTACGTGCAAGGAGATCTTAAAACAGGAGGTGCGCGGCGTGCTTGCCGTCAATGGAGACGGCGGGTATCCACACGCGGTGCCGATCAATTTTTATTTTGATGAGGAAAGCAATAGGATCTATTTCCACAGCGGAAAGGTCGGGCATAAGCTCGATTCGATCAAAGGCAGCGATAAGGTTTCATTTTGCGTTTACGACAAGGGATATCATAAGGACGGACATTGGTCGCTGAGTATCAGAAGCGTGATCGTATTCGGGCGCATTCGCATTGTGGACGATTGGTCTGACGAGCTGATCGTGAAATTTTGTAGGCGTTTTACGGATGATATGGATTACATCTATGACGAGATCGAAAATTTCAGAAGTAACACTACCGTTCTTTGCCTTGAGATCGAGCATATGACGGGAAAGCTTGTCAACGAAGCGTGACTGCTCGCCCGGTCTCTTCTTGTCCGCTACCCAAAAACCATAAAAGCGGAAACCGCTATATAAACAGAAAATTGACCAAGGAAAAAGCACCTATAGCGCTCTGTAAAAGGGGAGCGCTATAGGTGTTTTAACATTCAAAGGCGACAAGGCATCATATTTGACTATGAAGCTTTATCCAATTTGTGTGATCACAATATGGAGCATAATGAGAAAAGGGCTAACCGCACGAGGCGGACAGCCCTTAAAATCTGTGTGGGAGAAAAGAAAAATCGGTTGAAAAGTTTACAAAAATATGGTATAATATCTCATATACAAACAGTGGCTTAACGGAGATAATAATGGGAGATATTTTAATGAAAATACTTGTGTGCTTTATCGCAGGTGCAGGTGCGGGTATCGGAACCGGCTTTGCCGGCATGAGTGCTGCTGCGGTGATAGGCCCTATGCTCATAACCTTTTTAGGTGTTCCTGCCTACGATGCGGTTGGCATAGGACTGATCAGCGACGTTCTGGCAAGCCTTGTCAGCGCGTACACCTATAAGAAAAGCGGAAATTTGGACGTAAAGAATAGCCTGCCGTTGCTTGTGAGCGTACTTGTCGTAACGATGATCGGTAGCTTCGTAGCAAGCTTTCTGCCCGAGCAAGCCATGAGCGGCACGATGCAGATCGCGTTGATTATTATCGGCTTGCGATTTCTTTTGAAGCCCGTCAACAAAACGAGAGAGCAATTGGAGGAAAGTTCCCCGAAAAGCAGACTGATCAAGTCCATCGTCGGCGGCATATTCGTTGGCTTTATCTGGGGCTTTGCAGGCGCGGGTGGTGGAATGATGCTACTTCTCGTTCTGACCTCTTTCCTTGGATATCCTATGCACTTGGCGGTTGGCACGAGCGTGTTTATTATGGCGTTTACAGCGCTGGCCGGTGGCATCAGCCACTAAGTCGGAGGCCGGTCTTAGGAAGACAATTTTCATTTTCAACTCCTTGGCTCACAGAACGACATGGCTACGATCCGACTTATCAATTTGGGTGGTACCGCAGGATTATGTACATTCGTCCTGTCCCTTGTTTATCTTGGGGCAGGATTTTTTGTTTTCTCTCAGCAAAGGAGGTCGGCTTA
>JAZNOQ010000005.1:0-2898 GCA_045589215.1 Eubacteriales bacterium
ACCGCTTGGCCTCCGACTTCCCACGGATAGCACCCCCGAAAGCCAGAAGGCGGCTTGGGAAGCCTTCCACGATCTCCATACGGCAGGAAAGATCCGCGCCGCTTGGGCAGTTGAGAACGGCATCGGCGAGGCTGTGATGAAGATGTCCTTCGGCAACGAGATCGGCTTCCGTTCGAGCGGTGCCGTCAAGAACGAATGGCATTCGTCCGCACAGTACGGCTTTATCGTCGCAGAGCTTGCAGAAGAGATCTCCACGCCCTACGCTTCGAAGATCGGTGAAACCACCGAGGCACCCGAGGTGGTGCTCGACGGTGACAGCGCATCGATCAGAGAGCTTCTCGCGCTGAACGAGGGTGTCCTCGAAAGCGTATATCCGACCGACGCTCCCGCAAAGGGCGGCGATCTGCCGAAGTTCGCATATGAGGGTGGCTCAACTGCTGCTCCCGCTGTGAAGTGTGCGCGTCCGAAGGTTCTGATTCCCGTATTCCCCGGAACGAACTGCGAATACGATTCGGCACGTGCCGTTGAAAGTGCAGGCGCGGAGGCAGATATCGTGGTGATCCGTAACCTGACCGCCGACGACGTTGCCCGCAGTGTTGAGCTGGTCTCGAAAAAGCTCGCAGAATCGCAGATGGTATTCATCCCCGGCGGCTTCTCGGGCGGCGACGAGCCTGACGGCTCCGCGAAGTTCATCACCGCCTTCTTCCGCAATCCCGCGGTAAAGGAGCAGGTGAGTGCGCTTCTCGACAAGCGCGACGGCTTGATGCTCGGTATCTGCAACGGATTCCAGGCTTTGATCAAGCTCGGTCTCGTTCCCTACGGCAAGATCATCGACACCGACGAAAGCTGTCCGACGCTGACCTACAACATCATCGGCCGTCACCAATCGAAGCTGGTTCGCACCCGTGTCTGCACCAACAAGTCTCCGTGGCTTGCAGAGGCGAAGGTCGGTGAGATCTATACCGTTCCGATCTCTCACGGAGAGGGCCGCTTCCTCTGCTCCGAGGAGCTTGTGAAGAAGCTCGCAGAAAACGGTCAGATCGCAACGCAGTACGTCGATCTCGCGGGCAACCCCTCGATGGATACCGACTTTAACCCCAACGGCTCAATCTGTGCAGTTGAGGGCATTACCTCGCCCGACGGCAGAGTCCTCGGTAAGATGGGTCACTCCGAGCGTATCGGTGCGAACCTTTACCGCAACGTCGACGGCGCGTATGACCTCGGTCTCTTCCGCAGCGCGGTGAAATATTTTAAGTAAGCGAGGATCACTATGAAAAGCGATATTGAAATTGCACAGTCTGCCATTATGCAGCCAATTACCGAGATCGCAAGGACGGCGGGCGTTGACGACAAATACCTCGAACAGTACGGAAAATATAAGGCGAAGGTGGACTACTCGCTTCTGAGAGAAAGCCCTCGAAAAGACGGCAAGCTCGTGCTTGTCACGGCGATCACCCCGACACCTGCGGGCGAAGGAAAAACGACGACGACGATCGGTCTTGCCGACGGACTTCGCCGTATTGGCAAGAACGTAATGGTTGCGCTCCGTGAGCCCTCGCTCGGCCCCGTATTCGGCATCAAGGGCGGTGCCGCGGGTGGCGGATATGCGCAAGTCGTTCCGATGGAGGACATCAATCTCCACTTCACGGGCGACTTCCACGCGATCGGCGCGGCAAATAACCTTCTCGCGGCGATGCTTGACAACCACATTCATCAGGGCAACACCCTGCGGATCGATCCCCGCAGCATCACATGGAAGCGCGCGGTCGATATGAATGACCGTCAGCTCCGCTATGTCACAGACGGCCTCGGCGGCCGCGTCAACGGCGTTCCGCGTGAGGACGGCTTTGATATTACGGTTGCATCCGAAATCATGGCGGTCTTCTGCCTCTCGTCCTCGATCGAGGACCTGAAGATGCGCCTCGGCAGGATCGTTGTTGGCTACACCTATGACGACGAGCCCGTGACTGCCGCCGATCTCAAGGCGGTCGGCGCGATGGCGGCGCTCCTGAAGGATGCCCTGAAGCCGAACCTCGTGCAGACACTCGAAGGCACGCCCGCGTTCGTACACGGCGGTCCGTTTGCCAATATCGCACACGGCTGTAACTCGATCATGGCAACCCGTATGGCAATGAAGCTAGGTGATTACGCAATCACCGAGGCAGGCTTCGGTGCCGATCTCGGTGCCGAGAAATTCCTCGACATCAAGTGCCGTATGGCAGGCCTTACCCCCTCCGCAGTCGTGATCGTCGCAACCGTTCGTGCGCTGAAAATGCACGGTGGGCTTGCAAAGACCGAGCTCGGAACGGAAAATCTCGAGGCTCTCGAAAAGGGTATGCCGAACCTGCTCCGTCACATTTCGAACATCAAGAACGTCTATAAGCTCCCCTCGGTGGTCGCGGTCAACCGCTTCCCCACCGATACCGACGCAGAGATCGAGCTCGTGATAAAGAAATGCCGTGAGCTTGGTGTAAACGTCGTGCTTTCGACCGTATGGGCAGAGGGCGGCAAGGGCGGCGAGGATCTCGCGCGCGAGGTCGTTCGTCTTTGCGAAGAGGAAAAGGGCGACTTCACCTATGCCTATGAGCTTGACGGAACGATCGAAGAAAAGATCGAAGCGGTCGTACGCAAGGTCTACGGCGGCGACGGCATCGCAGTTCTTCCGCAGGCAAAGAAGCAGATCGCACGCCTCACATCCCTCGGATTTGACAAGTGTCCCGTCTGCATCGCCAAAACGCAGTATTCCTTCTCGGACGATCTCACGAAGATCGGCGCGCCCGAGCACTTCACCGTTACGGTCAAGAACGTGAAGATCTCCGCAGGCGCAGGCTTCCTCGTTGTTCTCACGGGCGACATTATGACGATGCCCGGACTTCCGAAATCTCCCGCCGCCGAGCG
>JAZNOQ010000006.1:0-5888 GCA_045589215.1 Eubacteriales bacterium
CTTTCGTTGTATAATGTTCTTGGATTACATAGAACAGGAGAATGTTATGCAGAAGAAGGTCTATCCTAAAAGCTTTAAAGAAGAGGTGGTTAAATATTATCAATCAAACCACACGGTTGCGGAAGCCATCAAAAAATACGGAATTGCCGAAAGCACTTTGTTCGAATGGCGAAAACGGTACAACGATCAGCACTATCTATCAACAGGCACCTCGCCGCGCCTGAAGAATTGGCGGCAGAAGGAATTACATTTAACCAAGATCGAACAAAAATTAGAGGTGCTTAGCAAATGCTCATGCGGCGTGAACGCTTCTATTGATGAAAAAATAGCGGCAATTGCGGCACTTGAGGGACAGTATTCCATTCACGTGTTATGTGAAGCTCTGAATCTGCCCCGCGGAACGTATTACAACCGCAAGCGGAAGGCAAATAACAAAACGTCCTATGAAAAAAGCGACGAGGAGATCAAGCCGCTTATTGAAAAAATATTTTATAACAGCAAGGAGCGGTTTGGAAGAAAACCGATACATCATAAATTATCGGAGCTTGGCTACTGTGTATCCGAAAAACGTATTGCGCGGCTCATGCAAGAAATGGGATTAGAAGTTAAAAAACCGCAGTTCTTGGCTGAACACAAAAAGCCAATTCCGCGGGCAGTTTTTAAAAATCGTTTAGGGCGGCAGTTTGATCAAATGCAGCCTAATTTGGTGTGGGTAAGCGATATTACTTATGCAAAGGTTGGAGAAACGTATTATTTCATATGTGTCATATTAGATCTATGCTCTCGTAGCTTGCTTTCGTATGGGATTTCCGATCTTATTGATACAACACTCGTAATGAAAACCTTTGATGATGCATACAACTACCGAGGAAAGCCTAACGGGTTGATGTTCCACAGCGACCAAGGCGTGCAATATACCGCATATGCCTTTCGCAAACGATTACGAGAGCTACATATTACGCAATCCTTTTCCACGCCGGGCACTCCGTATGACAACTCGGTGTGCGAATCATTTTTTCACACTTTGAAAAAAGAGGCGATCTATCACCATCTTTATGAGGATCCGCAAGAATTGGATGCGGTGATGAGAGAATATATTCACTTTTATAACGAAGAACGGCCGCATAGAAAATTGAACATGAAAACTCCGCTTCAATTTGAAACGGAGTTCTTTAAACATGCTTAGAAATAAAAGAAAATTCCCACTTTCGACTCCGGTTGTTACGGGGTTCTAAAGTGGGAACCTATTCATGTATTGCGGGGAGGGGATTTGAACCACCTGATCTCCGGGTTATGAGCCCGACGAGTTAACCGCTTCTCTACCCCGCGATATTCGTTATGTGCCGGAAACGGGAATCGAACCCGTACGATACTTACGTATCACGGGATTTTAAGTCCCGGGCGTCTACCTGTTCCGCCATTCCGGCAGAGAGAGATGGGGACTTCTGCCCTTATCCGATTACCGTAATATTATAGCACGCAATGAGGGCTTTGTCAAGCCTTTTTTTGAAAAAACTTTTTGGAAAGTTTCGCGCTTTATCGAAGTAATTCGATTTTGCGGAGGATTCGGTTCGGTAACTTTCAACTCCTCTCTATAAAAATATGTAAAAATTTCGAACAAAAGTGCATAAATCCCTTGCTTTTTGAGAAAATGCTTGTTATAATTCTAAGAGAGCGCGTATATCGTGCTCGGAGGAGAGATTTCACGATGGAATGGTTCATTTTTACAGTAGGGCTCATCCTGCTTTTTATACTTGGTGTATCTTACTACGCGTACCGTCGGGCGTTTTATCACGCAAAGCCGAAGTCGGGAAAAAAGGAGAAGCAGGACACGACCTATGCCGACGAAAGCGGTGCCTTTCGGGAGCTTGCCGAAAAGCTTCGGGGATGGACCGAGGAGCTTTCGCGCGTTCCGTTCGAGGAGGTATATATCCGCTCGGAGGATGGGAAGCGGCTCTTCGGACGCTATTATCATGTTCGAGACGGCGCACCGCTTCAGATCGAATTTCACGGCTACAAGGGCGGTGCGATCCGTGATTTCTGCGGAGGAGATCCCTTTGCGCGGCGGATCGGCTTTAATACGCTGCTCGTCGATCAGCGCTCCCACGGTGGAAGCGATGGGAACACGATCACATTCGGTGTGCTTGAGCGGCACGACTGTCTCGCGTGGGCGAACTACGCGGTCGAGCGCTTTGGCTCTGACGTGAAGATCATCCTGACGGGCATCTCAATGGGGGCGGCGACCGTTTTGATGGCGTCGGATCTCGCTCTTCCCGAAAACGTGATTGGGATCATTGCAGACAGTCCGTATTCCTCGCCGAAGGAGATCTTACAGAAGGTTTGCGGGGATCTCAGGCTTCCTTCGAGAGCGATCTATCCCTTTCTTTGGCTCGGAGCACTCCTTTTCGGACATTTCCGCATTCGGGGCGGCGCGATCGAATCGGTCACGCGGGCGCGGATACCGATCCTCATCCTGCACGGGGAGGGGGACGGGTTCGTCCCGTGCGATATGAGCCGCAGGATCTGCGATGCGTGCGCAAGTGACGTTACCTGCGTGACCTTTTCGGGCGCCGATCACTGTCTCGGTTACGTGGTCGAGCCGAAGGCTTACGAGGAAGCGATCGAGGATTTCGTTGAAAAATGCTTCGGTACGAGAACCGTATAAAAGCTGTTACAGAGTAGTCTTCAGAGAGGAGGGGTGAAATGTCGGAATATGAGAAACGATTTTTCGGGTGGGATAAGATCTATCCGCAGCTCGAAAAGGAAAAGATCTTGTTTAAGCTCCATCGGAATATGAAATCGGTTCCGATGCACGGACATAATTTTCTTGAGCTTACCTACATTGATGCAGGCTCGGCAGAGCATACACTGAACGGAAAGGTGTCCGTTCTGCACCCTGGGGATTATCTGATCGTTGACCATGGGAGCATCCATTCGTATCGTGCGCTCGATCAGGAGGGGTACGATAATCTCGACTGTCTCTTCCGCCCCGAGCTGCTCGATCCCGCACTCAAGGGCTTCCATTCGCTTCGGTCGGTGCTTGAGCATTATTTGTTGCATTTCAATATTCAGGCGTTCGCGCAGGATCCTGCCGCAATGGTCTTTCATGATGAAAATGGGCGCGTGCGCGAGCTTCTCACCCGTATGGCGGAGGAGGCGGAGCGCAAGGATGCGGGATATACCGAGATGCTGCGCTGTTACCTTGTCGAGCTGTTGGTCTTTACGATGCGGAAGCTTGATGATGCCGAGGCACTTGCCACAGGGCAGGACATCAGCGCCTTCCTCACGGCGTACGTTGCCGAGCATTATATGGAGGAGCTGACGCTGTGCGAGCTTGCGGCGCGGCTGAAATACAGCCTGCCGTACGTCAGTAAGCGGTTCAAGGAGGACACGGGCGTGAATTTCGTTCGGTATCTCCAGAACTATCGGGTCGCGCAGGCGTGCAGACTGCTCGTTTCATCCGATAAGACGCTGTCTGAGATCGCCGAAATGGTCGGCTATCACGACGTGAAATTCTTTTCGGGACTTCTGAAAAGAGAAACAGGACTTTCCCCGTCGGAATACAGACGGAGAGGGGGAATATAAAAAGGACTGAGTCACTTGACTCAGTCCTTTTTGTGTCATGAGATCACTTTTCAAAGGTGAAATCATATCCGTTCGGCGTTCTTTCCGACATCGGTACGTATTGCTTTGAGTGGTCAATGCATTTGTATGCGGGACGGATGATCTTTCGCGCCGTCGTATACTCCTCGATGCGATGCGCGCACCAGCCTGCGACGCGAGCGATCGCGAAGAGGGGCGTGTACATCACGACGGGAATTCCGAGCATACGGTAAACGAGCCCCGAATAAAGGTCGACGTTTGCACACATCGGACGGTTGACACGCTTGTATTCGGAAAATACTGCGGGGGTAAGGCGTTCGATCGATTCGAGCAGCTCAAAATCGTTGCCGTATCCCTTTTCATACGCGAGCTTGCGCGCCGCATTTTTGAGGAGTACCGCACGGGGGTCGGACTGCGTATAGATCGCGTGTCCCATACCGTAAATGAGACCGCTGTGGTCGTACGCGTCGCCGCGCAGACATCTCCAGAGATAATCGCGGATCGCGCCTTCGGAGGGCTTATCTCCGATGCTTTCCTTCATATCGTCGAACATTTCCTGCACCTTGATGTTCGCGCCGCCGTGGCGGGGTCCCTTGAGCGATCCGATCGCCGCGCTGATTGCCGAATAGGTGTCGGTTCCCGAGGAGGAAAGAACGCGGCAGGAGAATGCCGAGTTGTTACCGCCGCCGTGCTCGGCGTGAATGACGAGACACATATCGAGCAGACGCGCTTCTTCCTCGGTGTACTTTTTGTTCGAGCGCAGGATACGCAGGAAGTTCTCCGCGGTGCTGAGCTCGGGGCGCGGGTTGTGCAGATTCAGGGATTTATCGAAGAAATAATTGTTATAGACTGCATAGGAATGCGCCGCGATAACGGGGAGGCGCGAGATGATCTCGATGCTCTGTCGAAGCATATTGTCAAGGGTAGTCTCGTCGGGATTTTCGTCATACGAATAAAGCGCGAGAACGCCCATCGAAAGCTTGTTCATGATCGACTTCGAGGGTGCCTTCATCAAGATATCCTCGGTAAAGCGTGCGGGTAGACGGCGGTAATGGTCGAGCATTGCGTTGAATTCCTTCAGCTCCGACTCGGTCGGAAGCGAGCCGAAGAAGAGGAGATACGCACACTCCTCAAATCCGAAGCGGCCGTCCCGCTCTGCGTTCAGGATCAGATCGTTGACGTTATAGCCACGGTAGGATAGCACACCGTCGACGGGCACCTTTTCGCCTTCATTCATAATATAGCCGTGCGCGTTTCCGATCCGCGTAACGCCTGCGACGACACCCGTGCCGTCGATCTCGCGGAGGCCTCGCTTGACGCGATAGCTCTGGAACGCCTTTTCGGGTATGACGTAGGAGTTTTCAGCCTCTCGGACAAATCCTTCCATATGTGAATGGATCTGTGCGTCTTTTTCATTTTGATCAAAGCTCTGCATAACAGGTATATCTCCCTTTGGGTACATGATTGTATAGTATATCACATTCCAATCCGAATTGCAAGAGGTTTTTGAAAAAACTTCAAAAACTTTGCCGTTTAACCTCGAAATCGCCAATAATTTTCATTTTTCTGCACGGAAGGAATTTGAAAATTTCCTTTTTGCGTTTTGAACGGCAAAAAGGAGAAGGGAAAATTTATGCTTGACTTTGACGGGAAAAGGTTGTATAATAAAAATACGGGATAAGTGAATATCCGAGCATGGAAACCGGGAAAATAAAAGCAATCATTTTAAATTCATTATAAGGAGAATTTTGTTATGGAGAACAAGAACCCCTACAAGGGCACAAAGACCGAAAAAAATCTGTGGGAGGCTTTTGCGGGCGAATCGCAGGCGAGAAACAAGTACACGTATTTTGCCTCGGTCGCAAAGAAGCAGGGCTTTGAGCAGATCGCCGCACTGTTTTTGGAGACTGCGGAAAACGAGAAGGAGCATGCAAAGCTGTGGTTCAAGGCACTCGGGGAGATCGAGGATACCCCCGAAAATCTCCTTCACGCCGCCGAGGGTGAGAACATGGAATGGACCGAGATGTACGATCGGATGGCAAGAGAAGCCGAGGAAGAGGGCTTTACTGCGCTTGCGGCACAGTTCAGAGGTGTTGCTGCGATCGAGAAGATGCATGAGGAGCGCTATCGCGCTCTGATCCGTAATGTCGAGATGCAGGAGGTCTTCAAGAAGAGCGACGTGCAGGTATGGGAATGCCGTAACTGCGGTCACGTAGTGGTCGGAACGAACGCTCCCGAGATCTGCCCTGTTTGCAAGCATCCTCAGGCATTCTTTGAAATCAAAA
>JAZNOQ010000007.1:0-4405 GCA_045589215.1 Eubacteriales bacterium
AGGGTATTCGGCGGGAGCAAGCCCCCGCCCTACGAGGGAAATGAAATTGCCTTGAACGGGCAAGAAAGGACAAACGTGATGCACAAGTTATCGGCGAGCTACGAAGCGAACGTAGCACTGCTCGATCGCACGCTCCGCGTCAAGGAGAATTTTGACGTGATCAAAAAGATTCTGAAGATCGGAGACTCGGGCGACGAATTGACCTTATATTATATTGACGGCTTCGTGGAGGGCGCGTCGATGCAGAAGCTCATCACGGGGCTTCAGTCGCGGAAGGGAATTGCGGGCGGCTCTGACGGAACGGTCCGCTCCCATAGCGGCGAGGAGAACGCGCGCGCGTTCGTTGAATTCGCTGTGCCGCACGTCGAGTGCGACGTGACGGACGATCCCGAAAAGATGCTGTGCCTCGTTTTGTCGGGCGCGACACTCGTGCTTGGATCTGTCTTCATGGAATACGCGGTTCTGATCGACGCGCGGACCTATCCTGTGCGGTCGATCGAGGAGCCGCAGGACGACAGAGTGATGAAGGGGGCGCGGGACGGATTCGTCGAGACCGTGATCTTCAACACGGCACTCATCCGTCGGCGCATCCGCGATCCGCGCCTCACGATGGAGCATCACACGGTCGGATCGGTCTCGCAGACCGACGTCGTGCTGTGCTTCATGGATGGGATCGCTGACCGCGAGTACGTTTCGGGGCTTCGGAAAAAGCTCGACGCGATCGACGTCGAGGCGCTGACGCTCGGGTATCAGTCGCTCATCGAGTGCCTGATCACACGGCGGTGGTACAATCCCTTTCCGAAGGTTCGGACGACGGGACGTCCCGATGCCGCCACGGCACAGCTTCTTGAGGGGAGCGTGCTGATCCTCGTCGACAACAGCCCCGAGGTGATCGTGCTTCCGACGGCGATCTTCGATTTTCTCCAGGAGACGAACGACTTTTATATGCCGCCCCTGACGGGCGGGTATCTCCGCGCCGTGCGCACTGTCGTGTTCTTTCTGACGCTCTTTCTCACCCCCGTGTGGTATCTGCTTCTCAGGTATCCTGCGGTCGTTCCCGATTGGCTCGCCTTTATTATACCCGAGGACGGGGGAAAATTACCGATCCTCGTGCAGCTTTTGCTCGTTGAATTTCTGATCGACGGGCTGCGGCTCGCGTCGATGAACACGCCCGATATGCTGTCGAACTCCCTCTCGGTCGTGGGCGGTCTGATCCTCGGCGACTTTGCGGTCAGCATCGGCTGGCTGATTCCCGAGGTCATTCTGTATATGGCGTTCGTCGCGATCGCGAACTTCAGTCAGCGGTCGTATCAGCTCGGGTATGCGTTCAAGTTCCTTCGGGTTCTCCTGCTCGTCTTGACGGGGCTTTTCGGAGTGTGGGGCTTCGCCGTAGGGGTGATCCTCATCGCGGTGCTTCTCTTTACGAACGAGACCGAGAACGGAAAGCGGAGCTATCTTTACCCCCTCGTTCCGTTCCGCCCACGTGCCCTTCGGACGATCCTCACGCGCGTGAGGAAAAGGGGGTAGGGAGTGCTATCCGACGATTTGGCTGTCACCTTTTCACAAAATGGGAGGTGACAGCGTCGGCGGGGGAAGAGAATGTCGATAAAAACCGGCCAAGGGTAGAGATTTCCCTTGACAAGAACGGAAAAATATGGTAAAATGACCTTAGAGACAGAAAGCCGCCGACCGCACACAGACAGATTCCGCGTGCGACTTTCCGCTTTTAAGCAAAATAAAATGGTTATTGAAGTCAGCACACGGAATCCCTCCATGGGGTATCCGTGTGCTTTTTGGTTTTATAATCCTTTAGGAAGGGTGGTATGATTGTGATAAAGAAGATTTTAGCATTATTGATCCTGCTTTGCCTTGTCCTCTCGCTATTTGCTTGCGGTTCGAGAGGAAACGGCGGTTCCTCCGAAACACCGCAGGACGGCGGTTCGGAGGAAGGAACGCCTCCCCTTGAATCCTCGGGGGACGACGGAACCGATCCCCCTCCGACGCCGCAGGAAATTCAACCGTCTGTTGGCTATTACGAAATCGAGCTTGAAGGAGTGTCGTTACGCGTTGATTTTGGGGATGTTCCAACTCCGTGGTTCGAAAATCGGATCGAGGGAACGCTAACCTACACGAACAATACGGGAGCAGAGCTTTCACGTTATCTTCACGCCGCCATTGATATATTCGGAGAACATTATTATCCTGACAAACTCACGCATTCATACACCCCGGAGATCGTTCAAAGCGAGGAATACGAAACCTTAACTTTGGAAGAACCGCTTCTTTTACATCTCGCACCCGGTGAAACGGTCACGGTGAATTTTTCGGTTGCGATCCCGCATCAATACGACCTGCCCGACTGCTGTCATTATCTGACCTTCGGACTATCGGAAAATGACGAGTTTCACTTCCGCGAGACGAGTTATCGACTCTGTTTCCGCTTGTGTTGATTTTGACCGCAGAACAAAAGAGCCCGGGCCGAAAGCCCCGGCCTCACTTTGATTTTTACACGGAGGCTCATTCCTCGACCGAGGCGGCTTCCTTTTCTTTTTCCTTTTCCTTCTTCGCGCGCTTATGCTCGCGATCGTCGTCCTCGTCCTCGTCCTCGTTTTCAAGACGCTCGGCGTAGACCTCAAGCACACGCTTATCGTCGGTCTTTGTGACGCGCACGCGCACGCCCTCGGTCTCGAATTCGTCACCGACCTCGGGGATCTTCTCAAGATGCTCCATTACCCAGCCGCCGACCGTTGCCGTGTCGCTCTCGGTCTCGATGTCGAGCTGCTCCTCGAAATCCTCTCTTTCGGCAAGTCCCGATACCGCGTAGCCCTCGCCCTCGGGGACGATATCGCTTTCGGTCTCCGCTTCGTCAAGGTCTCCAACGATCTCTTCAACGAGGTCGGTTATGGTAACGACGCCGTAGGTGCCGCCGTACTCGTCGACGACGACCGCCATGCCGATCTGATCGCGTTTCATCTCGCGGAAGAGGGCGTTCGCCTTCATCACCTCGGCAACGAAGTGTGCGGGCTTCACGGCGTTCTTCAGCGTCGATGCGCGGCTTCTGTCCGTGAGGCGCAGGTAGATCTCGGCATCAAGGATGCCCGTGATGTGGTCGATGTCCTCCGCGCAGATCGGGTAGAAGGCGTGGATCTCGTTTCTGACGGTGTTTTCCCACACGTCGTCGCCGTCCTCCTCCCACAGCACGGTCATTTCGGTGCGGTGGGTGGCGATCTCACCGACCGAGGTATCGTCGAATTCGAACACGTTCTGGATCATCGCGTTCTCCTCCTCGTCGATGGCACCCTGCTCACTGCCCGCATCTGCGAGCATACGGATGTCCTCCTCCGAGACCTCGTTCTCCTCCTCGTTCGGGTTGACGCCGCACATACGCAGCACGCAGTTGGTGGAGACGGTCAGAAGCCAGACGAGGGGGCGGAAGAAGCCCGCGACGAAGGCGATCGTGGGGGTGAGACCGAGCGCGATCTTCTCGCTGTTCTTCATTGCGAGACGCTTCGGGACAAGCTCACCGAACACGAGCGTGATGTAGGAAAGGATGATCGTGATCACGATGACAGACGCGGTATCGATCACGCCGCTCCACCTTGCAAAATCGGCGGGGGCGAGCGCCTTCGCGAAGGCGTTTACGATGTAATGGCTGAAGCCGTCCGCCGCGAACGCAGAGCCGAGGAAGCCTGCGAGGGTGATTGCTACCTGAATGGTCGCGAGGAAGCGGGCGGGGTTGTCGGTCAGGCGACGCAGCTTTTTCGCGCGCTTATTTCCGTCGTCCGCGAGTTTATCGAGCTTTGCGCCCTTCACTTCAATGACAGCGATTTCTGCACAGGCGAAGATTGCATTCAGTGCGATGAGCACGAGCTGCAGGAGTACCTGAAAAGTGATCTGCAGCCATAAGGGGATAGGCATAATGTCCTCCAAAAAGAAAATATAAATTTTACGAAAAAAGCAAAAAAAGACCAACCCTGACGTGTTACGGCAGGTTGATCCTTCTATCTATTCTGTTCATTCGGTTCGTGCATCGGTGCGGTATACTACCGTCGCTACTGTCGCACAGCATAAAAAACAGAGATCCTTTCTTCGTATTTGAATACATTATAGCACACGTTTGGGCGTTTGTCAAGGGGGTGGGGCGGATTTTTCGGGGGAGGGTTTCGCCCTCTCCGCCTCGTTCCTCGGTGGAAGCCCTCTCCGTCACCTTCGGTGACACCTCCCCCGAGGGGGGTGGATTTGACGTAGGCTCTCCCTATGGGAGAGCTCCCGCGAAGCGGGTGAGAGGGTATTCGGCGGGAGCAAGCCCCCGCCCTACGGGGGGCAATTCAAAGCCTCCCTCCGAGAGGGGGGTGGATTTTGCCGAAGGCAAAAGACGGGGGGAGCCTGCGTAACGATGGGGATA
>JAZNOQ010000008.1:0-10240 GCA_045589215.1 Eubacteriales bacterium
TGCCGAGACGAGCGACGATGCCACCCATATGCTCATTTCTGGATGCCAATACTCCCGAAACGACACAAGAATCGATCTCGAAAGAGCCGTCCGCCAAAATGGTGCCCATTTGACCGATAATACCACCGGTGCACTGAATACCATAAAGCGAGCAACCGGAATGGCAGGATTTCACAGAAACGGACTGTGCAGTGCCGATAGTACCAACCATACCACCCGCATAGCCGCCCCATTCGGTAACGTCGGCAGAGCCTGCGGTGGTGCATTCCTTTATGGTGATTGCATCAAATGTGCCCGATAATTGAGATACGAGACCGCCGACGCTTGCTGCACCCTTAATCGCACCTGAATAGCTACAGTTATCGAAGGTGACATCGGTATCACTCGAAGCGGAATTGACTTTACCGATAAGACCGCCTGCGTTGCTGTCTATTGAGGTAACATTGCCTGTAAAGATACAGTCCTCAAGGTAAGCGCTACCCGAAACAAGGCCGATAAGACCGCCCACGTTGCCGGCAGCAGAGATGCTGACAGAGGAGTCAACGTTGTCGAGCTTAACGTTGGTTCCGACGAGAGCAAGCGCACCGACTGCTTCAGAGTCGCTGTCTGTGATTTCACCTGCGAGCTTAATATCGTAGAAGGTCGCGCCGTTCAGGCTCAGGAAGGCAGGCTTGTTGCCTGTGAGCGTGATCGTGTGACCGTTGCCCTCGAGAATACCGGTGAAGGTCTCTGCAAAGGACTCGGAGACCGTGATGTCCTCCGTCAGCGCGTAGTGACCGTTAGGATCCATCTGGGCGAAGGTATCTCCGTCAACCGCTGCTGCAACCGAGAGGATGTCGTTCATCGAAAGGAGAAGGTTCCAAGCCGAGGTCGGAACGGTTCCCGCGAAACGCTCGCCCTTGATCATGGCGTTGGGAACGTAGGTCCAACCTTCCGCACCGAGCTTGCCCTCAACTGCGAGGTTCTCGGATGCGGAGTTCATAGCGTAGGGATAATCGGCGATGTCCAAACAATTCGCAGCCGTCTGGCTGTAAGCCGCATAGAAGGGATTGACAGTCGGATTATAGTCATCCGTACGGTAGTAATAGTTGTGATGTTTTGACTCGGTCATTCCAAGACCGGAAGCGTTCTTTGTGAAGATCAATGTAGCGTGAGAAGTAGGATTGAACTCTCCGACAATAACATTGTTCTTAATGATAGTATTGCTCCAAATAGTACCGTAGCCCAACGCTCCGGAAACGCTTCCTTTTTTGTTGGAAATGGTAGCATAAACTGCATTGTTTTGGCAATCCATAGCACCTTCGTTGTACATATATGCCACGATACCGGCCACACGAGCATTATTACTCTCGTGAGACCCGGAAACTGACCCGACGAAAAGATTGTTCTTTATTTCAAAGTCCGCTCCTTTGTGAGCCTGTTTAGCACCGAGCAAGCCGCCGGCCATGCCAGTTCCGGAAAGATCAGTAATAACTGCACAAGAGGTGATTGAAGCCTTTTCCGCAGTATAAGTAGTAGTGACGTTCCAATATCCAACGAGACCGGCCGCATAATCGCCGCCTTTCGTCAAAGTGATACTCGGGCTAATAACAGCACACTTGTTGACCGTAAAGACATAGTCGTCCCCGGTCATCGAATCGGGGTAAGCAAGGATGCCGGCAATGTGCGCGTCATCCGTTGTAAGAGTGCCCGTTATAATACAAGAATCCGCATTAAAGATATGGGAAGAGACGAATTTACCAATAATACCACCCGTGTTGTTGTGGCCCGAAATTGAGGAACTCACCACACAGGATTCAGCGGAAATACTGTTCGCGGCTTCAATAAGAGCGATAATACCACCCGCAGAACCCTTGGTGGAAATCGAGCCGGATACCGTGCAACTCTTTGCAGTGATCGCATCATAGGTTCCTATTAAGTATCCAGCCATACCGCCGCCGAGTTTTGCACTCGTGATCTTTCCATCATAGCTGCAGTTTTCGAAGGTGACGTCGGTATCAGCCGAATCAGAGTCAATCATACCGACAAGACCGCCCGTATAGTTGCCTGTCGAAGTGACATTACCTATAAAGGTACAGTTCTTGAAGGACGCAGAGCCAAAAATGCGACCGATGAAACCACCAGTAACCCCTGCCGCGGTTACGTAACCGCCCTTGGTGAAGGAGACATCTTCAAGCGTGACGTTTGCTGCCGTAAGTGCAAGTGCACCGACGTTTGCTTCATACTCGTTAATGACCGCACCAAAGATCTTGAGATCCTTGATCGTAGCAGAAGCAAGCTCGCAGAATACGGGAGCGCCCTGAACGGTGATGGTATAGCCGTCTCCGTCAAGCGTACCGCAGAAGAAGGGAAGACCGTACGAGTACGAGAGCTCAATATCAGCCGTCAGCTTGTAGTTGCCGTCGGGTTGCATATTGTAGAAGTCCTCAGCGCTGCCGATCTCCTCAGGCGAAGAGCCTCCCAAAGCCGTAACAGCAGTCGCGAGGGTGGTTTTTGCTGCAGTCGGAATGTAACCCGTGTGAGTTTTTCCGTTGACGGTGACCGTATCGTACGACCACGCAGTAGCACCACCGAGAGCAGTAATTACAGCATCGTCTTTTTCGGTGGACTGCATAGCCGTTGCGTAGGTAGCAAGCGTGCCTTCTTCTTCACTCGAACTCTTTAAATACATGGTAGAGCTATCTTCCGTGCAGGAGTAATAAAATCCACCTGTCGTACGATTATCACCGGTGATAGCTCCGCCGCCGGTATGGGCAAGAATCACAGTTCCACCGGAAGCCTTGATTTTTCCGACAAAAACGCTGTTTGTATGAACGATCTTGTTGATATTACCAATATATCCGACAAAAGCAGAAATCGAAGAACTACCGCCGCTCTTAGTGAAAGTTCCGTATACTGCGTTGTTATTCAATGTGATCTGGTTAACGTCAGTACCATAAGAATAACCCAAAATTCCACCTGCGTGAGAGGAATCCTTCGTTACGGAAATATTACCGTTAAATAAGCAATCGGAAATCTTAAACGTGCCATAGCACTTCGGGTGCTGTCCACCAAAATCACCGGCAATTCCGCCAAACGGGGAATAGACAGCTGCATTGGTCATAACAACACAGGAGGAAATGGTTGCAAGATTCTTTCGCGCATTACTCATAGAGGGCTTAGAATGAGAATTTTCCAAGCATCCCAAAATACCGCCCGAAGCACGACCGGGTCTATAACTGGGGTTTTTAAGTTCTTCGCCAAAGAAACCGCAGCCTTCAATGTTGATGGTCCAAGGTCTTGCGGAAAAGTTGACCCATGCAACAATACCTGCAGAAACGTCTGCTCCCGTAACACTACCTGTTGCAAAGCAGGAAGTAATAGAGACAACTCTAAATGAATTACAGAATGCCATTACGCCTGCGGCGTAAGAGGAACTCGAAATAGCGGTTCCGCTGATGGTTGCTTCACTAACGCAGTTGCTAATCGAGATAGATTTGCCCGCTGCATCAGTTCCAACGGCAGAAGCAACAATACCCGCAACAGCAGAAACATCTTCAGTGGCCGTAGCAGAAATTGTTCCAGAAGTTCTACAATTCTCAACGGTAACGTCAGTGATGCCTGTAATGCTACCAACAATACCGCCGGCATTCGTCGTTGCGGTAACGTTACCCGTGCTTACGCAGCCCGTTATCTTAAGGCTTGCAACAAGGTCGTCTCCGTCGACGGCAGCACTACCCCAAATGCCGCCCGCTTCGCCCTCGCTCGAGACCGCACCCGTATTGGTGCAACCCGTAATCGTAAGGGTCGTGTCTGTTGGAGTGTTTGCCACGGCAGCACGTCCAAGAATACCGCCTGCCGCTTCCTTGCCCGAAATTGCCCCTTCGTTGAAGCAGTTGACAATTTCAACGGAGGTGCTGTTCGTGATGGCAGCGATACCGCCCGCGTAGCCTTCGTTCGTGGTCGTAATTGCGCCCTTGTTGACGCAATATTCGAGCTTTGTTCCTGCTTTCGCAAGATTAAGCAGACCGCCCGCGCGCTTCTTAGCCGTTACGGTTGCCTCGTTCACGACGCGATAAATATACGAATCGCTTGCCTCTTGCGCGAGAGCACCGATCGAGGTACCCGAGGTGGACTCACCCTTGACGGTTAAATCGTAAACGGTCGCACCCTCGAGATTCGTGAACACCAGCAACGAATCGTTGTTGATGGTGATGGAGTGACCGTTTCCGTAGAAGGTACCCTTAAAGGTTCCCGTACGTTCCGAAATCGTAATATCGGCGGTGAGAACGAAGACACCCTCAGGATCAGCATCCACGAGTGTCTTGAAGTTATCACCCGACGAGATCTCGGTGTAGGTTACACCTTCCTCTGGTTTCATCGGTTCGTACGTCTTATTTGCATAATCCGTACCCGGGTTTGTGGTTCCGCCGGATTCCTCTCCCGAGGTAGCGGTAACCGATACTACGCCGACCATACAGGTCGATAAGACCATCAGGACAGCGAGCAGTAAAGATAAAACTCTTCTCATAAAGATTACCTTTCTTTACTTAAATTTGACGCAAAATGGCATCATAGACAAATTATAACACACTTTTGGTGGTTCGTCAAGTGAAAATCAAAAAATGTTGTGGAAAAGTGTTTATGCAAAAACCATAAATTTGTCACGTCTATTCGGCATTTTTACATTAAAACATTTTTCTGTAGGGACAGGCGTCCCGGAGTGTCCGCATTCGGCGGGAGCCCTAGGGCGCTCCCCTACGGGGTATTGTGTTTTCACGGTAGGGGAGGGGACGCGAAGCGGCGCCACGGTAGTGAATGACACCACGGTGTGGTGTCAGAGTCGTGGCGGGACCGAGCCCGCAGGCGAGAATTGCTCCTCCGCTGAGGTGTCATTCATTACGCACCCGTTCGAATCCTTTCAGATATAAACAAAAAGCAGGGCAAAAGCCCTGCTTTTATTTACGGAGAGAGAGGGATTCGAACCCTCGTGTGCTTTCGCACAAACTGATTTCGAGTCAGCCCCGTTATGACCACTTCGATATCTCTCCGTATTGGATCGTCAGAGAAACATCGACTCGAAAATCAGACTGATTTCGATGTCAGCATATTTCGGCGAAGCCGAAATGTGTTATGCCCACTTCGATATCTCTCCACAACGTTCGCAATTACGCGAACATCGGTATTATATCACAATCTTTTGAAAAAAGCAATACCTTTTTTAAAAAAAATTAAAATTATTTTGGCCATTTTTCGGTGGGAGCAAACCCGTGTTTTATATATCTTTTTCTCCCTCTTCCGCGTCGTGCGTAATCAATATTTCGCCGTTTTCTGCGCAGATACGGACATTTTCGCCGGGCGCGAGCTCGCCCGATAGAAGCGCGTCGGATAGCCGATCCTCGACAAGATGCATCACCGCACGCCGAAGCGGACGCGCACCATACTGTACGGTTTCACCTTGCCGCGATATCTCCTCTGCGACGCTGTCGTCAAACACGGCATTGATACCGAGTGCCTTCATGCGCTTTCCGACGTCCTGCAGCAGGAGATTTGTGATCGCGACGAGATCGCGCTCCGACAGTCTTCTGAAAACGAGGAGCTCGTCGATGCGATTAAGAAATTCGGGCGGAAAAGCTCTTTTGAGGGAGCGGATCATCGCTTTTCGTTTCTCCTCATGTTCGCGCGACGAATTGCGCTCTGCCGCGCCAGCGAAGCCGACGGAGCGACGATCCTCCGCTTCCTCCGCGCCGAGGTTTGAGGTCAGGATCAGGACGGTGTTCCGAAAGTCCACCCGTCGCCCCTCGGAATCGGTCAGAACACCCTCGTCAAGCACCTGCAGGAGAAGGTGGAACACGTCGGGGTGTGCTTTTTCGATCTCGTCAAAGAGCAGGACCGAATAGGGCTGTCTGCGCACCCGTTCGGTGAGCTGTCCGCCCTCTCCGTAACCAATGTAGCCGGGCGGCGAGCCGATCAGCTTTGACACGCTGTGCTTTTCCATATATTCCGACATATCGAGCCGTATCAGCGCTCCCGCCTTGTCGAAGATTGCTTCGGCGAGCGCTTTTGCAAGCTCGGTCTTGCCAACTCCCGTCTGTCCGAGGAAAAGGAAAGAGCCGATCGGGCGTTCGGGATTTTTTAGTCCGAGTCTGCCACGACGAATGGCACGCGCGACCGCGACCACCGCCTCATCTTGACCGATCACGCGGGACTTGAGGATCTTTTCAAGCGATGCAAGGCGTTCGTTTTCGGAAGCCATATGCCGCGACACGGGGATTCCCGTCCATTCGGTTACGACGTCGGCGACATTTTCCTTTCCGATCGAAGGGGAATAGCGCTCGGCGTCGCTTTTGTATTCGAGGAGTGCCCTTTCGTACTCGCGGCGCATCTTTTTTTCTTTATCGCGCAGTGAGGCGGCGCCCTCAAAATCCTGAAGAGAGATCGCCTCCTCCTTTTCCTTTTGCAGATGATCAAGTTCGTTTTCCATTCGCCTTAGGCTTGCAGGATACGCCTCGGTTCGGATCCTGAGGCGCGAGCATGCCTCGTCGATCAGATCGATCGCCTTATCGGGAAGAAAGCGGTCGGGGATATACCGCACCGAAAGAGAGACCGCCGCCTCGATCGCTTCCTCCGAGATCTTGATCTTATGATGCGCCTCGTACTTGTCGCGAAGCCCCCTCAGGATACATACGGTATCCTGTGTAGAGGGTTCGCCAACCTTGACCGATTGAAACCGCCGTTCGAGCGCGCTGTCTTTTTCAATATGAGCGCGGTATTCCTCAAGCGTCGTCGCGCCGATCAGATGGATCTCACCTCTTGCAAGCGCGGGCTTTAGAATGTTCGCAGCATCGACCGCCCCCTCCGCTGCTCCCGCACCGATGATCGTATGGAGCTCGTCGACGAAAAGAATAAGGTCGGGATTTTTTGCTGCCTCCTCCATCACGTTTTTCATACGCTCCTCGAATTCGCCACGGTATTTTGCACCCGCGATCATCGAGGCGAGGTCGAGAGATACGATCGTTTTACTTTTCAGCATATCGGGAACACGTCCCTCAGCAATGCGGAGCGCGAGCCCCTCCACAACGGCGGTCTTACCGACGCCGGGCTCACCGACGAGGCACGGATTATTCTTCTGTCTGCGTACAAGGATCTGTATCACGCGCTCGCTTTCCGCGTCTCTGCCGATGATCGGGTCAAGCTTACCCTCGCGCGCCGCCGCCGTAAGATCCCGACCAAAGCTGAATATGCTGTGCGCCGACTTTCCGTGATCATTTTTTGCGCTTTTCTTCGGCTCGCGACCGACCACGCCCGCCGTTCGGTCGATCGAGGACGCAAAGAATTCGATCAGATCGTTTTTCAGTTCGGCAACCGAGACGTCAAGCTCCTCAAGTACCGTACACGCGACCGAATCACGCTCCTGAAGGAGGGAAAAAAGAAGATGCTCGGTGCCGATATAGCTCTGTCCGTTTTTAAGGGATTCTGCCGCCGCGCCCTCAATGATCTTTTTGAGACGAGGAGTCATATCGGATGCCTTGACCGAGGACGGTGAACCGACTCCGACCGCCTTTTCGATCCCATTTCGGATCGACGCCGTTTTCGCCCTTCGCGCGTACAGGATCTTTGCGGCGATCCCCGATTTTTCACAGACGAGCCCGAGAAGCAAATGCTCCGACCCGATGTATGTGTGTCCCATCCCCTCTGCCTCCGCACGGGCTTTTTCAAGAACGTTCTGCGCTTTTTCCGTGAATTTATTTGCCATCTTCCGCGTCTTCCTTTCGAAATTCCATTATGAAAACTATATGAACAGCGATCTTTCATCATTCCGATTATGCCCATACGCAATAAGACTATTTCACTCGTTTTGGATTTTAATGAATTTCTACCTTTTAAATATATAAAAGCCGTGCCCACCGAGTTATGGGAACACGGCTATTTTTAGGTCTGCTCGCGTGCAGAATCTTCGGCTCTATACGCTCCGACGAGATAGTTCCAGAGACGTTTATCGACCTCACCCGTTGGCGGGAGCAGGAAAAGACGTTGCGCCTCTATGACCGCGCGCTCGGTCCTGTCGTCAAACAGTCCCGTTAATTCGACGGTGAGCGGGAAGTCGTAAAGCGTGGAGATCTCCCGAAGAAGAAACTGTACTGCACTGACAAGAAAATTTTCATCCCCTCGCCGCACGGTGTAATCAACGGGAAAAAGCGGAAAGATTGGTAGTCCGGCAGGCTCTGACGCGCCGAACAAAACGTCAAGATAGGTGCTGTAGAGAAGCTCCCAGGTCTCTTCGTCCGCAGTGCCTGTTACGGGTAGGCCGAATTTCCTTTGAAACTCCGAAAGGGAATCTCTTGTCGCGGTGTTAAAGATCCCATCTACGGGAACGGGCGGAATGTCGGGATATACGTAAGACAGCCGCCTGAGATATCGCTGGAGATTTCGAACCGCCTCGCGCGGAGTATCTGTCATCACGTCAGGGGGGTCGTTTCTTGTGTTACCGTTTTGATTCATTGCACCTCACCTCCTACAGGCTCGCCCGGATACTGTCCGTCTCTGACTTGATTTCCTCTGAAAAGATCGTGATAAAGCGACGTGATCGAGTTCCACGTCGATGCGCCGACGATGCCGTTCGGCGGAAGTCCAAAGCGGTTTTGAAATGCGAGAACCGACTCCTCGGTTCGGTTGCCGAAATATCCCGTCGGATCGACAAAGGGGATCTCGGGGAAGAACCGACCGATGAAATTGAGATACTGCTGCAGCAGACGCACATCCTCTCCGTCCGAGCCGATCCGCAGAACGCGCCCCGGGAAAGGGATCGTGCTTCCCTCGGTATATTCAAGCGGGATCGTTTCAACGATACCGAGGTAAGCTCGGTAGAGCTTCTCCCACGTTCGTTCGTCTACAATGCCTGAAACGGGAAGCCCAAAGGTTCGCTGTACGTCTCTTACCGCCTCCTCGGTCGCACTTCCGTACGATCCGTCAACCGTTAGGGAGGGGATCGTTTCATAGTATGCGGAGAGATAATCTATAAAATATTGAAGGTTTTGCACCCCAAGCCCCGATGCACCGGGAGAGAGATTTTCGGGATATTGCTTACTGATCTCCTCGAGAGAGATTCCTTCCGAATCAATTTCATTGAGCTTCTTCACTGCATTGTAAATACGCGTGATCGTGTACCATGTCGTTTTGCCGACGATCCCGTCCTCAGTCAGACCAAACACCCTTTGGAAATTTCGGACTGCGTTTTCGGTGTCGCTTGTGAATATACCATCCGTCCGCACGATCTTGGGAATGGACGGATAATTCGCGGAGATGCGGTTGAGACGGATCTGAATGCGCCGCACGTCATCACCCGTGCTGCCGTTTTGAAGGGGAACCCCCGGATATGATGGCTCACTCCCGAGGATCGGAACGTCGTTTACGAGATCAATGTCATCCCCATAATAATAGGTAAGGATCTGATAGGGGGTGTAGCCTTGGTTTGCGAGATCGACCGAGCCCCATTGTGAAAGGCCGTTGCACGAGACCTCGATCCCGTCACAGTAGACCGCAAAAAGCGGCTCGACCTGTCCTTGCCTTTGAATGTAGTTGTTAAACAGCTCACCCGCGATCTCCTGCACGTTTTCGAAGATATCCCGACCGTTCACAAAGGACTGATCGAAGGCGGTCGAGTTCGTGATGTCGAAATCATATCCCCTCGCGCGATAGAACTCCGTATAAATGCGATTCAATGCAAAGGACGTTTGTGCATAAATGTTCGCCCGTATGGCGTTCTCGGGCCACGTAGGGTAGATCTCGCTCGATGCAACGTTTGCGATATAATCAAGGAACGGAAGCGTTACGTTTGGGGCATTGGAATCGGGTGTGCCGAGATGCACCGTAATGGTTTCCGGAATGAAGGGAAGCGCCATAGGATCACATCCTTTCAAGATCCGCGTTCTCGGAGGATCGGAAGAAGGAGGCGGGCGGCATTTGTCCAAGCTCGGGACGCTCTCCCTCGGATAGTGGGATCAGCTCAACGGTTTGAAGGGAGGTCACGGTATCAAAAACCGGAACGTTCTGATAATAATTTGAACCGTATCCGTCGAGTGCTACGTCGATATCGTACAGCGCATACGACCGTCCGTTTCCGGGGCTTTCCGACATAGCCCGAGGCGGTGCAGGGAGTGCAACACGGGGAGCAAGCCCGTCGCGATCGGTACGAAGGGCGGCGATCAGATAACCCTCTCCGGGCACGCCTTCTTCACGTATCTCGCCCTCGGGGGTTGCA
>JAZNOQ010000009.1:0-10455 GCA_045589215.1 Eubacteriales bacterium
GCAACATCTGCCATGGTGGGGCCCAGTTCGCGGACATGGTCCATTCCCATCGCGGTGAGGATCGCAACCTCGGGCGCGTGGATGACATTGGTGGAGTCCAGTTCGCCACCCATACCGACCTCCAGCACTACGATATCGCACTTGTGGCGTGCAAAGTAGAGCATAGCAAGGGCAGTAATCAGCTCGAACTCGGTCGGCTTGTCCTCCATAGCATCCGCGATCGGGCGAACGTACTCGGTGAGGGCGGTGAGCTCCTCCTCGGAGATCATTTCCCCATCGATCATCATACGTTCGTTGAAGTGCTTGATATACGGTGACGTGTATAGCCCTGTTTTGTAGCCTGCTTTTGTTAAAACGGACGAAAGCATCGCACAGACCGATCCCTTACCGTTCGTTCCCGCAACGTGAATAAACTTTACCCGCTTTTGCGGATCTCCCATACGCTCGCACAGCATACGGATGCGCTCAAGCCCCGGCTTACAAAACGTCCAATTGATCGAATGGATATATTCGAGAGCCTCCTTATAGTTCATAAGCATTCCTTTCACAAGCGTTCAATCAACCGACAGAAGGATTTTCTGCGGAACAAAAAGCAAAGTAAGAGTATTTCTATCAGTATAACGACAAGCTCGATCGGGATCCTCCACAGGATCGAAGGACCGAACCATTGATACAGTGCGATCGTTTTGATCACCATAGAACCGACAAAATGTGCAAGAAGATCTGCAACAAGGATCTGCACAGTACCTCGTTTCTTGATCAGAAACGGCACGATCCCCGCAACGACACCAACCATAAGTGCCCCGAAATTGATCAGAGGATTCATCGCCTGCCCCGTTAAGATCCCCGCACAGAGATCCGAGACCGATCCGACAAGTCCACCGATGATCGGCCCGAAAAGAATACCCGAAAGCACAACGGGCAAATTCTCAAACGTAATGCGAATGCCCGGAGCAAGATTGAAATTCTTACAAAACAGGCCGATGACAACGCCCATAGCGGCAAGCATCGCGGCAAGCACAAGCGATTTCACGCTCGGGAAAACGAAAGATTTGCGACTCATTAAAAAAATACCTCCTTCCGCACACCATATGGCAGGAAAGAAGCTGAAACCGTCTTTTCTTTTTTGCCCTATGAAGCGGGATGCAAAATGCAAACCGCAATCCCGAAAAGCCGAGATCTTCGTCCGTCGGGCAACTCCCCGTCCCGATGGCACTTGACGCCTGCATTTTTACTCTTCCAAACAATAATTTTCTGCCGAAGAAAAGGATTTCTCCTCGACAAGTACATTATACCCCTTCTCTATTTATTTGTCAAGAGGGCTACGAAAAATCCGTTCGCAAAATAAGAGGTCGATCTTCCGAAAAAACCATCAAAAAAAACGGTATGAAAATTTCTGCAGCAATTGACAAAATCCCTTTATAAATGGTATAATAATCACACGATTTCGTTGATCCGACGCTTACAGACAGAAAGGAGGGTTCGGAATGCGCTTTTTGAAGAGCCTTACAAAAGAAAAGGTCAAATCGTGGCTGAAGAAGCTTTTTCAGCTTCTTTTTAATCCGCGCCTCCTTCTCTGTCTTTTCATCGCGTGGATGATCACAAACGGTTGGAGCTATGTTTTGCTTGCCTTCGGGATCTTTTTTCGGATCACCTGGATGCAAGCGGTGTCAGGTGCCTATCTCAGTCTTTTATGGATCCCCTTCACCCCCGAAAAGATCCTCACCGTAGCGATCGCGATCTTTCTCCTCCGCGTCCTTTTTCCAAAAGACGAGAAAACACTCGGAGTTCTCCGAGAGATGTTCGAAAGAGAGCGAACGAAGCACCGTGAAGCAAAAGAAAAGCGTAAGGAACGAAAGAATGGCAGAAAGAACTCCCAAGCCACAGAAGAAAATACCGATCAAAAATAAGGGCGAACGTAACGAGACCTGTTACGACGCCCTATTTATTCTTTAGTCCCTCACAGCTTCTTCATTCGAAACGAGCTGATTTGCCCAAGTTCCCTTCTTCAAAAGATATGCGGCAAGGACACATTTCGTTGCTTCTGCCGCCTGACCGACAATAAAAACTGTGTGAATTCCAAGATCGGTAAAATATGCAAGGATCGCCGTGATCGGCACCACGATCAGCCACATATAGCCGCTGTCGAGCAAGAAGGTGATGAGGACCTTTCCACCCGTTCGGAGTGTGAAATAAGACGCATGCGCGTATGCACAAAGCGGCATCGTGATCGCGGAAACCAGGATCATAAATACTGCGATATCACGCACAGCAGCAGTCGGCTCGTATAGCCACGTATAAGGAGCCGCGATCACGGAAAGGATAACTCCCATTCCCGTCGCACAGAGGACCGAGAAGAAGATCATTCTTCGGTTTGTGTCCTTTGCCTCTTCAAGCTTTCCCGCTCCGAGAAGATTTCCGACCACGATCCCGATCGATGAACCGAGCGCGAGATAGACGACGTTGAAGAGATTGACGATCGTTGAATTGATGTTCTGCGCCGCAACAACGTCAAGCCCTCTCGTGGAAAAGCACTGATTTCGCATTGTGACGGAAAGCGACCAGAAAAGCTCGTTGAACATCAGGGGAAGTCCCGTCATAAAGATCCTTCGGAAGAGCGTGCGCGGAATGCGGAAGGATCGAAACGCGCCTATGAGATACGGACACTTATCGGTATGCGTATGCCCCCATATTACGAGAACGAAAAGCTCCACAAAGCGCGAAATGACCGTAGCGATCGCTGCTCCGACCACACCGAGCGCGGGAAAGCCAAAGTATCCGAAGATCAAAAGAATATTTAACACAAAATTCGTAACCACCGCCGCGATGCTCGCGATCATCGGAAGTACTGCCTGCCCCGTCTCTCGCATATTGGATGCGTACACCTGCGATAGTGCGTACGGAACCATTCCGACCAAAATCACAGTCAAATATTCCTTGCCGCGCTCCAGCGTCAAAGCAAGATCTCCCTCCGTGCTTCCGTCGTGCAAAAAGAGTGAGATCAGTGTGTCGTCAAACACGGCAAATACCGCGACCGCGCAAAGTGCTACCACCACGTTCGCGAGGAACTTGAAGCGGAAGGTATCCCGCACACCCTCGTTGTCTCCGAAGCCGTGGTACTGCGCCGTAAATATTCCCGCGGCAGACACTGCGCCAAAGATCAGAATGTTAAAAACGAAAATAAACTGATTGACGATCGAAACGCCCGACATCTCTTCCGTGCCGAGCGTACCAACCATAATATTATCAAGAAGGCTGACAAAATTCGTGATCCCGTTTTGCACCATGATCGGGAGCGAGATCCCGAGAACGGTTCGATAAAACACTTTATCACCGATATATCTTTTGAGAAACATAGTAAGGCATCCTTTTTACAGCTCTATCAAGTCACGCACAAGGCGTCGCGCGATCATTCGCTTTTTTCGCGTTTTTCCCGAAAGAAGCGTGTCAGAATGGCTCCGCATTCATTTTCGAGGAGACCGCCGCAGACCGACGGTGTAAACGGAAGTGGGTATCGTGTGATCCTCATCACACTGGAGATAGCTCCCATCGAGGCATCCGAAGCCCCGAATACCACGCGGGGGATGCGCGCATTAATGATCGCCCCCGCACACATCGGGCATGGCTCGAGCGTTACGTATAAGGTACAGCCCTCAAGCCGCCAACCACGCAGCTTCTCGCATGCAGAGCTGATCGCGGTCACCTCGGCGTGAGCAATCGCGCTGAATGCGGTTTCACGCGTATTGTGGGCGCGCGCAATGATCTCGCCGTCCCGCACCAAGATCGCGCCTACGGGAACCTCGTGAAGGGCATATGCGATCTCCGCCTCCTTCAAGGCCTCCTTCATGTATTCGACGTCTTCGCTCGAAAAGGCACTGCTTACAAATGAATTCAAAACGCACCTCCCATGATAAAGAACATAATATTCCCCATTTGTAAGAGCGTAAGAACGATAAAAACAATGATCGTCGGAGAGAAGAAGAAACGGATCTTTCGCACGGGATCGACCGCGATTCTCTGATATCCCTCTGCTTCGGGAAGCGTGCGCTCGAATACTCCGTTTTCAAAATCAGGCGTTTTCGAAAAGCTCTTTCTGCGAAGAAGCAAGAGAGAGATCGCACCGACAGCGAGGAGAAAGAGCCCTCCCTGCAAAAGGAACAGAAGCCACTCCCCCTCGTATCCGAGACGGAAGGAAAGCCATTCAAGAAAAACGCTGAAGGCATTGTTCAGAATGTGAACAAGCATACTGCAGAAGATCGACTCGGTATATACATAGATCAGTCCGAGCACGATCCCCGCCATCGTCGTATAAAACATCTGAAACGGATTCTGATGCATCAAACCAAACAGGAAGGAGCTAGCAATGATCGCACCCGTTTTTCCGTACGGTAGCAGATTTTCAAGGATCATACCGCGAAAAAGAAGCTCCTCACAGATCCCGGGAACAAGCGCAGTCACGAAAAGGCTCAGAACGACCTTATAAGGCTCGGAATAATCACTCGTAATAAAGATCGATTCAATGTCAACGTCGGGAGAGATAAGGGGCTCGATCAAGAGACTGTTGACCGTCGCACAAAGAAAGACCGTCGCGATCGAAGCAACGATGATAAGCGGCGTATCGGCAGTAAGTCGCAGAGACAACCGCATCGGCTCCCGCTCCTTCCCCTTTGAGATCATGCGGAAGAACAGCACGGGGAACGTGAAGGAAGCGAAATACGCGATTCCGTAGAGAAGCTCATTTACAATATAGCCCGTGCGTTCGCCAAACGCTGCTGAAAAGACCGTGTTGAAGTCAAGATAAAGACTTTGGGATACCGTGATCAGTGCGAGAAAAACGAGAAGACTTGCACCGATCCTTGTCATTAGGCTTTTATATTTGCTTTCATTTTGTTCCATATCCCGTTCTCCCTTTCACATTCGCATCTCGTAAGGATCATACGGATATATTATATCGCGTCTCTCTTCATTTGTCAATTCATATCGCCCGAAAGTTTACAAGTTTATAAAGTTTTCGCTTATAAGTATGTCCTATTTTTCCGTGTGAAAGAATATATTCGTACAGCAAGCTTCAAAAAGAGACTCGGAGGTCGGCTGTATGAATGTATCGGAACGCAAAAAGTACGAGAATCATCCCATCGGAATGACGCTGAAATTCATCTTATTCGTTCTCATCTTCGCTCTCACCACAATTATGATCGAAACTGTGTTCGGGCATTTTCTCGCCACCTTCGGGCAACGCGATAACACCGTTTCGGTCAACGGAGAAAGCGATTCGTCACTTCCCTCTCGCATCGTGATCCTCGACGCGGGGCACGGCGGTGAGGACGGCGGAGCTTCCTCAAAAAGCGGCATTCGCGAAAAGGATCTGAACCTTTCGGTTTCACTTCTTCTCGCCGACTATCTCCGCGCAAGCGGCACGGAGGTTCTCCTGACAAGAGACAGCGACCGCTTGCTGTACGATCCGAACGACGATTACGAGGGGAGAAAAAAGGTGCTCGACCTCAAGGCGCGTCTCGAAATTGCCGAAGAAGTCGCCGCCGAGCACCCCGGAATAGAGGTCCTGTTCGTCAGTATTCATATGAATTCCTACCCATCGGATCACGTCAGCGGGCTTCAGGTCTGGTATTCCCCGAACGCATCGGAAGCGTCCTCTAGTCTTGCCAAAAAAATTCAAGAGACAACACAAGCACTTCTCCAGCCCGACAATCATCGCAAGGTCAAGGAGGCAGGCAGTAACATTTATCTGCTCGACCGTCTTGAGATCCCGTCGGTCCTCGTAGAATGCGGATTTCTTTCAAACGAGCACGAGGCTCTGCTTCTCTCCGACGCCTCGTATCAAAAAAAGCTCGCGTTTACGCTTTTTACGGCAATTATGAACTATTCCTCCATAGAGGACGTTTCGTAGTGCGGAAGTGCGATCACAGAAAGCATCGTCCCCCTCACACCTTTCGAATAACGGTGTGAGAAAAAGAGGTCGGGACGGCAGGCGGTACATTCGTCCGATACGTCGATGTTTGAGGGCAAAACGCCCGAGCGGATCAGAACGCGGCGGTTGATCTCCTTCAGATCCGCGGTGTATTTATCCACACCGCGCAGTCGGAACGTACCCGAGAGGAATTCCTCACCGAATTCCGAAACAAACGTATCCCGAAACGCCGCATCCACCTCGTAACAGCACCCTCCGATGGCAGGACCTATCGCAGCACGGATCCGTTCCCGCGGGACTCCCATTGAAGAGAGCTCCTCCACCCCGTGCGCTGCGATCCGAAGGACGGTTCCGCGCCATCCCGCGTGGAGTGCCGCAACAGCCACGGGCTTCCCACCTTTATCAACGCCGCACAGTAGGATCGGAACACAGTCCGCCGTTTTCACGCCAAGCACTACCGTAGAGTCCGCAGTACAGTATCCGTCTGCCGTTCGGACGGTTCTTTTTCTATACCCCTCGCCCCGATCGTTGCGCGTGACGCGTATTACGTCACATCCGTGCACCTGCGGAAGCGAAATGATCGAATCCGAGGAAACACCGATGGCATCTGCAAAGCGGTCAAGATTTTCGAGAACGGTCTCGTCATCATCCCCGCGTCCGAACGCCAGATTTAATGCCCTTGTGTGCGGTTTTTCGCTCACACCGCCGATCCGCGTCGCAAAACCGTGCGGACAGGGTAAAAGCGCGGAGCGAAAAAATTTCACCCCGTTTTTTTCATATAGCTTCATTTCGGTCTCCATTTCTCAAAAAAAGCACGGGAGAGAAACCGAGATCGGTCTCTCTCCCGAAAAATCCAAATCATCCCTCGTCGGCTTCCTTCACAAGGATCAGATCCTGTGCATACGGAAGCGTGCGGATCCAATCGCAAAGCGTATGCCACTCGGGCAGCTTATGTCCCTTACGCGCATAGTATATGCCGATCAGATTTTCATAGTTCATCGTCACGGTACGCATCTGATTGTAAGAGGACGGCAGCATCTGGATCATATGATGCCACGGCGCACGGTCACCCGTGTCCGCGAGGTACTTCTGCCGTTCCGATTCGAGATACGCGATGATGGAGTCCAGCATCCGCAGTCCGTCCTCGTCGAGACGGTCACAGGAGAAGTCCTCTCGGTCAAACGCCTTCGCGTGGATCTTATGCATTGTAGAGGTGGAATTTGCAACCGTCCCTACCTTGTAGGTGTCAAATTCCTTCCACCAATAAAGCGGCGCGGTGATATCCACCGAAACAAAGACCTGACGGAGATATTTACGGTGGTCGCTTCCCGCCTTGGCGAGACGCTTCGCGAGTGACAGATCGTTCGGACCGAGAACGAAGTTACCGTTCTCGTCATACGAGCTGTCCATTTTCGCCCAACTGTTCAGAGGATTTCTCGCACCGCGAATGGCGTTTTCGAAATTCATCACCGCGGTTCTTTCGGTTTTCAGCATATACCTTCCCCCTTATGCTTCGTCTAGCTCGCAGTCGAGCACAACTCGGCTTTCGATCACCGAGCGGACAAATCCGCTGACCTTCAGATGCTCGGGATGTACGGCATAGGTCTTCATATCCTCGACCGAGTCGAATTCGGTCAGAAGCATCATATCATACGACATATCGGTGCCTGAAATATCGAAACCGATCTCCATACGGCGAAGCTCCTTGATCACGGACTTCAGTGCATAGAGGATCTCCCTCGCGTGCTCCATATTCGCTTTCTTGTTTTCTTCCTTGAATTTCCACATGACAACGTGTCTGATCATAGCCAACTCATCCTTTCGTTTTTAAGGGTTCTCCCTTCGGTATTCGTCTGTTTTATTGTACCATACCACTCTGTGCTTTGTCAAGGATACGCAGAAGAAAAAATCACAAAAAAATTACATTAAAATTCAAAAACCCCCTTGACAAATAAAAGATACCGTGTTATAATCTGTAAAGTGATTTGCTTTACACGGCGCGGATCGCTTTTTTCGGGAGAAGATCCCGCTTTTTTGTGTAATGGCGGAGGTGATCGTTCTGTTTGAAAAGAATCTGAACATCGGATATCTGCTCGACTTCTACGGAGAGATCCTCAGTGAACGAAAGCGCACCGTGCTTGAGTATTACTATAACGACGATCTTTCGCTTGCAGAGATCGCAGATGAGATCGGCATTTCCCGTCAGGGTGTGCGAGATTCGATCAAGAAGGGCGAAGAGGAGCTTCTCTTCCTCGAAGACAAGCTCGGTCTTGCCGCACGGTTCCGTAAATACGGAGAATCCGTGTCGCGTATCCGCTTGATTGCCGAAAACGAGCCTCTTTCCCAAGAACTCAAAAACGAGATCATACAGCTTTCCGAGCTTGTATGACAGACAGAGCCTCACAAAAGGCTCTCCGCAATATTTAAAATTGGCAGAAAGGCAGGAAAACTTATGTTTGAAAGTCTGAGTGACAAACTGAGTAACGCGTTTAAGCGCTTCCGCAACAAGGGCAAGCTGACCGAAGCGGACATCAAAGCGGGAATGCGTGAGATCAAGCTCGCCCTGCTCGAAGCGGATGTCAATTTCAAGGTTGTCAAAGAATTTATCAAAACCGTTTCGGAACGCGCGGTGGGCGCAGAGGTAATGGAATCCCTGACCCCCGCAAATCAGGTCGTCAAGATCGTAAACGAAGAGCTCACCGCTTTGATGGGCGGAAACAACAGCAAGCTCGAGATCGACTCGAAGCCTCCGACCGTTATTATGCTCTGCGGTCTTCAGGGTGCGGGTAAAACCACGCACTGCGGTAAGCTCGCGGGTATGTATAAAAAGCAAGGCAAGAACCCCCTACTCGTTGCATGTGACGTTTACCGTCCCGCAGCCATCAAACAGCTCGAGGTCGTCGGTGAAGCACTTGGGATCCCCGTTTTCACCATGGGTGACAAGGAAAACCCCGTAAAAATCGCGAAGGAAGGTGTTCGGTACGCCGAGGCACGCGGATATGACATGGTCTTCATCGATACCGCAGGCCGACTTCAGATCGACGAAGCACTGATGGAGGAGCTTCAAAACATCAAAAAAGAGGTAAAGCCCATTGAGATCCTGCTCACGGTCGACGCAATGATCGGTCAGAGCGCGGTCGACGTGGCAAAGACCTTTAACGAGCTTCTTGATATCACGGGCGTGATCTTAACAAAGCTCGACGGTGATACCAGAGGCGGCGCCGCGATGTCGATCAAGTTCATCACGGGCAAGCCGATCAAATTCGTTGGTATGGGCGAAAAGCTCGACACGATCGAGCCCTTCTACCCCGACCGCATGGCATCTCGTATCCTCGGAATGGGCGACGTTCTGACGTTGATCGACCGCGCACAACAGGCGTTTGACGAGAAGAAGGCGGCAGAGCTTGAGGAAAAGCTCCGCAAAGAGACCTTTACCCTCGATGATTACCTCGAGCAGTTCGGGCAGATCAAAAATATGGGCAGCCTCGATCAGATCGCAGGTATGATCCCCGGTATGAATTCACGCCAGCTGAAGGACGCAAAGATCGACGAAAAAATGATCTCCCATCAGGAGGCGATCATCCGCTCGATGACACCGCGCGAGCGCGCGAAGCCCGACATTATCACCTCTTCCCGCAAAAAGCGCATTGCGGCGGGCAGCGGTACCTCGGTCGAAGAGATCAACAAGCTTCTGAAGCAGTACGATCAGATCTGCAAAATGATGAAGCAGTTTGCAAATCCCGCCAAGATGCAAAAGATGATGGCGAGAGGAAAGTTAAAAATGCCGTTCTGAGACGAAATCATCGTTTTAGCGGATTTTATAAATTATTATTTTCATAATTTTTGGAGGAACACAAAAATGGCAGTTAAAATCAGACTCAGAAGAATGGGCGCAAAGAAGGCTCCTATCTACCGCGTTGTCGTAGCAGACAGCCGCTTCCCCCGTGACGGTCGCTTCATCGAGGAGATCGGTTACTACAACCCCGGCACCACCCCCGCAGAGGTTCAGATCGACGCTGAAAAGGCTCAGAAGTGGATCAAGAACGGTGCACAGCCTACCGAAACCGTTAAGGCACTTCTGAAGAAGTCCGGCGCGATCAACTAATTCGCGCTTCGGAATTCGGAAGGAGTCAACATGGTTAATTTAAAGGAAACCCTCACTGATATTGCGAAAGCAATTGTTGACAGCCCCGATGAAGTACAGGTAACCGAGGTGGAGACCGATCACGAGATCACCTTCACCCTTACGGTTGCGCCCGACGATATGGGTATGGTTATCGGTCGTCACGGCAAGATCGCCAAAGCGATCCGTACGGTCATCAAGGCTGCCGCATCTTCCTGCAATAAGCGGGTAAATGTAGACATCCGTTGATTTTCGTATTTCTACTCTGTCTATTTGATAACTGAAAAGGGTGTCGTGCAGTCAGCTCGGCACCCTTTTTTCGGATAGAATCACGCAAAAGATTTTAAGGATCGGAGGTTTTTATGGATTCAAAATTCACCGCTCTCCACAGGCGTATCATTTCGCT
>JAZNOQ010000010.1:0-11739 GCA_045589215.1 Eubacteriales bacterium
CCTCCGACTTGACGGGCACTTCGTGCGCGGCTTGATGCTCTCGAAAAGGGTGAATGAAAAACGTATGAGACTTGATAAATTTTTGAAGGTGTCCCGCGTGATCAAGCGGCGCACCGTTGCAAATGAGGCGTGTGACAATCAGCACGTTACGGTAAATAACCGACCCGCAAAGGCGTCTTATGACGTCAAGGAAAATGATGTGATCGAGATCACCTTCGGTCAGCGAACCCTGAAGATCCGCGTTCTGGATGTCAGAGAGCATGCGGGAAAGGACGACGCGGGAACGATGTATGAGGTGATCGGATAAGGCGTGCCCCTCACGCATACTTCGAGTGTCTTTTGCATAGGAATTCTATAGGATTTTTTAACCTCCGAATTTTATATGAAAGGCAACCGAATGATGAATTATCAGAATTATAAGGGCGGAGACCTATCTCGAACGGAGCAAGTGAAAAAGCCGCATACGATCACTTTAGAGAACCGAAAGCGACTTGTGATCGAAGGGGTGAGCGACGTGATCCGCTTTGATGATCTTTCCGCCGAGCTTTCTACCTCGCTTGGCGACTTGATCGTAGAGGGGGAACAGCTTCGCATTGAGGCTTTTGATACCGAGAGAGGGGTAGTAACGCTCACGGGAAGCATACGGACGCTTGATTATCTTGATTCAAAGGATCTCTCCCGTAAGGGCGACAAAAAGCACGGTATTTTCGGAAAGCGGTAGTCTATGGAATATTCTCCGAAGCTGCTGATGTCTCTGACGGCAGAGGCATTTATTCTCGGCGTCGTTTTGGGGCTTTTATACAGCCTTTTGCGGTTCAGCCGTGTTCTCCTCGGAGAATGCGTTCCCGAAAGACAAGTTCGATTGCCTCGCTTTTGGGTTTCCGAACGAAAGAGTGTCAAATCCGACAGAAACATCTCGAGAGGGCTGATTTCTCTTTTGTGTTTTTGGGAAGACATTTTATTTTGTCTTTGTGCTGCTGTCGGGATCATCTTGCTTGCTTACGTAGGAAATAACGGACGGATTCGCTGGTTTATTTTGCTTGGTACGGCGGTCGGATTTGCATGCTATACTTTGACGCTCGGCAAGCTGTTTTCCTATGCTTTTGAGCTGCTTGCGGCGGTAGTTCGGCTCTTATGCCGATATGTTGTTTTTATTTTGCTCTATCCCTTGAGGGCCGCGGGAAAAGGAATTCGAATTCTTTTCTCTTTCCTTATAGGGAGGCTTCGAGTGCAGATACGCAAACGAAAAAATAAGAGATTTCATGCTTTACAGATGAGGACACTTCTTGCGGCAGCATCGGAGGGATTTGGCAGTTTTGAATCTCTCGGACTTGAGAAAACGGTCCGAACGGAGACAGCGCGTCCCGAAAAGTCGCACGAAAAACAAAAGGACGTAAAAAATAAGAGAAGGAGACGTGTATATGGGCGAACAGAATACCAAGAAAAAGCAAGAAACAAGCCCGAAGAAGCCTGTTGAAAAGCGTGATGCGCCGCGTATGCCGCTCCTTTTTAAGTGCGTATTCATCATTATGCTAACGCTTTCTCTTGTGTTTTTTGCGACGAAGCTTGTGGAATATAACCGCTTGCGTCAGGAGACCGAAAAGCTGAACGAAGAGATCAAGGATCACGAGGAAAACGCGGCGGAGCTGCGATATCTTGTCGACAGCCCCGTGGATGATGCATATATCATCCGTATGGCGCGGGAAAAGCTTGGTCTTGTTTTTCCCGATGAAGAGATCTTTTATAACAATTTGACCGAGCAAAATTAAGGGGAGGTCTCAAATGCTTACTTTTCAGGATATTTTGCCCGAGGACGGTGGGTATTTTCAGTTTATGCGTGAAACTGTAGAGCCGTACCTCTGCTCTTATCGTAAGGAGGGATTCTTCTCTTCAAAGGACGAAAAAAAGCTCTACTATGAATGCGAGATCTTGCCGAACGCGAAGGGTGCTGTTGTCATCTCCCACGGATACAATGAATCGGCGGAAAAATTCCGTGAAATGGCGTATTGGTTTATGCAAATGGGCTTTTCTGTGTTTACGCTCGACCATCGCGGTCATGGGCGCTCGCACCGCTTGTCTCCTGATCTCGCCTTGACCGATATCGAAAGCTTCAGCGATTACGTGCGCGATCTTCATTGCTTTGTGAAGAAGATCGTGCAGCCAAATACGGTGGGACTTCCGCTTTATTTATACGGACATTCGATGGGCGGCGCCGTTTCGATCCTGTATTTGCAAAATCATCCGAGCGTATTTCGGAAGGCGATCCTGACCGCTCCGATGCTGAAGCCCAAAACAGAGGGCATCCCAACACCCGTTACGCGGGCGATGTCTGCGGTTTGCCGTGTTTTCGGAAAGGGAGATAAGCTCGTGTTCACGGCAAAGGCGGGCTTTAACGACAACGAGCAGTTCGAAAGCAGTCCCGATACCTCAAAGGAGCGCTTTGAGTATTACAGACAGAAGCGCGTGGCGTACCCCTATCTGCAGAACAGCTATCCGACTTACCGTTGGGTGAACGAATCCCTGCGGATCGGAAAGTATATGCTTGATCCCATCCGTGTTGCGCGTGTTAAGATCCCTGTTTTACTCTTTTCTGCGGGAGAGGATGATTTCGTGTTCAGAAGGGAACAGGAAATTTTTATATCTCTTCTCGAGAACGGTGAGCTTTATTACGAGGACCGTGCGAGACATGAGATCTATATGAGCACAAACGACGTTATGGCGGATTATCTTTCGGAAATAGAGACGTTTTTGAAACGAGCAACCCAAAAGAAGCAAAAATAGGCAGTGTACACCGGTAGCTGTTAGTCAAGGTCAATTTGCACTGCGTTTAAATGTCCCCTGCGGCGATGATGCCGCAGGGGATGTTTTCATAAGTGAGGATAGAGAAAAAATGTCACTTTTTTTGTTGGAATTTATTTACAATACACCAATGGGTATTGCTTTTTTTTAAAAATTATGGTATAATATCAATATATTGTGCCTAAATTGAAACAGTTTGGGCGCTTATGGAAAGGGATACTATGAAAAAGGTATTGATTCAACATCGAAGCATCATAGGGAAATGTCTTCTCGCTTTCACCTGCGGGATCCTTTTGACATTTATATTCTGCTCCTGCGGTATGTTTGCCGACAACGCGGTCTATGCTGTTGTTTCGGAGAACAATCTTTCAAAGGACGGATTTTACTATACGCTGTATGAGAACAATACCGCTGTTATCACGGGTATCAAGGATACCGCACGCGAGGTTGCGATCATTCCTTCGAAGATCGATTCCTCTTATACGGTTACCGCGATTGCAGACGGTGCATTTGAGGAGCACGCGGGACTGAAATACGTTAAGCTTGAGGAGGGTATTCGGGATATTGGGCAAAATGCTTTCCGCAAATGCTATCGGCTCCTTCGGATTGATCTCGCAACAACGGTTACGAATATCGGCAACTATGCATTTGATTCGTGCGAAAGGCTATGCGAGGTGAACAATACAGATGGACTTCGATCGATCGGAGACGGCGCGTTTTACCGTTGTCTTTCTCTTAATGTGATCGAGTTTCGGGAAGGACTCGAAACGATCGGGGCGGAATGCTTTTTCAGTTGCTCCGCTTTAACGCAGGTCATCCTGCCGAAAAGCATCTCCTCGGCAGGGGACGCTGCATTTGCTCAATGCACCTCCGTTACGCGGGTAAGCCTCGGCGGACTCAACGAGATCTCGAACTCTTTGTTTGAAAGGTCCTCCGCGCTTTTGTCGGTTAAGATCGGCAACAACGTGACGCGCATCGGGGAGCGTGCTTTTAAGACCTCCACGAAGCTTGCAGATGTTACGATCGGGAAAAATGTCGAATACGTTGGTGGCGCGGCGTTTGAGGGAACGGTGTGGCTTACGAGACAGTCCGATGAGTTCTTTGTCGTTGGTGACGGTGTTCTTTTGAAATATAACGGATCGGGACCGGACGTTACCGTTCCGAAAAACGTGAAGGTGATCACCGATGCTTTTGAAGGCTGTGAACGGATCGAGCGTGTTACTATTGGCAGTAAGGTAACAAGGATCGCAAAATACGCCTTTAATGGATGCGTGAATCTGACTGATGTGGTGATCACTGCGAAGGTTACAGAAATCGAAAGCTGTGCCTTCCTCGGATGCATTTCTCTTAAAACAATCGAGCTGCCGAAGTCGCTTCGGTCGATAGGGAATAACGTATTCAATAATTGCTCATCACTGAAAACGGTTGTTTACAAGGGTTCTTCCGCAGATTGGGGCAAGATTACGGTCGGCGAAAAGGGCAACGTTTCGCTGTATTCTGCCAAGATCGTATATGAAGGCTAACGGGAGGGGCGAATGATGATAAATAATACATATTTCCGTACGCACCACCGCGTTATTTCTGCCTGTCTCATTGTTTTGCTTCTTCTTCCGCTTTTGCTTCTGTCTTTTTCCGGATGTGCGAGCAATGGAAGTGACTTCACGCTTCCGAACCGAACCATACCGGACGGTGCGGAAACGAAGTCATATTCCTATTTCCGATATAAAGTTTACGACGACGACACGGTATTGATCACCGCTTACAAGGGCGAGAGCGCGAGCGTGGTGGTCCCGGACGAGATCGAAGGACGCCCTGTGGTTGCGCTTGACGATAATATCTTTTATCAAAATCAACAGATCCAATCCCTTAAGCTCGGCAAAAATGTCGAGAGAGTCGGTATGAGATGCTTTGCAGGCTGTTCCTTCCTGAAGGACGTGACTCTGAACAAAAAGGTATGGTCGATCGGTGCATACGCCTTTTCGGGTACTCCTTGGCATTCGTCGCTGACCGATGAATTCGCCATCGTCGGTGACGGCGTTCTCCTGAAGTATAACGGCGACGCTTCCGGTATAGAAATTCCCGATACAGTCCGTCATATTTCGGATGCCTTCACAATGAAAAATATTGTCTCCGTTACAATGGGGGATTCGGTAAAGACGATCGGCGAATTTGCGTTTGCGTATAGCGGACGTCTGTGTAACGTTGATTTCGGGGAATCCCTTTTGCTGATCGACAAATTTGCCTTTACGGGCTGTGAATCTCTTCCGTCGCTGGCTCTTCCGAACAGCGTTGAGCGAGTTGAACTGAATGCTTTTGAAAGCTGCTACGGGCTCAATTCGGTCCGTCTCAGCGATTCGCTGACCTACCTTGGAGAATATGCGTTTTTCGACTGCTCACAGGTCAGAATGATATACCTTCCGTCGTCGCTTTCCGAGCTTCAAATCGGGACATTTGAAGGTTGCAGTGCCCTTGAGCTTGTCCTATATGCAGGAGACGAAAAGAAGTTTAAGTCTATTGTAGCCGATACGACGAATTATCTTTTACTTGATGCTACGATCGTCTATAACGCAACAAGTGGGAGGTAGGTTCGGAAGAAAAAAGACCTTCTTCGGAGTGCTTTTGCGTATGACTTGTATTAACTTATATCAAAAGAAAGGCTTGGTACATACAGAATGAAAAAAGATGGTGGACGTAATATTCTGCCGCCTATGATATCAGCCCTCGCCTTGATTGCAATTGCGATCGCTTCCGAGGTGCTGTACGGTATGACGAAATATTTGCCGCTCTGCTTGTTTGCCTTGATGTGTCTTTTCCCCGCGGTGATCAATATCATCGTAATGGTGCTTCGTTTCAAGCTACCTGAGGGAAAGGGAATGGAGGCGCTTACGGCAAACGCAGAGGTGACAGCGGATGGCACAGAGGCTGCCGATTTAAAAACCGATGAAGCTGAGGCTATATCTGCTGAAACGAAAAAGAAAAAGCGTAAGGCGAAAAAAGGAAACGGAAAGCAGTTTTGGCTGAAACGGGCTTTGTGTGCCGTGGCACGTTGGTATAACCGCAATCGAGTTTGGATCGCGGTCGTTCTTGCACTTGCCGCAACCGTACTTGTTCAGATCCGATTCTTTGTCGTACAGTCGAGATTGACCTCACTTTATACGATGAATTATCCCGCATTGATCGGGATGATCATAATGTTCACCGTATTCATTGCGCTTGATAAGTGGGGAAGTCACGCAAGGTCGGGTGAGGATTTTACCGATTCGCTGCTGAAAAATCTTCGAAGCGTGTTCGCTCTTCTGCAGCTCGCGTTGATCTTGATGATGATCGCATCGGCTTTGAAAATCTTCGGTGTATATGACTTTCAAAAATGGATGAAATACATCCTGATGGTGCTTTTCTATTATATGTCGGTGTTCCTCGTGGTTTCCTTCACGGTTACCGTCATTAAAAAGAATATCTTTGAAAAGCCGTTTCTGAACGTTCCCGCACCCTTTGCGATCGGTACTTCAAAGGAGCTTAGCCTTCTTACGTATTTCGAAGAAAATACGGGCATGACGATGCGCTCCCTTTGGAGTATGCGAATGGTCAAAAAGCTCTTCCCGTATACGGTTGCACTAACCGCGGTGCTCCTTTGGTGTATCACGGGGCTTGTGCAGGTCGAGTCTCACCAGGCAGGAGTGGTATATCGATTTGGAAAGCTGCAGGAGGAACCGCTTCAGCCGGGACTGCATCTTTGCTTGCCGTGGCCGTGTGATAAGATCGAGGTTTACGACGTTGATGCCATACAGAAGTTCACGGTCGGTTACGTTTCGGAGGAGACCGAGGACAATACCTGGACGGACATGCACGGTACCGAGGAATATCAGCTTCTGCTTGGGAGCGGAGACGAGCTCGTATCGATCAACCTACAGGTCGAATATAAGATCGGGAACATCTATCAGTATCTCAAAAACAATGCGTCTCCCGCCGCGCTTGTTGAAGCGTATGCCTATGAGCTTGTCGTGGACCATACCATCAACAGTGATCTGAGTACGTTGCTAACCATCGATAGAGAAGCCTTTTCCGAGCATCTCAAGAAGGATCTGATCGATGGAATTGCACAGTATGAAACGGGTATTGATATCGTCAGTGTGGTGCTTGAGAGCATCCATCCGCCGATCGAGATCGCGGAGATCTACCAAAAGGTGATCAGCGCAGAGATCGAAGCGGAGAAAAAGATCCTTGAAGCTGAGGCATATAAAGCAACTATCATTGCGGGTGCAAAAACACAGCAAACCACTACGATTGCGGGGGCTACGGTCAATCAGTCCTCTGCGATCGCGGATGCAGAGGCATCGGTTTCGGAATTTATGGCGAGCGTAAGTGCAGATTCAAGCTATCCGTCGACGTACCGTTACTATAAGTACTTGAATGCAATTACACAGGCGTATGGAAGCACGAGGCTTGTCATCGTCGGAGAGGGCGTGGACAGCTCGAATATATACTTCGGTAGCCTGAATATCGGTGTTATTATCCCTCCTGAAACCGAGGAGGAGACCACCTATGAATATGAATCGGAAACCTTCTCATCCGAGGGAAAATGATAGAAAGGATGCTTTTGATAAGATATGAAAGATAAAAAGATAAAGAATTCCGAGGGAAATGTATCGGAAGAAAAGAAGACGAAGCGCGTCAAGGAAAAAAGATCCTTTCCGATCTTTAAGGTTTTGATCGCGGTCGTTATTGTTGCTGCGTTTTTCTATTTCGGCTTTACCTGTGAAGTCAGGGAAGGCGAATGTGCGGTCATTCTTCGCTTTGGCGAGGTCCGCGAGGAGATCACCGATGCGGGACTTTACCTGAAGCTTCCGTGGCCGTTTGAAACCACTGTAAAATATGACGATCGCCTGCAGTACTACGAGTCTACGTATCTGGAAACGACCACGAAGGACCTGAGAAACATCATCATTCAGTCCTTTGTGGCGTGGGAAATTGAAGATCCCGTAAGATATCATAACAGCGTAGGAAGCAGAGGAACGATCAACGCGAACATTGAGGACCAGATCAGGAGCGTTATCAACGGAATTGTCGGTACCTATAATCTTACCGCGATCGTGTCCTTAGATGAAGAAGAGATCCAGATCGAAGCGATCCAGCAGCAGATCTGCGATCGTGTCAGAGAAAACTGTAAACAAAACTACGGTATTTACATTCAGGACGTGAATTTCTTGCGTATTTCGCTTCCCGAAACGAATCTGCAAAGCATTTTCGATCAGATGACCGCAGACCGTCAGAAGGAAATAGATACCATTCTCGCGAATGCAGAGCTTGAGGCAAATAAGATTACATCGGAAGCAGATTCCGATGCGGCGGCGATCATCGCAGGCGGTGTGACCTCTGCAGCGGAGATCAATGCAAAGACCGAAACTGAGGTTGCGCGCATTTATGCAGAGGCGCAGGCGGCAAATCTTGAGCTCTTCCGATTCCTGAAGCAGCTTGATACCTTTGTTGCTTCGATTGGCTCCAATACTGTTCTTGTGGTGAAGGCGGATGAATATCCCTTCAATGTTTTGACACAGTACGGCGACTATCTTACAAATGAAAACGATGAGACCATTATCAAGGATCTCAGTTACATTCTTACCCAGCTCCCCGAGGCAGACAGGGAGGCACTGATCTCGGCGATTTCGACGCTGATCGAGGAGGCATCCGCAGGATCTGGAGGTCAGTCATGAGAACGAAGAAAAAGAACGGTGTATTCGCGGACATTCTGACCTCGGTAACCAAATATTTTCTGATTCTCGTTGTGATCGTGATCGTTTGGATCTGCCTTTCGGGTATTCGTATTGTAAAGAGTGGCGAGGTCGCGATCGTTTTGCGCTTCGGTGAGCTTGTCGGCGACACTTACGAGGAGCAGGTGCATCAGCCCGGACTTCTGCTTGCCTTTCCGTACATTATTGACGAGGTCGTTATGGTTCCGACCGAGAGTGTGATGGAGGTCAAGGTTACGACGCACTATACAAATGGCGTGATGACGTCTCTCAGAAACAACGGATACGTTCTGACGGGAGACCAAAACGTAGCAGTTGTCAGTGCGGCAGTTAAATATGTGATCTCGGATCCCGTCGCCTATGCACTTTACGTGAACGATATCGACGCGCTGATCAACGGATTTGTGAGTAGCTCGCTACTTGACGAGGCGGCTTCCATTCGGGTTGACGATCTTTTGACATCACAGAAGGATGCCTACGGAACTGCGGTTCTGAACGGTGCGCAGGCAAAGCTGGACGCTGTCGGTGCGGGTGTAACGATCACAACGATCGAGCTTACGAATGTCAGAATGCCTGCAGAGGTCAAGGATATCTATGACAGAGTCAATGCCGCGAAGGTAGAGTCCTCCACGATGCTTGAGCAAGCAAAGATCTATCGTGAAAATCTGATCCCCTCCGCGGAGGGACAGAGAAACACGCTGATCTCGAATGCCAACGCCAAATATTCCTCTGCGGTTGCTGCAGCAAATCAGGATCTCGCTGAATTTTGGGGTCTCCTTGATGAATACAACGCGAACCCCGACGTAGTAACGACTCGTATTTACAGCGCGAGAATGGCGGAAGCGATCGCTAAGATCGGAACGGTACGCGTGGTAGAGGACGAAGATACGAAGATTTTTATCAATTAAGGAGGTGAGTGGATTTGGAAAGCATCAATAATATGGGTCAGAAAAACCTTGAGCTTCTTGCCAAGGATAATTTGACCGAGGACGGCAAAAAGCATCTTCGCCGTGAGCTGATCGGTGCTGCGATCTCACTTGCTCTTCTTGGTGCGGGACTTTTGTACTCCTATATTTTCCCGCTTCAGAAAACGGTTCCCGCACTTCTTTATACGGTCGCGTTTTTGATTCAGACGATCCCGATCTTTCACGAGGCGATCGAGGGCGTTATTACGAAGGATATGGACCACGCGCTCGATATACTCGTAGCGATCGCTGTAACGGCGTGTTACCTTACGGGTGATCTCATTCTTTCGGTAACGATCCCGCTGATTTTGAACGTCGTACATCTGCTCGAAGAGCGCAGTATTATGGGCGGTCGTGGAATTATCGACGGGCTTAAGAAAATGCAGCAGGCTACTGCCATCAAGATCGAAGGTGACGAAGAGATTGAGGTAGAGGCGGCTAAGCTGAAGATCGGCGACCGCATCGTTGTAAAGCCGGGCGAAGGCATTCCGATCGACGGTGTGATCGTAAGCGGAGATACGCATATCGACCAGAAATCCCTGACCGGAGAACCGCTTCCGTTTCATGCGGTCAAGGGAGACACCGTTTATGCGGGTACGGTCAACATTGAGGGCAGAATTATAGTGGAGGTGAGCAAGGAATACGTTGACACTTCCTTCTCGAAGGTCTTAACGCTTTTGGCGGAATCCGAGAATATTGCATCCTCGGAAACCAAGATCATCGACCGCTTTTTGAAGTATTACATTCCCTTCGTGCTCGGGCTTGCGGGCGCGATCGCGCTCATTCAGAAGGACATGACTCCTGCGATCGCGATCCTCGTCGTTTCCTGCCCGTGTGGGCAGATGCTCGTCAGCTCTGCTCCGATGATCGCGGCGCTTTCGGTTGCAACAAAACACGGTATTCTGATCAAAAACTCAAAGTTCCTTGAGGAATTGACCGAGATTGAAACTGTCGTTTTTGATAAAACGGGTACCCTTACTGTCGGTGATCTTTCGTTCGTCGATTACAGATCGTATGACGGCATGACGAAAGAGGAGCTTCTTTCGTGTGCCGCGATCGTGGCATCTGCTTCAAGTCACCCGATATCCCGCGCGGTGATTCGCTCAGTCACTGCAGACGGATACGACAAGACCTATGACGTCAAGGAGGTTCCCGGAAAGGGAATGATGGGAACGTCTTCGGACGGAGCTCATACCGTACTTTTCGGAAGCAGGGATTGGATCCTATCTGAGTGCGGTCTTGTGGACAGCGACTTCGGTGCTGATCTCGACGTTCCGACGAGCTACGTTGCGTGTGACGGTAAGCTTTGCGGTGCGCTTTGCTTCAACGATACCGTTCGTTCGATGGCGAAGGACAGCGTAGACGTTTTAAAGGAAATGGGAATTGAAGAAACCGTGATGCTGACGGGTGACGGTGAGACCTCTGCGCACGCTGTTTGTGAGCAGATCGGTATTCAGACACTCCATGCAAAGCTTTTGCCTGAGGATAAGCTCGAGAAGCTTCGTGAGATCAAGGAAGATAAGATCGTCCTTGCCGTTGGTGACGGTATCAATGACGCGCTTGCGCTTCGTGAGGCAGACGTTGGTATCGCGATGGGCGCGATGGGCTCGGATATGGCGATCGAATCGGCTGATATTGCGCTGATGAACAACAACCTGTCGAACATCCCGTTTGCGATGCAGATTGCGCGCAAAACGAAGAAGATCATTTATCAGAACCTCGTCCTGTCGATCATGATCAGCCTTACGTTGATCGCGCTTTCTGCAGGCGGTATTCTTCCGGCGATCCTCGGATCTGCAATGCATAACGTCGGAGCGTTCGTTGTTCTGATCAATAGCTCGAGAATTCTTCGCATGAAGCGGAGCGACGAGAAATAATAAATTGGAACGATTTTGTTAAAACTGAAAGGGCTGATTCACGGAATAAGTGAATCAGCCCCCTTTTATGGGATCTTATATTATTGCTCAGCGGCGATGAATTGACGCATCAGGTCGATTTGGTGACGAACCGATTCCTCGGAAGGTCCGCCGTATGCCTTTCGCTCGGCGACACAGGTCTCAAGGCTGATTGCGGGATATACATCCTCTTCAAAAAGCGGAGAAAGCTGCTTGTATTCTTCGAGAGAAAGCCCTTCAAGCGTGTTTTCGGTTTCAATGCAATATGCCACGAGCTTTCCGACGATCTGATAGGCAGAACGGAAAGTCGGATCGTAGCCATGTCGTTCTGTG
>JAZNOQ010000011.1:0-8487 GCA_045589215.1 Eubacteriales bacterium
GGCTTCACGGTCTCCCACGGCTCTGCCGTCGCGATCGGAATGAATCTCGTTGCATCTCTCGCGAAAAGCCGCGGTCTGCTTGACCAAAACGAGCTTTTGGATATTCGCGCGATGCTCAAGTCCTACGGTCTGCCCCTGACCTGTCCTTACACCTCAGAGCAGCTCGCACGGGTCGCGTCGTCGGATAAGAAGCGCGCGGGGGGATCGATCACCCTCGTCATCCCCTACGGGATCGGCGACACGCGCCTCGTGAAAACGCCGATCGCTGAACTTCAGATCTTCGCAGAAGAGGCTCTCGCGGCAGTGAGGGAGGGCTGATATGGATATTCGCATCTCTCCCGCGAAGGGCTTTGGCGGAACGATTCCCGCCGTTGCATCGAAATCCGCGGCGCATCGACTTATGATCTGTGCCGCCCTTGCGGATACAAGTATAGCGATCCGCTGTCCCGAAAAAAGCCGCGATATTTGTGCGACAGCCGCCTGTCTTTCGGCACTCGGTGCGTGCTTCTCGGAAACCGAGGACGGCTATACGGTCACGCCCATTTCGCAGGTAAACGAAAACGCGGTGCTTGACTGCGGCGAATCGGGCACGACCTACCGCTTTATGCTGGCTCTCGTCTCCTGTCTCGGAACGGGCGCATCCCTCGTCGGGCACGGCAGACTTCCCGCGCGCCCCCTTTCTCCGCTCTACGAAACGCTTACGGAAAGCGGCATTTTGCTGTCCCCGCAGGGGACAAATCCCCTCTCCGTTTCAGGGCAGCTCTCGGGACGTGAATTTTCCTTCCCCGGGAACGTTTCGTCGCAGTACGCAAGCGGACTGCTTCTCGCGTTTCCGTGTCTTGCAAGGAGAGAAAACGCCCCCGTCTCGCTCACGCTGACGGGAAAGATCGAATCACTTCCCTATCTTGATATGACGGTACGTGCGATGCGTGTATTCGGCGTACCCGTCGAGCAAAAGTGGCAAACGGACGGAACGCTCCGCTTTACAGTTTCCCCCGCCGATTATCACGCTCCGACGGCAGTCTCGGTCGAGGGCGACTACTCGGGTGCTGCATTCTATCTTGCGGCAGGAGCGATCGGCCCCTCTCCCGTAACGCTCACACATCTCGACACAAATTCACCGCAGGGCGATCGAGAGATCCTCTCTCTTCTCCGCCGCTTCGGCGCACGTGTTGAGGAATCGGAGGGCAGCATTCGCGTCTCTCCCGCGCCCCTCTCGGGCATTACGATCGACGCGTCGCAGATCCCCGACCTCGTACCGATCCTCGCGGTCGTTGCGGCTGCGGCATACGGTGAAACGCGCATCGAAAACGCGGCGCGCCTCCGTCTCAAGGAAAGCGATCGCCTCGAGACCGTACACCGTCTCATCGAGACGCTTGGCGGCGACATTTCGGAGGGAGAGGACTTCCTTGTGATCCGTGGAAGCGGTCGGCTTCGCGGCGGAACGGTCTCTGCGGAGAACGATCACCGCATCGCAATGAGCGCGGCGGTGGCTTCCCTCGTTTCGGATGAGCCCGTGACGATCCTCGGTGCGGAATGCGCCGAAAAATCCTATCCGCGCTTTTACGACGATGCAAAGGCACTCGGCTTCAGCGTCACCGTGATCTGACGCACCAAATCATTCGATTTCTCCTCGGAGGACAAAATTTTGACGACCTACGGACAAATTCTCCGCCTTTCGATCTACGGCGGCTCGCACGACTCTGAAATCGGAGTCAAGGCTACGGGACTTCCCGCGGGAGAAGAGATCTCCCTCCCCGCGCTCCTCGCATTTATGAAGCGGCGCGCACCCGGGCAGAATGCCTATTCGACCACGCGTAAGGAGCCCGATACCCCTATTTTTCTATCGGGACTAACCGACGGCAAGACCGACGGCTCTCCCCTTCACGCCGTGATCTACAATACGAATCAGCGTTCGGGCGATTACCAGAACCTCGCGGATATTCCGCGCCCGTCTCACGCCGACTACGCGGCGCGTATGAAATACGGTGACGCGGTCGATCTGCGCGGCGGCGGTCACTTCTCGGGGCGGCTGACAGCCCCTATGTGCATCCTCGGCGGCATCTGCCTCCAGATGCTTGAAAAGCGCGGCATCCGCGTGGCGGCGCACATTGCATCGATCGGAGCGGTCCGCGACACACCGTTTGACCGTGTCCTGCTGTCGGAAAGCGACATCGACGCGCTTCTCGCGAAGGAATTTCCGACACGTTCGGACGCGGCGGGCGAAGAAATGCGCGCCGTGATCGAGGAAGCGCGGCTTCGTGCGGATTCGGTCGGCGGAACGGTCGAATGCGCGGCGATCGGACTTCCCGCAGGACTCGGAGAGCATATGTTTTCGGGAGTCGAGGGACGCATCGCGCAGATCATATTCGGCATCCCCGCTGTCAAGGGCATTGCCTTCGGCAACGGATTTGACTGTGCCGCGCTGTACGGAAGTGAGAACAACGATCCCTTCTGCACGGACGGCAAGACTGTCCGCACGAAAACGAATAACGCGGGAGGCATCCTCGGCGGTATGACCTCGGGTATGCCGCTCGTCTTTACGGCGGCTCTGAAGCCCACGCCGTCGATCGGCATCGAGCAGGACAGCGTTTCCCTCTCCAAAATGGAAAACGTTCGCTTCACTGTGAAGGGCAGACACGACCCTTGTGTCGTTCCGCGCGCCGTTCCCGTCTTTGAAGCGGCGACGGCGATCGCGCTTGTCGATCTTCTCCTCTCGGACGCACCCGACTTTTTCAAAAAGAACTGAATTCTTGTAAAGGATCAAAGCACTATGGAACTCAACGAATTACGCGCCGACATCGACCGCATCGACAAGGAGCTTGTCCGTCTTTTTTGCGAACGGATGGAGGTCTCCGCAGGCGTTGCGGAATATAAGCGAGAGCATAATATGCCCGTCCTTGACGCCGCGCGCGAGCGCGCGCTTCTCGCGAAGGTAGCGTCCCTTGCGGGGGAGGACAAGGAGCGGTACACCCGCATTCTGTACGAAAGCATTCTGTCGCTTTCGCGCGCCCATCAGGAAAAGGCGCTGTGCGGCTCTTCTCCGCTTTATACGGCGGTCACAAATGCGATCGAAAGCACCGACAAGCTCTTTCCGCACGCCGCACGGGTGGCGTGCCAGGGCGTGGAGGGCGCGTACTCGCAAAGCGCCGCCGAAAAGCTCTTCCGCAGTCCCGACATCTGCTACTTTAGCACCTTCGAGGACGTTTTCCGCGCGGTGGAAAACGGGGAGTGCCGTTACGGCGTTCTGCCACTTGAAAACAGCACCGCGGGCTCTGTCAACAAGGTCTATGACCTGATGCTCACCCATCGCTTTCACATCGTGCGCTCGGCGCGCGTGCGGATCTCTCATAACCTCTACGTCAATCCCGGCGTAAGGCTTGAAGACATAAAGGAGGTCATCTCGCACGAGCAGGCGCTCAATCAATCGGCGGAATTTCTGCGTTCGCTCGGTGACGTGAAGATCACCCCCGTCCTCAATACCGCACTTGCGGCAAAAACCGTCCGCGACTCGGGCAGGACCGATCTTGCCGCCCTTTCGTCATCGGCGTGCGGATCGCTTTACGGACTTTCCTGCCTCCTGTCCTCGGTGCAGGACAAGGGCGCAAACTACACACGCTTCGTCTGTATCTCGAAGGAGCTTGAGCTTTATCCCGGATCGGAGCATACGAGCCTTATGATGGTCATTTCGCATAAGCCCGGCTCGCTCTACCGCATTCTGTCGGCACTCAATGCATCGGGCATCAACATCACGAAGCTCGAATCCCGCCCGATCCCCGACAAGGATTTTGAGGCGCGCTTCTATCTTGACGTCGATCTTTCGATCTACGATCCCGAATTCGCCCGCACACTCGCGGCACTTGAGCGCGAATGCGAGGAGCTTCGCTATCTCGGCACGTACAACGAGATCATCTGACGGGAAAGAGGCACGAAATGGATGAAAAAAACAGCACGATCCGCTGTGGGCTGATCGGTGAGCATCTCACGCACAGCTTCTCCCCGCAGATCCACCGCGAGCTTGCGGATTATCCGTACGGGCTTTACGAGATCGAGCGCGGAAAAGTAGGCGAATTTATGCAATCGACCGATCTCACGGCGTTTAACGTAACGATCCCCTACAAAAAGGATGTGATCCCCTACCTCACGGAGATCTCCGACGAGGCGCGCCGCATCGGGGCGGTCAACACCGTAACGAGACTTCAAGGCGGTGGCTTTCGCGGCGATAACACCGATTACTACGGCTTCAAAGCGATGGTCGAGGCATCGGGCATCCGTGTGAAGGACAAGAAGGTGCTTGTCCTCGGTACGGGCGGCGCATCGGTCACAGTCCACACGGTGCTTGCCGATCTTGGGGTACGCGAAACGGTATCGGTCTCGCGCACGGGTGAATGCAACTACGAAAACGTCTACTCGCTCCACCGCGACGCCGATGTGATCGTGAATACCACCCCTGTCGGAATGTACCCCGGCACGGGTGTGTCTCCGATCTCCCTCGAAAACTTCCCCGCGCTCACGGGGGTGCTGGATCTCATCTACAATCCCGCGAGGACCGCACTTCTTCTCGAAGCCGAGCGGCTCTCTATCCCCGCGATGAACGGGCTTCTGATGCTCGTCGCACAGGCGAAGCGCGCGTGTGAGCTATTCCTCGGCGGCGTTCGGATCGATGACGGGCGTATCCCCGAGATTGTGAAGAAAATACGCCTTGAAACCGAAAATCTCGTCCTCATCGGTATGCCCGGATGCGGCAAATCGACGGCGGCGCGGCTTCTTTCCGAATTGACGGGGCGCGAGGCGATCGACACCGACGAGGTATTTCTTAGTCTCTCGGGCGGTGTATCCCCAGCAGATTACATTCGAAGAAACGGCGAAAAAGCCTTCCGCGCGCTCGAGACCGAGGCGGTGAAGTCGGTCGGAAAGCTCTCGGGGAAGATCATCGCAACGGGCGGCGGCGTTCCGACGATCGGGGAAAATTACGCACCACTCCATCAGAACGGTGTGATCCTGTGGATCCGCCGCGACATCTCCTCTCTCCCGACTGCGGGTAGACCGCTTTCCGAGGGGCGCGATCTCGCGTCCCTGTACGAGGAACGGCGTCCCGCTTACGAACGGTTTGCGGATGGGTGCATCGAAAGTTGCATCTCCCCGCTCGACACAGCGAAGGCGATCCTATCTGAATTTGAAAAGCAGATCTCTCTCCACATACGAGGTGAAAGAATATGAAATTTCTTGTACTGAACGGCCCTAATCTTAATATGCTCGGCATCCGCGAGCCTACGATCTACGGATCAAAGAATTTCGCGGCACTTGAAGCGTTTGTCCGCGAGACCGCTAAAAAGGAAGGGATCGAGGTCACGCTCTTTCAGTCGAACTACGAGGGCGCGCTTGTCGAAAAGATCCAGGAGGCATACGGCGTTTACGACGGTATCGTGATCAATCCCGCCGCCTACACGCATACGAGCGTTGCGATCCTTGACGCCCTGAAATCGGTCTCGATCCCGACGGTCGAGGTGCATCTCTCAAAGGTCGAGGAGCGCGAAAGCTTCCGACAGATCTCCTACGTCTCCTACGTCGCACTGAAAACGATCACGGGACTCGGATTTGACGGCTACGCCGAGGCAATCCGATACCTCAAGGACTATCTCTCGGAACAGTAACTCAGAACGGTAAAACCACAAACGGGCTGTGTCGATCGACACAGCCCGTTATTCTTTTTTCTCTTTTTGGAGTGAGTGCGGAACAATGCACTCACTCCTTTTCTCGTCCCTTGGAGTGCTATTTTCAGACGACGCTCAGCAACACCCGCACTTGCCGCCGTGATCGGTCGTCAGGGGCGGATTTCTAAAGGATTTGGGCGAAAACTCTCCGATCGGGAACGCCATCGAGCGGAAGAGCGCGCAAGGATCATCCTCCTCTGCCGCAATGCATTCCTTGTCGGGAATGACGTATTCGCACGCGCTGATGAGATATTCAGCGGGGCGAATGAGACGAACGATCGAGAAGATCCCGAAGGAAACGAGCAGAATGTTTCCGCCCGCAGAGCTATCGGTGAGCGTTCCGTCGAGGCGGCAGGACAGTGCCTCGGGAATGTCCGAGCATCCGCAGCAGCAACAGCAGCACGACGTGTCACACGCGCTCTCCTCAACGACCTTCGCCTGAAGAACGATCGGATCAACCGTTTCCACCACGGCGATCGGGACGTTCTGCGGGTGGCCTGCGGGCATCAGCGGCGTGCAGTAATCGTATGCGCTGTCGGGATTGCTGCGGAATACGCTCACACAGCTCTCGCTTCCGTAAAGGATCACACGCTTCTCGACGACCGCGATCCCTTCGAATTCCTGCGCTCTTCCCTTTCCGAGGCAGGCTTCAAAGCAGATCTTCACGAAGAAGCGGATGGTTACGGTGTAAAAGCCGCGGTTGAACGCCACGGGGTCGATCCCGATATAGACCCACGCGATGCTTGCCCCCTTTACCCGTACCGAGCTTGTGCGCTCGATCACGCTGTTGCCGAAATCGGTCAGATAGACACGGACGTTTTCATAGCAGTCCCTGTCCTTGCACGAATCGTAAATACGGTTGGTCTCGATACAGACCATTTCTCTTCCCCCACCGGGGGAGCTTCCGGTATATCTGTTTTCAGACATGATCTTACCTCCCTATAAGAGTCAAATGTAGAAAATGACCGAAGCGCCTCTTTCTGCGCCATGAAGCCGCCGGAAAGAGAAACACTCCGGTCATTCCTCTGTAATATCTTATGCGATATTACAGCATCTCGACAAAGTTTTCGGGAGAAATATTTACATTTTTCGCGCTTTCCTTTTGTCTGCTATACAGCGCCTCACGGAAAGGAAGCCGTTCGCAATCGCGAGACCGACCACGATACCGCCTGCAAGACCAAGCGCGGTCTCAAGCGTGACAAGAAGATACTCGGTGAAGAGCGCGTAGTCGCTTGCGAGCAGGTGATACATCGCATAATAGAGAAATCCACCCGGGACAAGCGCAACAAGAACGGGTAAGAGATAGATCTGTACGGGTGCGCGAAGTCTGTGGGCGCACGCCTCCGAGAAAAACGCCGCGAAGATCGCCGCCGCAAGGCACGGGAAGAATTCCCCGCCCGCAAGACTGCGGAGAAGCAGGTAGATCCCATCGCACAGAAGTCCGCCGATCGCAATTACCCAAAGATGCCGCAAGCGAACACGGAACATAAGCGCAAATCCAAGCGATCCGAATGCCGCCGCGAGGAGTCCGATGATGATCTCAGGTATCATTATATCACACCTCCGAACAGAACGATCGCGATCGAAAAGCCCGCCGCGATGGTGAGTGCAAGCAGTACCGCTTGAATGAGTCGCGCGGATCCTGCGAAGGTGTCACCCGAAAAGAGATCACGCAGAGCGTTGCAGAAGGCAATTCCGGGGATCAGAAGCATGATCGTGGCGATCATGATCTTATCCGCGTGAAATCCGCTGTAAAAATAAGCCGCAGTCTCCGCGAGAAGTCCCGCGAGGATCGAATTCAGAAGCGTGCTTGCGTAGGGACCGATGTGCGAAAAGACCGTTGCGCCGAGGAGCATAATGATAAAGCCGATCAGCCCCGATGCGATCGCATCGAAAACGTTCCCCCGAAAGAAAACGGCAAAGGCTGCCGCCGCTACAACACCTCCAACGACCGAAATCCACTTGTGTGCGCGTGCTTCCCGCTTGATCTCCGAAAGACGCGTCTGCACGGTCTCGAAGGGCAAGGGCTCCTTGCAGATCTCTCGCGACAAGGCGTTATAGTCCTCAAGCTGACGGAAATCGTTCGAGGAGCCGTAGACGCGGCGCGTCTGTGTGGAATATCCTCCGTCGGGCATACGGATGGATGCCGTGATCATCGCGGTGATTGCAAAGATCTCGACGTGCTCGGCACCGTATGCACGGCATATACGAGTGACCGTATCCTCGACGCGTTGGATCTCCGCGCCGCACTTGAGGAGTCCCTCGCCGATGTCAAGCGCGGTACACAGCACCTCATCGGCGTAGGAGCGTTCTCGTTCGGGCTGCCGCTCCTCTGTTTTATTTTGGATCATAGCAGAGTCTCCATTCACCATAGTCATGATACATCAGTATAGCACAAAAAAGAAGGTTTGTCAAGAAGACGCTCGATGGCTAAACGGGGTGAAGCACGGCGGAAATCCTCATTTATTGACAGTTTCTCTCAAATTCCGATCTTCCAACTTCCTGTTTTCGGATTTTTCTCACGAAAACATCTTGACAGAATGCGGTATTTATGATAGAATAATGCTGTTGTGCCGAGCGCACGACCAACCGGCAATGGGATGTCGCCAAGCGGTAAGGCACGGGACTTTGACTCCCGCATCCGTCGGTTCGAATCCGGCCATCCCAGATAAAGAAAAGCAGGCTCTACGCCTGCTTTTCTTTATCTCGCGTGGTCATTGATGCAGAACCGTGCAAGCCTCAAGTCGGATCGTAGCCATGTCGTTCTGTGAGC
>JAZNOQ010000012.1:0-19750 GCA_045589215.1 Eubacteriales bacterium
CACCGTCTCTTTTACGTCGGCGCGGGCACGTCGGGGCGCCTCGGTGTGATCGATGCCGCAGAATGTCCCCCTACCTTCGGCGTACCGTATGAAACGGTGAATGGGATCATAGCAGGCGGCAACGAACGAATGTTCCGTGCGGGAGAAAATGAAGAGGATAAGTATGAAAGCGGATGCAAGGCGGTCACGGATCACGGTGTTTCTGCGGGAGACGTTGTTGTTGGTATCTCGGCGGCGGGAAACGCACAGTTTGTCATCGGTGCGCTTGAAGAAGCCAAGAAGCTCGGATGCGTTACGGTCGGACTATCCTCGAATGCCGATACGCTCGTTCTCCGTACCGCGGATATTCCGATCCTCACCGATACGGGTGCCGAGGTCCTGACAGGTTCGACACGCCTTAAGGCAGGAACGGCACAGAAGATCGTTTTAAACACGCTCTCCACCTGCGCGATGGCGAAAACGGGAAAGGTGTATGAGAATATGATGATCAATCTTTCACCCTCGAACGTGAAGCTCCAAAAGAGAGTCATTCGGATCGTCGCGGAGATCCTTTCCTGCAGCGAGGAGGAAGCCGAAGGAAAGCTCAAGGAAAACGATTGGAATATCAAACAAACGGTTGAAAAGGAGAACAGAGGATGAGTATTTACAAGATTACTGAAAACGGAGAAAGCAATTTCCACATCGTCGCGCATGAGTATTCGGATGAAGCGATCCGTTATGCAGCGTCCGAGCTGCAGAAGTATCTGCTTCAGTCGACAAATGCGGCAATACCTTATTTTTCCGACCGTTGCCCGAAGAGAGGTCCTGAGATTTGTATCGGCGATTTCGTCAGAGGCGATGAATGGAAAAGTCCCGCGCTCGCTTCGCTCTCCGAAGAAGCCTTTTCGATCGCGGGACGGGGAGAAAACATTTACATCACGGGTAACAGCTCCCGCGGGGTTGTTTACGGTGTTTATTATTTCCTCGAAACATTCTGCGGCTTTGCGTGCTTTACGAAGGATGCAGAAACGATCGATAAGCTCTCCTCTCTCGAGATCGAGCTTGACGAGATCGTAAAGGAGCCTGCGTTCGAGTTCAGAGACACCTATTTCCGTCACGCATTTGACGGTGACTTCTGTGCGAAGAACCGTTCCAATACAAGCCTTGGTGACGTCTCCTTTGCAAAGGGCGGACGAATGAAATGGTTCAATTTTCACCACTCCTTCAGAGATCTCGTTCCCGCAGAAAAATATTTTGAAACGCATCCCGAATACTTTTCCGAGGTCGACGGAGAACGGATCGAGAGCGGTCAGCTTTGCCTCACGAATCCCGAGGTGTCAAAGATAGCCGAACAGACCCTGCGCCGTTGGATTCGGGAAAATCCCGAATGCCGTGTCTTCTCGGTCGCACAGAATGATAACAAAAAACGGTGTACCTGTAAGAGCTGCCTTGCGCTCGAAGAAAAGGAGGGCAGCCCTGCGGGACCGATCATTCATTTTGTCAACGGCATTGCAGACGCGATCAAGGACGAGTATCCGCATATTCTGCTTCACACCTTCGCTTATCAATATTCGGTCCCCGCTCCGAAGCACGTTGTAGCAAGAGATAACGTTATCGTTCGTCTTTGCTCCATCCGATGCAGATGCGACCGTCCCCTTACAGAGCTTGCTCTTATGGGATCAGAAAAGGAAAAGGAATTTGTGGATGCACTTCACGCTTGGAAGGATCACGCAAAGAGACTTTACGTTTGGGACTACGCCGTAAATTTCTCCAATTATCTGCAACCCTACATCCACCTGCACGTGCTTCAGAAGAATGTACAAATGTTCAGAGATATGGGGGTCATGGGCGTTCTTGAACAAGGCAACTTTGCTTACGGAGGCGGAGCTGCGTGTGACGACCTCAAGTCCTATATCAGCGCGAGACTTCTGTGGGATCCCGATATCGATGTCGACGCAGAGATCCACCGCTTCTGCCGCACGGTGTACGGTGAAAAAGCAGGCGAGAGGTTCGAGGAGTACGTCAGACGGATGATGGCGGCGTGTGAAAGTTCTCTCCTCCTGCTTTATCAGACTCCCGATGCGGAATACATCACCGACGAGCTTGTGGATGAGTCCGAGAAACTCTTCCGTGAGGCGATCGCACTCGCAGAGAACGAGACCTACAGGTGGCGTGTAGAGAGGGAATATCTGTCGATCCGTTTCCTTCGACTTGCGCGTATGCCGATCGAGACCGAAGGACGCGAGAAGCTCGTTGATGAATTCTTTAACGATCTGAAGCGCTTTGGGATCACCGAGATCAAGGAGCGCAGATCGCTTGCAGAAGCGAAAAAGCAGATGCTTTCAATTCCGTATATGAAAGGGAAGGTAGGATACTCGCTCTACTATATCATGCAGTAAAAACAGTAAAAAGGCAATATCAAACCCGTGTGGGAATGATATTGCCTTTTGCTATTTACAGGAAAACACTTCTCAGCCTCGCCATTTCGCCTTCACTCGGTGTTGTAAAGGTGTGGATCTCCATGCCGAGAGCGGCATATTTGTTCTCCCCTAATGCGTGAAAAGGAAGCAGATCGACCTTTTCGGGAGTGCCATACGAAAGAAGGAAGGATCTGATCCGTTGCATTTCGGTTTCGGTGTCGTTCACCGATCCGATGACGGGGATGCGTACCCACACCCGTTTTTCGAGCGAGAGCAGGTTTTTGAGATTTTCGAGAATCAAGCGATTGTCGACCCCTGTAAAGCGCTTGTGCGTTTCGCTGTCAAAGCACTTCACGTCGTAGAGAAACAGATCGGTGTACGGAAGAATACGCTCGAAATAACGGAAGGAAACGTTTCCGGCGGTATCTATTGCGGTATGAATGCCTTGTTCCTTGCACTTTTTGAGTAGCTCTTCGAGAAAATCGATCTGAAGCATGCATTCTCCACCTGAGAAGGTCACGCCGCCGCCAGAATGCTCGTAGAAGATCTTGTCCCTTAGAACCTCCTCGAGAACCTCGTCTGTCGAGATCTCCTTCCCGCAGATCTCTCGCGCGTCCTGAAAGCACTTGAAATCGGGATTGTTTTCCTGTCCGACGCACCGTCCGCACCCGATGCATTTGTCCCGATAGTACATCCATTCGGTTTTGGTGCATTGACTTTCGGGATTGTGACACCAAAGGCATCGCAGATTACACCCCTTGAGGAAGACGGTGGTTCGGATCCCGGGGCCGTCATCTGTGCAAAATCGTTGAATGTTGAAAATGGTTCCTTTATTCATATCTTTACTCGCTGTATGCGGTTCTGTTCAAAATAGCGATCTGTTGCCATTCCGGCAGGCTTACAAAGTATTCGCTGAAGCCGTACAGCCGAACGGTCAGGCTCTTATACCTTTCGGGATGCTCCATTGCATCGGTCAAGGTATCCTTGTCTACAACGCTGATTCCTACGTGGAGCCCCCCCATTTGGAAATAGGAGGTAACGAGTGCCTGCAGGATTTCGGAAGCTTGCTTTTTGGAAAAGGTCAGATTAAGCCCACCCGCTGCAGTCCGATCGAAGGGGAGCCTCGACACGCTTTTGAGCAAAGCGGTTATTCCGTTTCGATCTGCTCCATAGGTAGGAGACTGATTTTCGCTGAAGGGCGTACCGCTCCTTCTGCCGTCGGGGGTGGCGGGGAGGATTGAGCACTTGCTGTTGTCTTTTTCCAAGGAATAGAAGCTACCAACAGCATAAAAATTCTTTTTCAAAACGAGCGCATCCACAGCATCCAAAAATGCATTTCCCGCCATAGTCGTATATCGGTCTGCATCGGTATCGTTTCCGAACTTAGGATAGCTCAGGATCTCTCTCCGCAGCTCCTCGTGATCTGCAAAATCATTCCTTACGATCTCTACAAATTCTCCGTAGGTGTACCGTTTCTCGCGAAATACCAGCTTATCAAGCACCATAAGGGAATCACCGATCGTCGCGATGCCGGGGCAAAACAGATTTATAACGTCGTATTTTGCCTCTCCGTCGGAAGCGTAACGACATTCTACAGCGCTGTCCGAAAGAAGGATCGAATCGAGAACAAAGTGCTTTCTTTGTCGCTCTTTGTCATATTTGACCTGCTCTTTATTTACACGAGCCTGCATATCGTTTTTCAGGTTTTCTCGGAATGCTTGCAAAAATGTATCGATCGAATCATATTCTCCCGTCTCCATCGTTTTCACAAAAATGTGCGGAGCGAGAACAAAATATTCCCTTCGGAAGGAATGGTAATTTAAATCCAGAGTACAGCAGGCGGAATAGGTGAAATCTTTTGCGACCGTTTCTTCAATACCTTTGCTTATCAAGGCTTTTGAGATTAGATCGTAGCTGTAAATGTTCATTTTATCCGTTAGGACAGAAAGCGCATCAAAGGTGTTTCTTGTGAATTCGCGATCCGAATCGGGGCTGAGCAGCACCACGATCTGCGGCTGTGCCATATTACTAAGCTTTGCCGCCTCGAGAACAATGCTTGAAAACGCATTCGGAGATTCGCCGCCGATGTTTACATATTGCTTGGATGATTGACAGAGAACAGGCTTCTTACAATAATTATGCGTTGTTCTTCCGCAGATCTCGTTGGTCTTGATCAAAAAGCCTGCTAAAAGCTCACATATTTCCGCCTTCGTTTTTCCATCGCTTATGGCCTTTTCATAGAACGGAAGCATATATTGATCGAAACGTCCGAAGGCATAGTCACGAGCTCCAACGTAACAGCTTGCAATCATATGAATGATCCAGATTCCTTGAAGAGCGGAATAGAAATCGTAAGCGGGCTTTAAGGGTACGACGCGCAGTGCAGTTGCTGCCTCCGTCATACCGTTTGCATCTGCCGCACGCGCATATCGATTTGCATAATCGGTGATCGCAGAGACGACGATCTCCGCGTTTTGTGCAAAGGAAAGCGAGTCCTCGTCACCCTTCTTTTGTGCGTTGCACTTTATTTCTGCTAAAATTCCTTCGAGTCCGACGCGCAGCATTTTTTCGTAATCGAAGCTCATATGCCCCTCCGATCGGAGGAGTTTATGGTTTGGCGCCTGCATACCCTCGTCGGGCAATGCTTCTACTACACGGCCGACGAAATAATCGCTCTCGTCGACAGGAGTGGATACCTCGGAGAGAAGGGTAGCAAGCGCCCGCGCGTAGCGGTCGGGCTTGTCATAGCCCTCCATTTCGATCTCAAGGCGACTTAATATTCTTTCACGTTCGATAAAGCAGGCATGGTTATCCGATTCAAAAATTTGGTTTTTTAGATATTCTAATTTTTTTGCCGTAATACTTTTATCTGTTTTCATACTGATCTCCTTCCGTATATCCGAGCTTGCTTGATATTTCTTCAGAAGCTTGCTTCAAAAGAGGATATTTCTTTGAAATCAGAGAGTCAATACTATCGTAAATGATCAGAGAAGAGATCCCAATGGCTGCTACGACACATCCCTCGCTATTGTAAATCGGGCAGGCAACGCAGATGATCCCTTTGCTGAATTCCTCGTTATCAACGGCATAGCCGTCAGCTCTGATTTTTTTGGCTTCAATCGCGAACTCCTTTGCGGTTTTGATGGAGTTTGAGGTCTGACCTCCCGGATTTTTCGCGAAGTGATCCGCAATATCAGATTGCGAAGCGTATGCAAGCAGGGCTTTGCCCGGAGCTGAGAGGTGAAGCGGATATTCACCGCCCACACGTCCGCTTACACGGACCTCCTTCACAGAATCGTAGTGCAGTAAATAGAGTACGTTGTCGCCGTTTCTGATTCCTAAATAAACCGAATCGCAGGTTTCATTGTGTACTCTGGAGAGGATCGGCTTTGAGATCTTCAACATATAATCCTTTTCGACCGAAGCGGAGATCAGGGAGAAGGGCTTCATTGTCAAGTGATATTTTTTGCTTGCAGGACTACTCAAATAGATCCAATTTTTTTCAAGCAATGCGTCAATCGTTCTTGACACGGCATTTTTGTTTATTTTGAGCGCGTTGCTGATATCAGCTATTCCGATCTCATTGTTGCTTTTTGCAAAAAGCTCTATAATTTGCAGTGCATAATCCACAGCAGGAGCCTTACTCATTTTTCAGCACCTCGTAATATATTTATTCTTTCGTAATAAGTATATCACAGAATGAGCCCTTTGTCAATATTCATAGCCCAAATATCCACACAATTTAAATAAAGCCAATATCAAATCCATGTGGGATGGTATCAATGATATCATAGAAAAAATCGACAGATCAATACTCGGTTCGCTTGAGAACAGTCTCTTTCAACTCGGGGGAGAGACGGTTAAAGTATTCGCTGTATCCGCCGATCCTGACGACAAGAGACTTGTGGTTTTCGGGATGCTCGATCGCGTCAAGGATCTCCTCGCGAGAGAGGCAGGAGACTTGCAGCTGCATTCCGCCCTTTTCAAAGAAAGCGGAAACAAGGGGCTTCAGGGTGAGAGGAAGATGCTTTTTAGAGATCCGAATGTTCGTGATGGGTGTTCCGATCACGCGGTGAAGCCCGAGCTTCGAGACCGAATTCAGAAGCGCGGTCACGCCCTTACTGTCGTTCCCATGGATCGCACCGAGGGAATCGCACAGCGGCGCGCCCGCCGCCCGTCCGTCGGGTGTGGCGAGAACTTTTCGGCCGGCACCGACGTAGGTGGTGAACTGATTGGCCACGGGATAGAATTTGCCGCGCGGATAGCATTCTCTTTGCCTGAGTGCATCCGTCAGATCCGCGATCAGTCTCGTGCCGACCTCGTCGGCGACGTCGTCGTCATTGCCATAGGAAGGGCACCTTTTCGCAAGGTCAAGAAATTCGGGGTCTCGGGCATCCATAAGGGACAGAAATTCTTCGGGAGAGTACCGCCCCTTTTCGTAGATCAGCTCGCGAATGACGTTCAGTGAATCGATCACGTTGATGGTTCCTGCCATATTGATCATGCTATGCACGTATCGCGCACCACCCGCGTTGAATTCGGTCTCTGTGTCAAGGCAATCATCGACGAGGAGCGTTCTCACGACCAAGGGGCGGTAGAGAGCGCGTGTCCGTCTGTATTCGTTCAGCTTGTCAAGCGTTTCGGCAGTTTCCTTTCGGATACGGGAGACAAGTCCGTTGTAAAAATCGTCATAGGTCCTCTTCTGTGAAAGCTCCTCGCGCATATAATCCGAGAAGATCAACGCAACGTTCATGCCAGCGTCATCCGAACCAAAGGCAGAGAGCCCCTCAAACATCGTTTCGGTGCATCCACCGAACGCGACGCGCCTGAGATCCGCTTCGGGGATCTCGGGCATCAGCTCGCGGAGAGTCTTCATATAGAGCTCGTAATTGTACAGCGCGGGTTGACCGCAGCTCGTCGCGAGGGAAGCGGCAGCCTCCTCCCATACCCAGTCGGGCATATCGCGTGTTACGAGAAGCTGAAGGTTCGGGCGCCTTCCGTTATGGATCGCGCGGAGACACATCCGTGTGAGGTCGTTATACTCAGGGCCAAGCGTTCCCGACCATCCGTCATTCGCGTCGACGTTTTGAAAAAACTCGCGGAAAAGCTCGACCATATCTTCACCACGGTGATATGGCAAAAGTATGCGGTCAAGCGGTCCGATATCATCGCATCCGTCTATGTAATAAATAAAGTTCAGAGAGATCAGTGCCTCGTAGATGTCTCTCGGCGGTTCGTAGGGCATGCGCTTCAGTGCCTCGATCAGACGCTCGGGTGCGTTCACGCTGACGAGATGCTCAATACACCGCTTATGGTAGATTTCAATGCCCTCAAGCAGGATCAGCATTCCCGCGCGGATATCTCCGTCAGGAAGCGCCTCGACGCGCTCGCGGTAGCTGTTGAGCCCCTCCTTCAGAACACGGGAGTAGTTTGGGAAGGAATGTGTCCATCCGTTTCCTCCGACCGTGTGCGGCCAGTTGCGAATTTTCTTTACGAGCTCCTCCTCGGCCTTGATCAGATCGACCGCGCGGGGCTCTTTTTCTCCGAGCAGTCGATAATTGATATGAAACGTGTTTGAGTAATGCGGAAATATGGTAATATCCTTAGTATAGCCAAAAATACATCTTCCTGCGGGATAGAGCTGCCCTCCGAGGTATGGAGGAAGCGGGGCGTTTTCCCAGAATCGCTTTAAGGCGTTCGAGTACCGCACGATCGGGGACGCACCTTCAAGCTCGAAAAGCCCTGCCGCAAAGGGCTCGTTGATCGAATAAAAAAGGTCTGACGTATTCATAGAAGTGTTCCTCCTCCGTTTGGAAATGTTTACACTTTTATTTTACCGAAAAAATCTCCTGTGTCTATTGACAAACAACGATTTTATATGGTAAAATCATAACAAACAAGGTGGAGGGATTTTGCATGGGGTTAAGATACGAATTCAGTCCGCGCGACTCGATCGTCACTCCGAGGCACATTCTCATTGGATGCGCCTCAGATCCGCGGGCAACGCACTACGGCCCGGGCCACAGAAACAAGTATATCATCCACTATGTGACGGCGGGAAGGGGCTACTTTAACGGACACCCCGTAAAGGCGGGGCAGGGATTTCTGATTACCCCGGAAATCGCGGAGCATTATTATCCCGACGAAAGGGATCCGTGGACTTATCTCTGGATCATAACGGCTGATCCCGCAATCGAGTATTTTTTTGAGAAACATGAGGCAGATCCCGATAGCGGTATTTTTCAGTACAGAAATGTCGGTTTGGTCGAGTCGATCGTAAAGCGGCTTGTGACCGAAACGAATCCCTTCCGTTTTTCTTCTACGCAGACACTTGAATATTTTCTCAGCATATTTAATAATTGCATATATGTCGCTCCGGAAAATCATACGTCAAACGAGAAGCTCTACTTTGATTTTTCGGTCGAGTATATCAGCTCCTCGCTTTCACTTCCGATCACGGTGGATGATTTGTGTCAAAGGCTCGGTGTCTCGCAGGCGTATCTTTATAAGGTGTTCAAAAACAATGTAGGACTCTCTCCGAAGCAGTATATCATGCAGGCGAGGCTTCTGCAAGCACAGATATTACTGAAGGAAAGCGAGCTCTCGATTTCGGAGATCGGGGATGCGGTCGGCTTTTCGGACGTGCTTTCGTTTTCGCGGTTCTTTTCGTCCAGGATGAAATGCTCTCCGACTGAATACCGTAAAAGACATTGATAAGCGAAAATAAAAGGCAATATCAAACCCGAATGGGAATGATATTGCCTTTTCTATGTTTTGTGTTCGATTATTTCAGTCGGTACTCAAGGATCGTGCAGGACCTTTTTTCCTTCAGAACGATCTCAAGCTCTCCCGAAGACTCACGCGAAGAGCCGTCGTCGAGAGACAGGACCGTATACGTGCGATCCCGCAGAAGCCCCTTCAGTTCGATCTGTACCCGATCAAACGGCGAATTACTCCTGCGGAACACCATTACGATGCCGCTTTGTGCTTCGCTGTCGTGGTACTGCCATATCGCCCAGGAGGTATCGTCGAAAACCGAAGAGCCGAGATTATAGAAATCCTTCGAAAAATATTTGCGAATGCTGCGGTATTCGTCGACGGTCTTTTTTGCCCACGCAAAGTCCGCCTCGGTCATGCTTTGAAAGACTGCATTATAGAACGCGCCGCCCCAGCTCGCAGAATAGGAGCTTCGTATGGCGTAGGTGTCTCCCTTCGTTTTGCTCGTGCAGCCGTTATAAGGAAGATACAGAGAGATGCCCGAATTATGCACCTGCAGAACCTCGGGGTCCTCGTTAAAGTTGCACTGATAATCACTTCTAAAGAAGGGGATCGCGCGCTTTATGGTTTCAATATCGAAGCGCTTTCCACCCGACGAGCAGTTGTCAATGAGGAGCCCCGGGAACTCTGCGAGAAGCTCATCCCAAAGGCGGTACATCCCCGTGATGTGCTTGATCTCGGTGATCCCTCGGCGGTTCTCCTCGTCACCCGCTTCAAAATATTCGTTCAGCTTCGTGTTAAAATCCTGACGGTAGCAGGAAAGCCCGAGATCTTTTACGTAATGAGAAAGCGTGTCTTTGATGTAGCGCCAAGCCTCGTCGTTTCCGTAATTCAGGATCTTCGTCGACTTGTCGGGGAGACTCAAAAACCACTCGGGATGATCGACCGTGGGCTTCGTCCCCTCGATCGCCCGTTCGGGTTCAAGCCAAAGCATCAGTTTCGCACCCGCATCCCGCGCACATTCCGCAACGTCCCGAAGCTCATTCGGATGCACACGGGTATTGACGCGCCAATCTCCGGTGTTGCGGCTCCAGTCGCCGCTGAAGGTCTCATCGCATTTCGTGCAGTTTCCGTACCAGCCTGCATCGATCCAGATGTCCTCGAACCTAATGCCGTGCTCCTTAAGCTCGCGAAGCCGTTTTTTCATTTCCTCGCTCGGAAGTCCGCCCCAAAGCTCGAACGCAAGAAGACCGTCACGCTTTGCCGCGGTGCAGCTTCTGTGAGAAAAATGCGTTTTGATGAGACGTCTGAACTTGTTATATTTGTCCTCATCCTTCGTATATTTCATCACGAGGACGGACGAGGTGCGGATCCGTTCACCGGGCTTCAGATAAAAGCCCGTTTCCTTCAGCCCCGAGCGCATCCGAATGCCGCCGTCTTCTCTCGAAAATTCCGCCTTCCAATCTCCCGTCCATCCGATCGCCGTGAGAAAGCCGTTTTTTTGCGCCGTGACGTCAAAAAAGGGCATCATACCGTCACTCGACCGACCGCCATTGCTTGCAAACCGTTTGGTCTTGTGGGAGACCTTGTCGAGATATTCACGGGTGAGCCCGTATTCGGTCGCACTGACCTTGTCGTTGTCCCAATAATAGCGGCCACCTACCATACCCTTCATCGTGATCACGCAAGCGTCACCGATCACGGGCCTGTATCCGGAGGGAGGGGGGCTCGGCATCTCAAGAGGGAGAAGGGTATCGCAGTCTAAAATATCCGAAAAGATCCCACTGCTTTCGGCAGAGCGGTTTTCAAAATATAAGACCCATTCGACGGCGTCGAATTCCTTGTACTCCTTTTTTCTTAAACATACCTCGACGCCGTTTTCAAGCTCGAAGATCTCTCCGTCCGCAGTGCTTTTTCCGCATACATCCTCGGAGCGGAAGGGAACCCCTCCATATTGAAAGCTGAAGGCGGGTTTCATAGCATATCTCCTTTTTCGTTTGCATTTCCTCGCCCTTGTTTACACCGTAAGGCGAAGGGCGATAATCTGAAAGCCGAGTATCGAACAAAAATATTGTATCACGGCAGATGGGGTTTGTCAAGCGCGAAAGCGTCGAAATTTCTCGCTTTAACACTTCTTTAAATGAGAGAGGAGAACAAAATGCAGGACGGAAATGCGGAACATTTCAATCAAAAAAACGGAGAAAAATATATTGTCATTCAGGTCGTTCTGACCGAAAGACTATTCGGATCGGGCTCGGGAAAAGCGAGTATTGAGACTTTGCAAAGGGAGATGAACAGGCAGGCGGAGCTTGGGTACAGGCTCCACTCATTTTCGACCACGGCGTCAGGGAATAAAGGCATCTTCGGCGGCGACAAAATACAGGCAACCATGGTTTTCGAGCGGATCGATTACACGCCGTAGAAATCACAAAAGAGCAGCTTCTTCGGGCTTTTTACCGTCTGAGCTGCTCTTTTTTGGGACCGCACCCACGTGCCTTCCGTTCTGTACGATCGGGGAGTGCGTGATAGGTCGGTCAGGATATGACAACAAAACCTGTAATGCTTTTTATGGTTTCCGCTGCTGTTTTTATTTCTGCATCTGTAGGCAATCTGTCGGGAAGCGTATTTGGAATATGCAAAGCATCATATTTGGACCCTGCATAATTATGATAGGGAAGAATACGTATTTTTGTGATATGCTTGAAATCGGAAAGAAAATGCGCGATTTTTTCGATTTGACTGTCATTGTAATCGGGAACAAAGGGAATGCGGATCTCAATACTTTTGCCAAGAGCATCAAGATATTTGAGATTTTCAAGAATTTGAACATTTGATCGTCCCGTGCATTTGATGTGTACATCCTCGTCATATGCCTTAATATCATAAAGGAAAACGTCAGTGTACGGAATGACCTTGCATAGAGCCTCTCTCGACACAAAGCCACAGGTATCCACGGCAGTATGGATGCCCTTTTCCTTCAGCCGCTTCAAAAGCTCGGCGCAGAAATCGGCCTCCATAAGACATTCGCCGCCCGAAAGCGTGACACCGCCGTTCGAGGTCTCGTAAAACTCCGCATCTTCTAACAGAAGAGGTAAAAGCTCCTCTACCGTCATTTCCTTTCCGTAGAGAACGGTCGCTTCACCGAGGCAGTTTTCGGGTGTAAAGCCATCCTTCTTGCATTCGCCGCAACCGATGCATTTATGCGCATAGTGGGCGGTCTGCGGTGCGGCGGTCAGCCCCTCGGGGTTGTGGCACCACACACAGCGTAGTGGGCAGCCCTTGAAGAACACGGTAGTTCTTATTCCGTCGCCGTCGTGAACGGCAAAGCGCTTGATCTCAAATATGATCGCTTTCATTGTCTCGTTTTCTCCTAACCGAAGAGATAAGGCTTTCTGCCTCTTGCTGTTCCATCGCAAATAAAGGTGTAGCCTGCGTTTTTGTCTTTTTCGAGATCCGCCCGAAGTGATGCACTTACCACCACGAAATGCTCCATATCCCTACCCGCAAAGCCACAGCTTGCGGGGATCCTCGCGGGAACCTCAATATATCTTTTGATTTGCATATCGGCAGTGTCGATAACGGCAATATGACCCTTTCCCCAGCACGCGGCGTAAAGGAAATCGTTTCGGTCAACAGTAAAGCCGTCGACCCCGGGAACCGCTACGGATCTGCCCGTAAAAGAGATATCGCCGCTCTCCTTGTCGAATCGGTATTCCTTAATGATCTTCGTGTCGCTGTCGGTATGATAAAAGCGTTTCTCGTCCATCGACCACTCAAGACCGTTGGAGAGAAGAAGCCCGTCAAGCAGGACCTTCACGTTACCGTTTTTGTCGATGCTGTAAAGTTTTCCGTCTACGGCGTCTCCCGCACCCTTTCTTTTGCTGCTTTGTGTTCCGATATAAAACCTGCCGTCAGGTCCTACCTTTGCATCGTTGCCGTATTTGATCTCGTATTTTTCTCTGTCATATAAAGGGATACGTGTGCCGTCATCCTTCAGGATAAAAGCACCGTCCTCGCAGGAAATGAGCATTTCTCCGCTTTTTGTAAAGCCGATCGCCGCCACGCCGCAGTCAAGCGACTGAACGGTGCTTTCTCCTGTTTCAAGGTCGATACGGCAAATTTCTTTGGCGAAAGCGTTTACGTGATAAAGCCTATTGTCAAATTCACACCAGATAGGACCCTCTCCTATGATGCATCGTTTTTGAGATAGTATTTTCATCTGTAAAATCTTAAGAAACCAGCCCTTCCGCCTGACGGATAAAGCCGTCCTGTTCCTCTTTTTTGATGTTGTTCCAAAGTACGTTCCAACCGCAAACGCGGATCTGAAGATCACGGTATTTTTCGGGATGCGCCTGTGCATCGCGAAGCGTGTCGGCATCAAAAACGTTTATATGCATTGCGTGACCGCCACGTTTTACAAAGGTCATAAGAAGTCCGTACATCGCTTCGAGTCCGTCCTCACCCTTTACCGCAGAAGGAAGTAAGCCGAGGTCGAGTGAGGAATCGTGAGCAAAGGAGGTGGCATCGATTTTGGTCGCGGACAAAATTGCCGCGGTAGCACCTTCTCTGTTTTGCCCCATAGAAGCCGAAATGTTTTTGGAAAGCTCCTCTCCGAGCCTGCGCCCATTTGCAGATGCGGCGGTCTTTTTCCCTTGAGTGTAGGACATACGAGCCACGTGAAATCCGCAATTCCATTTTCCGTTACGGGCGTTGGGTCTTCCGCAGAGGTTTTCGGTAATGAAGCTTACAAGATCAATCGCGATCGAATCCGGGAGATCCTTGTTGTTGCCCCATTTTTCACGGTCTGAAATAAGCCTTCTGCGAAGAGCCTCTTCACCCTCATAATTGCGGTCAAGCGCATCTACAAGCTCGGAAAGCGTCAGCTCCTTTTTATCATAAACATATTTACGGATCATCGTAAGGGAGTCCGTGATGTCCCCGAGGAAGCCAAACGATAAGATAGACTCATTATAGCACCCACCTCCACCGATCGCATCCTTCGCTTTCTCGAGGCAGCTCGGGAAGGTTGCAGAAAGAAGAGATAGCGGATTGATCTCCGACAGATAGCCCTCAAATCCGTTGACAATTTCTACTGTAGCATCGATCACGCGGAGGAGCTGACGCTTGTATTCGCGATAAAGCTCGTCAAACGTAGTATACCGAGATATATCCTCGAATTCAATATCCGAAAAGGCACACGGAACACCGTTACAGCTTTGATGCAGTACGATCTCCAGCGGCTTTACCATGTTCAGATAATTCATTTCTGCGCCGCACGAGCCCTGCGGGGCATATTCATAACATCCCTTGATATTGCAGGTTCGCGCCTCATCGGGGGATACGCCCGTCCGTTCCAGGGCTTTTCTGATCGTTCTGTCCGAAACGAAAACGATACTGTTTCTTCCGTGGCGGATCATATCGAGTGCCTTGCAGAGAAGATCCTTCGGGGTAGAGTCACAGACCTTGATCTGTATTTTGGGGTTATAAATGTTCATCTCATTATAAACGTCGAGAAAGAGATACGAAAGCTCGTTTATAACGGTTGATCCGTCGGCATTCTCTCCGCCGAGAAATACGGGTTGATTGAAATAGTTTCCGATCGTAGTGAACTGTAAAAAATAATATGCGAGGTCGGCTCTGATCTCTTCTTCGCTTACACCGTTTTGAAGATCATTTTTATAAAAGCGATAGTAAGAGGAATCAAAGCCCGAAAGAGAGCGCACCTGCAAGTTGTCGATGTGCTCACTGATCATAAAGTAAAGATAGGAGAGAAGGAGTGCTTCATAAAAGCTTTGCGGCGCACCGTTACGGATACTTCTAAGAGCAGTCTTCATTTTCACGGTGGTAGCCATAGCCTGCAAACGATCAATGAAGGCAAGAACCGCTTCGTAGGTTATTTTTATTCCCTCAAAGAATGCGGATTCCTCGGGGGAACGTTCTTTGCTTGCACGAATTCTCTCACTTTCCTCTAAAATACCTGCAAATCCAAGCGAGAAAAGTCTGTCCCAAACGGGAACGCTGTGATTGTAATCGGGCCAGATCGTAACGACTCCGTCCTCTTCAAGCTGCTTGCGTCTGGCTTCAATGTCCGGAATGATCTCTGTAAATACTTCGCTTTTCCATTTTTTAATAACGGTTTTGGCAAGAGGACGGTCGATCATATTGATCGCGGGGAAGATGTCTCTTTCGTCACAAGAAATCCTTGTGTTTTTCAAAACATATTCCAGCGCTTTTGCTTTTCGCACGGGATGCGGAAGCTCTGCGTAACGCGCGTCGTTTTCCATGATCCCCTTCAGAATATCATCCGGCATCATTCCGCTGTCCGAAGTGAAAATATCGTCTTTCCGCGCGAAACGCTTCGCGGGATATTTGCTTTTGATATATTCGTAATCGCGATCCTTGATGTATTTCATTGGTAAATCCCCCTTGTGCTAACTTTGATCATATTATATTACACACAGAATTTTTTGTAAATGAGAAAAAAGAAACACTTGACGAAATCGAAACAATAGTGTATAATAAAAAGGGGTGATGATCATGAAGCAGGATTGGCAGAAAGCCGTAATAAAAGAAATATATATAGCGTTGCATGTGACAAACGGTGCAGGAAAGACCGTCCATCACAATCGTCCGAGCCACGGCTTTGTGTTGAACGATGCCGATTCGGTCAAGGATTATTATTTTGACGATGGGCAAGTGATGAGAACCCGAGAGAACAGCTTCTTTTATCTTCCGAAGGGATCATCCTACCGTGTTGTCGATATTCGGATCGGCGGTTGCTACGCGATCAATTTCGAGGCTGATATCAGTGACGAGCCGTTTTGTGTCTCTTTACGAAATTCAGATCATCTTCTCAATAGCTTCAGAGTGGCGTGCGATACTTGGAAAAATCAAGAATATATCAGGGACGTGGCGGCAATGAGAGCGGTGTATGACGCGATATTCCAAGTGCAAAAGGAACTGCATAGGCAGTACGTTTCAGGCGATCAGATCTCGGTTATAATGCCTGCAATAGAAGCGCTTGACAGCAATTTCACGCAAAACGACCTCAGCGTTTCCTCGCTCGCCGCTCTTTGCGGTGTCAGTGAGGTATATTTCAGACGGCTGTTTTTGAATCGGTTCGGGGTGTCGCCCAAGGAGTATATGATACAAAAAAGGATCGATTACGCGAAATCTCTCTTGAAGTCGGGAGATTTTTCGGTGTCAGAGGTAGGCGTATTGTGCGGATACTCGGATCCGTGTCATTTTTCGAGAGAGTTTTCAAGGCGCGTCGGAATTTCCCCGAAGCAATATATGGATCTATGAAAATAGGCAATATCAAACCGATGATCTCGGAATGATATTGCCTTTTTGTTTGACAGTCGGGTACTCTTGCTTCTACAAGTTGGTTTTTGAAAAAATCTTTTTCAGCTGCGACATTTTTTCTTCGCTTGGAACAGAAAACGTATGCAAGTCTTTTCCAAGCGCTGCATATTTATGCTCGCCCATCCTGTGATAGGGAAGAAGCTCGATCTTTTGCGGTGCGCGGTGCGTGTTCAGGAAGGCTTTGATGTCACGCATTTCCTCTTCGGTGTCGTTGACCGTCGGGATGATCGGGATTCGCACCCAAACCGCGTTGCCGATTTCCAAAAGCCTTCCGAGGTTTGAGAGGATCAATTCATTTGAAACGCCCGTGTAGTGCTTGTGCTTTTCGCTGTTGTAGCACTTGACGTCATAAAGGAACAGATCTGTGTACGGAATGATTTCCTCAAATCGCTCAAACGCCACGTTTCCCGCAGTATCGACCGCTGTGTGGATACCGTTTTCCTTGCATGCTTTTAGAATTTCCTTTAAAAATTCAATTTGAAGCATACATTCGCCACCCGAGAAGGTTACGCCACCGCCCGATTTTTCGTAGAAATCCTTATCCCTAAGGATCACCCTCATAACCTCGTCGACCGTATATTCCTTGCCGCAGATTTCTCTTGCATCATGTGGACAATAGAGCGTGCATTTGCCGCAAAGCTCGCACGATTCCAAGTTGTTCGGGCATTTTTCTTTGCATTTTCCGCATCCCGTGCATTTGTTTTGATAAAACATCATTTGAGGATGGGGGGGTTGACTTTCGGGATTATGGCACCAGGCACAGCGCAGATTGCATCCCTTGAAAAAGACCGTTGTGCGGATACCGGGACCGTCAACGAATGAGCTTCTTTCTATATCAAAAATCGCAGCTTTCATAATGTTCTCATTTCTGTGCGTGGATTTTTAGTAACAGTCAGTGAAAAACGAAGCAAAAATATCCTCAGGGATCTGCATATCCAAGTCAGTGAAGGATATTTTTAGTATGGAATCGGCATGAACCGGAATGCCATAGATATCTCCGGTTCGATCTGTTGCACCGCCTGCATAATGAACGCTTCTTTCTTCCGACAATTCGTAACACCTTCTGAGGGATTCGTCGAATGGGTCAAATTCCCATATGTCTTTGGTATATCCGGGCAGACTGTAAATGTTGCCGTTGATGCCGCACTTGCTTCCATAGGCGCGTATGGGAATATCACTGTGTAAAATCGAAACGCTGTCATTTTCAGTATCGATCTTCAAAATGCCGTTTTTGGCGCGAAAACCGTAGATGTTACCGTTGGCAGCAATCACCGGATTAAAAGCCATTCCGCATACTGCTTCGCCGATCTCACAGATCTGCTCTGTTTCAAGGTCGATCTTTATGACAGGTGCATCCTTTTCGGGGATCATATAGATAGATCCGTTGGGGTGAATCACACTTCCGCAATATCGACAGTTATTTCCATTGTTTATCGTGATCGCTTCACAATGCTTTCTCGAAATATCCCATTTCAAAATATGGTTGGTGTTTCGTGGAGGCTGATAAATCATACCATTTCTCGTGCATACCCCGCCGTAGTGATGCTCACCGGAATAATCCCTTTTACAGGAGATCGTTTCGAATCGGTCGTTTGCAGGATCGTATGCAAGCAAGTCACACGATCTGCGCGGAAACATATAAAAGATCCCACTATAAAAGTATCCGCCCGTCCACTTGAAATCCTCATCGCTGAAGGATGAAGAAAAATGAAAGCTTTGATCTTTGAGTCGATAGCTCATCATTTTTTGTGCACTGTTGATTACGGAGTAAAGCGTTCCGTTAAAAATTTGCCCGCCGACGTACTGAAAGCTGTTTTGCTTTTCAGGGATAGCAATTTGAGAAAAAACAGGGGACAGGTGTCTGTTTTGGAGAACAAATTTATGATATCTTTCTATAATATTTTTTGGCATAAGGATCTCTTTATGAATGCGTTGTTCGCGAGATCACATCGTCCTGCAAAGCGCAGTTAAGCTTTACGAAATAATCGGAAAAGCCGCTGACACGTACACGTAAGCTCTTATACATATCGGGATTTTCTTTTGCTCTGAGTAGGTCTTCTTTTGACACATAAGTGAGCTGAAAATGAACGCCGCCCTTTTCGAAATATGTCAGCAGAAGATCAACGGTTTTTTCGAAGCTCTCTTCGTTTCTCACAAGCTGCTCATCGATCATAAGATTCGTTACGGTCGCACCGCATCCAATCCCGTTTGGATCGACCGTTGCAATCGCGTTAAGAAGTGCCGAAAGTCCCTCTCGGTCGCGGCCTTCGCTTTGACCAAGCCCGAATTTGAGTGCGTCGCCCGCGCATCTTCCGTCAGGGGTGGCTCCCATATTTGCTCCAAACCACTTGAAGTGCAGCAAATATCCCGTCAAATCGCCGATCAGCCACTGATATCCAAATAGATTTTTCTTTCCCTTCAGATGCTCGTAAATGCTTTGATAGAATTGACGGGCAACCTCATTTGAGCGCTTGGTATCGTTTCCGAAAAAGTCGCCCTTCTTAAGGATCAGGGTGCGCATATCCTCGTAGCCTTGCCAATTATTCTTGAGTGCCTTGACTAACTCTGACATTGTAAAGAGCTTTTCGTCAAAAACGAACTGCCGAACGACGATCAGGGCATCTATCGTATTTGTGATGCCCATACAGAACGGGGAAGCGATAACGGTTTCCCCCGCACCTTGCGTCAAGCTCGTAGCTTTCTCAATACAACCCTCAAAGAAAATTGATGAAAGATAGTTAACGTCCCGCGCTCTTACACGGTTGAAATTATCGTCAATTTCAAAAGCCTTGTCAAGATCCGCGAAAAACTCTCTTAGGAATATTTCGTAATAATCTTCAAAGGTTTCCGCATTTATAATTTGCTCAGACTTCTTATGAAAGAGTGTTTCGGTTGAGCGAAAAAGATTCACGGCAGATGTACTTCCCTCGATAGTTCCGAGAAAAGCAGGCTCGTTGCATCCAACGGTAGTATAATTTACAGCCTTTTCAAATGAAAATCCGCAAATCTCGGTATAGCATTTCAACCGCTTTTCGTCGTTTTGAAAGGCAATTCGTTTATACGGATCATTGCGTTCGCAATCGAGCGCAAATCTGAACGCTTCACGCGGTGTTTTCTTCGTCCATCTAAGTGTCACCTGCGGTATATACGTCGGAAGCTCGACGAGTGCTTCAAGTATCAAGTGAGATAGGTCGGTAAAGCCGTCCTCCCCATTCGGCAAATATCCGCCAATACAGAAGTGAGATTCACCACCACGTGTGAAATTACAG
>JAZNOQ010000013.1:0-4721 GCA_045589215.1 Eubacteriales bacterium
ATGGGAGAGCTCCTGCGACAGCGGGTGAGAGGGTGAACGGAGAAGGTACGAGTGGTTGCCCTCTCCGCCTCGTTCCTCGGCACCTCCCCCAAAGGGGGAGGTGTGAAAGTAGAATATTAAAAACACCCCCTGTTTTGAAAAAAATAGGGGGTTGCTTTTCTCTGCTTTTTCTGCTACACTATTGGTAAAGGAAACCTTGGGTTTAGGAGGATCTTGCAATGCTATTCAAGAAGAACAAAGAAGCACAGCTTTCGGACGAGCTATTTAAGAGTCCGACTGCCGAATACCGCGGCACGCCATTCTGGTCGTGGAACTGTAAGCTCGAGGAGAAGGAGCTGCTCCGTCAGATCGGTGAACTGAAGGAGATGGGATTTGGCGGCTTCCATATTCACAGCCGTGCGGGTATGGCGACCGAGTACCTCGGGGACGAGTTTATGCGGCTCGTCAAGTCCTGCGTCAGAAAGGCAAAAAAAGAGGATATGCTCGCGTGGCTGTACGACGAGGACCGTTGGCCGTCCGGCTTTGCGGGGGGATACGTTACGAAGGAAAAGAAGTATCGCTCGCGGCGCGTCGTTCTGACACCCAAGCCTCCGAAGACGGATTGGGTACATCTCGATTACGGCAGATACGACGTCACGCTGAACGACGACGGAACGCTTCATACCTATCGCCGTCTTTCGGACGGGGAAGAGCCCGATGGACGCCTTTACTACGCATTCGTGGCGGTGAACGGGGACTCGCGATGGTACAACAATCAAGCCTACATTGACGTGATGAACCCTGACGCGATCGACCGCTTCATCGAGGTGACGCACGAGGCGTACAAGCGGACGGTCGGAAAGGAATTTAACAAAACGATCCCCGCGATCTTCACCGACGAGCCCGCCGTGAAGCAAACGCGCCTCCCCGAAAAGGCTACGGATCCGAAGGGCGGTACGCTTCCGTGGACAGACGATTTTGAAGAGACCTGCCGCGCGCGGTACGGGATCTCGATCCTCGAGCGGCTTCCCGAGCTGTTCTGGAACCTTGAGTCGGGCAAGCCCTCCGAGGCACGCTACCGATACCACGCACACGTTGCCGAGCGGTTCTCAGAGGCGTATACCGATCGGCTCGGCGCGTGGTGCCGTGAAAATGGGCTCTCCCTCTCGGGACACCTGTACGGAGAGTCGTCGCTCGAGCTTCAGGCAAGGACGCTCGGCGAGGCGATGCCGCTTTACCGTGGCTTCGGGATCCCCGGGATCGATATTCTGTTCGCTAACTATGAGCTGAACACTGCGAAGCAGTGTCAGTCCTCCGTCCGTCAGTACGGCAAGGAGGGAATGCTCAGCGAGCTTTACGGTGTGACGTCTTGGGATTTTGATTTCCGCGGCTACAAGCTCTCGGGCGACTGGCAGGCGGCGCTCGGCGTTACCGTTCGTGTTCCGCACCTTGCGTGGGTATCGATGGAGGGCGAGGCGAAGCGTGATTATCCTGCCGCGATCGGATACCAGAGCGCTTGGTACAAGCAGTACAGATACGTCGAGGATCACTTCTCGCGTCTGCACACGGCACTCTCGCGCGGAAGATCCGTGGTTCGGATCGGCGTGATCCACCCGATCGAGTCCTATTGGCTTCACTACGGCTCGAGGGAGCAGAACGCCTCCGCGCTGGAAACGCTTGAGTCGAATTTCGACAGTGTCGTGAAGTGGCTGCTTTACAGCGGCTACGATTTTGACTATATCTGCGAGTCGACCCTCCCCGAGCTGTGCGAAAAGGGATCGGCACCGCTCCGCGTCGGTGAGATGGCGTACGACGCCGTCGTCGTGCCTGCGTGCGAGACGCTTCGCAGTTCGACCGTCGAGCGCCTTGAGGCGTTCAGACGCGCAGGCGGCAGACTGATCTTTATGGGAGGTGCGCCGAGGTGGATGGATGCCACAGAGTCGGACCTGCCGCGGGCGCTTTACGAAAGGAGCGAACAGATCTCTTTCAGCAGCGCAGAGCTGATCGACGCGCTTGAACCCGTCCGCGAGGTCGCGCTTTGCAAGCAAAACGGCACGTATACGGATGATCTCCTCTATCAGATGCGCGAGGACGGCGGCGACCGTTGGCTCTTCGTCTGTAAAGGAAGGACGCCGAGCGAGACCGATCCCACCCCGAGCGAGGCGGCTCACATTGGGCTTCCCGCGTATTACAAGGTAAAGCTCTACGATACCCTCACGGGTGAGATCCGTGACGCCGAGACGGTCGGATACGAGAAGGGGAGGACGGTGATATCGGTCGATGTCTACGATCACGACAGCTTCCTGTTCCGTCTCTCTCCGATCGACGCGCCCGCAACGCGTGTGGAGGCGGTGACGCAAGAGGAGAGGGAGGCACGCGTTCTCGCGGTCGAGCCGCTCGTGCCCTTTACACTGAATGAACCGAACGCCCTCCTTCTCAGCAAGGCGGAATACGCGCTCGACGGAGGAGAATATTTTGAAGAGACCGAGCTGCTCCGCGCCGATTCCGCGTGCCGTCGGATGCTCGGATGGTACGACCGCGCGAAGGGAGCGACCCAGATGGAGCAGCCGTGGTGCATCGAGGAGAAGCCGATCGAGCATCATATCCGCCTCCGCTTTCGTATAGAGAGCGAGCTCCGTATTTACGGCGCAATGCTCGCGATCGAGAGACCCGAGAACGCCGAGATCGTCTGGAACGGCAAGTCGCTCGACAAGCGCGTGAAGGGCTACTACGTTGACAGATCGATCAAGACGATCCGCATTCCCGTGATCCAAAAGGGTGAGAACATTCTTGAACTCACGCTGCCCTTCGGCGAGCGGACGAATACCGAGTGGTGCTATATCCTCGGTGACTTCGGCACGCGCGTGGTCGGAGAGACGGCGACGATCGTTCCCCTCGCCGAGACCCTCGGATTTTCGAGCATCGTTCCGCAGACCCTATCCTTTTACAGTGGCGCGCTCGATTATCACCTCGACGTTGAGGTGCCCGCCGAGATGGACGGCGGAGAACTCGTGGTTCGCGTTCCTTATTATAAGGGTAGCGTCGTAACGGTGCTTCTCGACGGTGAGAGAGAGACTATTCTCGCATACGCGCCCTACGAGGTCTCGCTCGGAAGCGTCTCGGCAGGAAAGCATCGCGTGACGGTTCGGCTCTTTGTCCCGCGCACGAATGGCTTTGGTCCCGTACATCTCGCGTTCAAAAATCACCGCCGCATTGCCTGCCCGGAATCCTACCGTTATATGGGTGATCTCTACGGGAAGGAATATCACCTCCGTCCCGAGGGCGTGATGATGAAGCCGCAGGTCACGGTTTCTTTGTAGGGGCGATTCAAGAATCGCCCGTTATGCGGACAGTCCGGGAGGCCGGCCCCTACAATGAAACCGACAAAAACATCCCTTTTGGGGGCGCCCAAAATCGTCGAAAGAGCAATATTTGTCCTAAAAATACTAATTCTTGTCTTGTAAAATAACAGATATTGTCTTATACTAAAGGCAGAAACCGTCCGCGTCGGGCGGTGTTATCCTGAAACCCGAAAGGAGCTTTGACAGTTATGGAACAGAGAAAGATCAACGGTGTCGTCATCGGCTACGGCGGCATGGGAGGCTGGCATACCCGCTATCTGAAGGACAGCGACCGCGCATGTCTTTGCGGCATCTATGATATTAAGCCCGAGCGCAGAGCAGCTGCGGAGGAAGCAGGCATCTATGCGTACCCCTCGTGGGAGGCTGTGCTTGCGGACGAAAAGGTCGATTTCGTGACCCTTGCGGTTCCGAACGAGCTGCATAAGCCCCTCGCGATCGAGGCGCTTCGTGCGGGCAAGCACGTGATCTCCGAAAAGCCCGTTACCCTTGATCTTGAGGAGCTTGACGAGATCTGCAAGGTCTCCGAGGAGACGGGAAAGCTCTTCACGGCGCATCAGAACCGCCGTTGGGACTGCGACTACCTGATGACGCGCGAGGCGTATCATTCGGGTAAGCTCGGACGGATCACCTCGGTCGAATCCCGCTATCAGGGCTCGCGCGGCATCCCCGGCGACTGGAGAGGGAAGAAGGAGCACGGAGGCGGCATGATCTACGATTGGGGCGTGCATCTGATCGACCAAATGCTCGGCATCATTGATGACAAGAAGATCGAAAGCGTGTATTGCCGCTGTGACCATATCACGAACGACGAGGTCGACGACGGCTTTAAGCTCGACCTTCACTTTGAGGGTGGACTCCTCGGTCACATCGAGGTCGGTACGACCAACTTTATCTCGCTCCCGCGTTTTTATATCACGGGTGTGAACGGATCGGGTGTTGTGAACGATTGGAGAGACGAGTGCCGTCTCGTGCTTTGCAAGACCTGGGAGGATAAGGACGTCGCTCCCGTCGTCACCTCTGCGGGCTTTACGAAGACAATGGCGCCGAGAGACGAAAAGACGACCGAGGAATATACGATCCCGCGTCCCGCGTCCGACGTACACGAGTTCTACCGTAACTTCGCGGATGCGATCCTCGCGAATGATCCGTCCCTCCTGCTCGTCACCCACGCACAGCTGAAGCGCTCGATGAAGCTGATGCTCGCGGCGTTCGAGTCGGACGCGCTCGGCGCACCCGTGAAGATCGACGACGAGGCGATCGCGAGACCGATCCGATAAGGGAAGATGCCCTCTCCGCCTCCTTCCTCGGCACCTCCCCTAAAGGGAGAGGCTTGTCAGGAAGGCTCCCCCTTCGGGGGAGCTCCCGCGAAGCGGGTGAGAG
>JAZNOQ010000014.1:0-7218 GCA_045589215.1 Eubacteriales bacterium
TTGGCCTCCGACTTGGGGGTGGAGGTTTTGCTCGCGCATAGCGTCGAGGAGTGGCTCGAGATAACGCTCGTTGTCCTTGCTGGAGTGGGAAATGAAAATGCCGTAGTATTTCTTTTCTGCCTCCTCAAGGGGACGGACGGAAAACCCGAAATCGCCTTCAAGGCAGGGCTTGGGACTTAACATATTGCCACCTCCTTTACTGCGGAAAGATGTAATCCGCGTGTATACCGACACCCATTACAGGTGTCAGAATGATAGATTTCTCCGCATTTTGACGCTCAAGACCAAGACTGAAGTACAGACGAGAGCGGCGGAAATCGACGTGTGCGTTTTCCGGATAAATGCTTCTCCAAAAAGCGGGATCCTCCAGCTGATCGTCATCGGGCGGAGTCGTAAGCTCTTGCTTGCCGAGATCACGCGAAAAAAGAGTGGGGAGCATCCAAAAATAATCGGGCTGCTTCAGTGTCATATAGCATTTGAAATAAACACCGAAGAGCTTGTGGACCGGAACCACAACCTCAATATCCATTTCGGCGTGTACTCCCGTGGCGGCACGGTCATCGTCATCCAAAACGGAGTAAGTGCTATTACAGATGATAGAGGATGCAAGCCCGTTTTCACTCGGGTGGATCTCCTCACGGTAGGGCTCAAACTGCGGCTCGAGCGCATTATCGGAGCCGAAGCTCAAAACCTTGTAGGCACATATCAGATTGGAAGAGAGAAAGCGGTCAAGCTTTCCTTCAGAGCCCGTGCCCCATTCGTATTCCATCGCCTCGCAGATCCGTCTGAAATCATTTTCATAAATGCGGCATTTCAGCGCTACGCGACGGTAAAGAATGCGGTTATAGGCATAGAAATTGAGCAGATAATTGTCGTAGTAATGGCTCTTCATCAGACGACCGACAAACTTGTTTTCAAGTGTTTTCACAACCTCAGCGGCACTTGTTGTGAGATTGGCGTTTTTGAGGGGGGTCTGGGATAGAAGGAAGCCGTCTCCTTCGCAGAGATACGGAACGATCGCTCCGGAGCGCTTGGCGTGCATATATCCCGCGACAAACCAAAAAACGTTGCGATAAATTTGTGTTTCCGCTGCAAACAGTCCCTCTGTGATAATGGGGATGAGGCAAGAGCAGGAATCGAGAGCCTTCGTTACCTCGGAAAGGTAGTCGCGTTTCGAAAGCGTGTCCTCAGAAATCGGGAAAAAGAGATAGGCATATCCGGCACGGCTCAGCTCCTGCTGAAGCTCAATGCATTTTTGCTCATCAGAGCCGAGGCAAACGAGGATCAGGTGTCCGTACTGTGATCGCACGTCATAGGGAGAATTGGAAATGACATCCATTGTGTATGTATCCTTTCTTATTTTTCTCTTGCAACGATCTTAAGCTTGCATTCTGCCAAAAGCTCGGGCAGGAAATCCGTGAGGCGGTAATCGTATCTGATCACGTCTGTCTCCTCAACGGAGCATCCGCGGTGTGCGGCAAGCACCTCGCGTTGATGGATCAGCTCTTCAAAGGTCACGAGGTTCGCGTGCTTACGGACAGAGTGAAGCTCTTGCTTGCTTTTTTGCAGATACTCCTCGGGTTCAGCAGGTACGTAGCCGCATGCGATCATATACGCATTCCAACGCTGATGCTCCAGACGCGTAATCATATGACGCCGCACAGTACAGTCGGAAAGCTCCTCCGCCGTGTAGATACGCGGAAGAGAGTCTTCTCGGACCACCCCTTGGAAATATTTCTCTCGGAATGATTCAGAGGCATCGGGGCGCGGGTCATCGATCGGAGCGGCATCAAATCCGAGTAAGTGTAGCTTTACACGAACGGATAAGCATGCATAGATGTTGGATTCCCGTTGAACGTGTGTCCAACGGTCGTACCACGTTTCCATCGCAAGACACTCAAGCTCCTGCACGTTTTTTTCGGGATTGTCGGTTTTCGTATAATTGAGATGCTGTCGCTTCGCCATTGCCTCCACGCCCTCAGCGAAAATACTGGATGCGGAGCTTGCGGTCTCGCTTTCTGCACCGAAGGGGATGATCTCTCCTCCGGGGTACGTGGTATTGATCACCTTGTTGCGGATCGTGTCATCCCGTATACGGACGTAGATCTGCGTGCGGTCGTTCAGTCCCCATTCCCGTAGCTTTTCAAGCAGCTTTTCTGCGAAATCGATGTTAATGAGGTCGGTATCACAAGAGATGACGATGCTGTTCCGTAAGCCTGCGAGCTGTGCTTCGGTAGCGGGGGTGTCCTTATCGGGATCAATTGATCCGTGGACGTTGGTCAAGTCTGTACGTAGATATTCGTAGAATTTGTTATCTGCGATATCCATATGGCGGTATCCGATGTCAAATACGCTTTGCGGTACGGGATACTCCTTTCCGCGCGGAGACTGTCGGTACCATGTTGCATAGCGAAGAAGATTATGGTTGAGATTTTTATCTTTTTCAGCTTCCTTGATGTCGTAAATACGGTAATTGATCGTTTGGGGGACGGGAATTCCGTTTTGAAGCTGCAGAAGCTGGCTGTTGATCGAGTGTGTACGCAGGATGTGGCGACTCAGACGCCCGAAGCCGATCATAATAAAATTCAAGGTTACGTCAGGCTTTACAGTTGAAGACGCGAAATTGATGTCATCAGGTCGGAGCCTTTCGGTGATCGGATGTCTGTTTACAAAATCAAGTGCCAGCATTCTATGACGGTTGATGCATTGAACACAGCCGTGTGTCATTTCCGAAAGACGCACGTAGGAGGACTCGGACTCGTCCGAGCCAAACACGTATGCGGAGAAGCCGCAGTGACCGTCCAGAGAAAAATGCCTGAGCCCCAGGGAAGCGGCATATTCGGCAATCGCGGTAGCGAGAAGAAAGTTTTTTTCCTCATCCTCCGTGTTGACGATGATGCGAACCTTGCGCCGATCCGTATGAGAGCTGTAGCGCTTTAAAACAGGCAGGATGTCATCGGAATAGGAAAAGGAAAGGATCGCACAGTCATGCAGGAAGGCGAGCTCCTTTAATCCTTCGCTTTCCGGTGCAAGCAAAAGAAGGTCATACTCTTCACGGTCAAGAGAAGATATCAGCTGTTTCGTGCGTTCGTTAAATCCAACGATGATGCACAGTGCGCGCTCGCCTTTGGTAATACGTGAAAGAAGGTGACGATTGCGAAGTCGGCGGGCAATGAGGGAGAAGGTAAACATAGAGGTATTACAGATCGCTGCCGCAAAGCAGAGATATACCGCGATTTTGTAAAAAAGGCTTTCTGCGGCGAGAGGGGTTATCACAGACCATTTGAAGGAGAGGGCTACGAGCGAAAGCGCATTTGAGAAAGAGTCGAAAACTGCCTTGAAAATATTGGATTCAATAAAAAGATTTCCCGCGAGATACAGGGGGATCGCGCCGAGATAAATCAGCCCGAACGTGCCCTTGCGGAAATTTTTTAACTGAGCGTACTTTCCTGCGCGATCCGCGCGGCAGAAATGTACGATATGATAGATCACCACAAACAGCATATAGGTCAGTGCGATGATGGTAAGCACAAGTGTCATAATGCACCTCTTATCGTCTTATTACCGACATTATAACAAAGTTTGTGCCATTTTTCAACAATTTTCGCAAATTTATTTAAAAAATATAAATTTCAAAAAAATATGCGCTTGCGCCTTGCTATTTTTCGAAAAATGTGATATAATAAATCGTTCATGAATATTTTGCGACAAAAATGCGCAAAGATCTGTTTTGATATGCTTCAATGACGAAAGGAAAACCTCGAAAAATGAAAAGAGAAGACCTCAGAAACGTAGCGATCATCGCACACGTAGACCACGGTAAGACGACACTTGTTGACGGTATGCTCCATCAGGGCGGCATCTACCGTGACAATCAAGAGACTGTGACACGCGTTATGGACTCGGGAGACCTCGAGAAGGAGCGCGGCATTACCATTCTCGCGAAGAATACCGCCGTTCATTATAAGGACACGAAGATCAATATTATCGACACCCCCGGTCACGCCGATTTCAGCGGCGAGGTCGAGCGTGTGCTCAAGATGGTAAGCGGTGTGATCCTGCTCGTTGACGCTGCAGAAGGTCCGATGCCGCAGACGCGCTTCGTGCTTCAGAGAGCGCTTGAGCTCAATCACCGTGTCATTGTTTGCGTCAATAAGATCGACAAGCCCGATGCGCGTATTTATGAGGTAATTGACGAGGTTCTTGAGCTTCTGATCGATCTCGGTGCGAACGACGAGCAGCTCGACAGCCCGATGCTCTTCTGCTCTGGGCGTTCGGGTACGGCTTCTTATAGCCCCGATGAAACCGGGGAGGATCTTACGCCTCTGTTTGAGACCATCCTGAATTATATCCCCGCGCCCGAGGGAGACGAGGACGGAGAGCTGCAGCTTCTCGTTTCCTCGATCGACTATAATGAATTCGTCGGCAGGATCGGCATCGGACGCATTGAGCGCGGCTCGATCCGTCAGAATCAGGACGTATATATCACAAACTATCACTCGGGACAGGCTCCGAAGCGGTCCAAGATCGTTTCGATCTATCAGATCGACGGTCTCGTCCGTGTTCCCGTAACCGAGGCAAAGGTTGGTGACATCGTTTGCTTCTCGGGTGCTGAGAGTATTACGATCGGTGACACCATCACGGGACTCGCGGATCCTACGCCGCTTGAGTTCGTAAAGGTCAGTGAGCCGACGATGGAAATGACCTTCCTCGTCAACAATAGCCCGCTTGCAGGCAAGGAGGGCAAGTTCGTGACCTCGCGCCAGATCCGTGACCGTCTCTATAAGGAGCTTCTGAAGGACGTTTCGCTCCGCGTTTCGGACGGCGAGACGACCGACGAGTTCAAGGTCGCAGGCAGAGGAGAGATGCACCTCTCGATCCTGATCGAAACGATGCGCCGTGAAGGATACGAGCTGATGTGCTCCAATCCGCGTGTGCTTTATAAGGAGATCGACGGCGTGAAGTGCGAACCGATGGAGCGCGTCACGATCGACGTGCCGAACGAGTACGTCGGCGCAGTGGTCGAAAAGCTTGGACAGCGTAAGGGAGATCTGCTCGAAATGAATCCCGTCGGTGACAGAATGCGTATCGAGTATAAGATCCCGTCGAGATGTCTTTTCGGTTATCGCTCCGAATTCCTGACCGCTACCCACGGCGAGGGACTGATCAATACGATCTTTGACGGCTACGAGCCTTACCGCGGTGAGATCACGATGCGCTTTACGGGCTCGCTCGTTGCTTCCGAGGCGGGTGTTACCACTCGTTACGGACTTTACAACACGCAGGAGCGCGGACAGCTTTTTGTTGGTCCGCAGACCCCTGTTTACGAGGGTATGATCATCGGTGAAAACCCGAAGTACGACGATATTGCCGTGAACCCCTGCAAGGAAAAGCATTTGACCGCGATCCGTTCCTCGGGCGCGGACGAGAAGCTTCTTCTTACTCCCCCCAAGGTCTTTTCACTTGAAGAGGCGATCGAATTCATTACCGACGATGAGCTTATCGAGGTCACGCCGAAGTCGATTCGTCTCCGTAAGAAGATCCTTGACACCGAGCAGAGAATGAAGTACACGATGCGTCTCCGCAGAGCCGCACAGAATCAGTAAAATTTGCGGGGTGAGTCAAAGCGAAAAATACTTTGACTCACCCCGTATCGGTATATTGCAATTTTTGGCGAAAAGAAAGAACGACTCAGTTTTCTCCGCTCTCTTTTTTCAGATCCGAAAGCCCGCTTCTTCCGTCGCTTCCGAGCACCATTTCGGTGTGTGCGCGGTTCGGTACGGGCGGGTCGGGGATCACACGCTCGGGGGTGCTGGGAAGCACGATCTCGTCGCGGCTTTTCTTTTTCTTTTCGGTTTCTTTCATATGGGAACAGATCCTTTCTTTTGGATTATGATCTTTGGCAGAGGATGCCGTAATTGCAGTTTCCCCGAAAACTGCCCGATTTATGTTTTTTAGAATTTAAAATTTTTGAGGTGTGATATGGCAATCAAGGCGGTGCTTTTTGATCTTGACGGGACCCTTCTCCCGATGGATATGAATGCTTTTATGAAGATCTATTTCGGCGGACTTTCGAAGGCGCTCGCTCCGTACGGATACGAGCCGAAGTCGCTGATCGACGCCGTCTGGGCGGGAACTGCCGCTATGATCAAAAATGACGGAATCCGACTGAATGAAACGGTCTTTTGGGATAAGTTTGCAGAGGTTCTCGGCGAAGACGTCCGAAAGAGGGAAGGAGACCTCGAACGCTATTACCGCTCCGAATTCGTGGCAACAAGGGCGGCTTGCGGAGAAAATCCGATGGCACGCACGGTGATCGACAAGGTGAAGGGAATGGGCATTCCCGCAGTGCTTGCAACAAATCCCTTCTTTCCCGCAATCGCGACCGAGACGCGTATGAGTTGGGTAGGACTTCAGCCGCAGGATTTCGCACTCGTCACGACGTACGAGAATTCGAGATCCTGTAAGCCGAATCCGCAGTATTACCGTGAGATCCTCGGAAAGCTCGGTCTTAAGCCCGAGGAATGCCTGATGGTAGGGAACGACGTCAGCGAGGATATGATGGCAAAGGACCTCGGGATGAAGGTATTTCTCGTCACCGATTGCATTTTGAATAAAGAGAACAAGGATATCTCCGCATATCCGTCAGGTAGCTTCCCCGAGCTTCTCGCGTATCTCGATACGCTTGCCGACTGATCGGCGGATATCTGTCCGCGCTTTGAATATAAGCGCAACTTCGGTGCTTCGGTATTCAATTTTCTTTTGAAAAGCCCTTGCTTTTTCCGCGTATTTGTGCTATACTGTACTACACGCGGAAGAGCAAGGGGAAGACTTCGCAGAGAACGCGCCTCAAAAACAAATACGCCTCCATAGTTAAATGGATATAATAAACCCCTCCTAAGGGTTAGTTATGGGTTCGATTCCCGTTGGGGGTGTAAAAGCAAAAGCCTACCATAGGTAGGCTTTTGCTTTTACACCCCCCGAAAGCCCATCTCCGCGAAGCGGAATAGGGTTCGCATACCCCGCCCGAAGATCGTCAAGCTTGCTTGTCAGGCGTAGGGCGTGGGTATATTCGCCGCAGGCGAAATACTCCCGCTTTGGGGTGCTGTCTATCCAAAGACCTTACTAAAAATACAAAAAACGGCGTTCCCAAATTTTGGAACGCCGCCGTATTTTTCGTCGCTCTCTTTTATATAATCTCTCACCCCATTTTCAAAG
>JAZNOQ010000015.1:0-7640 GCA_045589215.1 Eubacteriales bacterium
GTCCCATTTCTTCAAAGGAGGAGAAAAATGAAAAACAAAAGATCGACCAAAAATGCTTTGTTCAGCAGTGTGCTTGCACTCTTGCTTTGCTTTTCGATGCTACTCGGAACGACCTATGCTTGGTTTACCGATAGCGTGACCTCGGCAAATAACATCATCAAATCGGGAGACCTCGACGTGGACGTTTACTACGGAGATCCCGCAGACGAAAAGAGCGTGGAAGGCGTTTCTACTCTCTTTAGCGACGTGGCTCTTTGGGAGCCCGGCGCGGTCGCTTATGAAAACCTGACGGTCGTAAATAAGGGAACGCTTGCTCTGAAGTATCAGATGGCGATGAATTTCCTGAATGCAAACTACGTTGAAGATGCCGATGGCACCCATAGCCTTGCCGATATTCTGCAGGTTGGCGTCGTCGAAGGCGGACTTGATGACGCGCTTACCCGCGACGAGGTAATCGCATCGGTCACCGAATGGAAGCCGCTTGAGTCCTTTCAGCTTGCGGATAGCTCCCTGCTTGCAAACACCCTCGCCGAAACGCTCGGCGTGGTGATCTATTGGGAGCCCGGTTCGAACGACAATCTCTTTAACGTCAAGGACGGTAAGGTGACAAGCGACGGCGCGGACTATCTCCACATCGACCTCGGCATCACGCTCCTTGCTACCCAGATGGCATATGAGCCCGATAGCTTTGACGAGAAATACGACGAGGGTGCAGAGTATCCCGCGGCAGTTGGCGGCACGCTTGATGCAGGTGCTACCGAGCCGCTGAGACTGAACGTTGGAAACGTTACTGTCACCGTACCCGTAGGTGCGCCCACAGGCAGCTATAAGCTCGAGGTATCGAGCTTTGACACCGAGGTGGATGCGGACGGAAACACAAACGTAGACACCGACTTCAGCCTTTCGAAGGACGGTGTAGCAGTTACCCCCGGCACGACGAAATATGATGTTGAGCTGCAGATCGATATTATGTCGAAGATTATGAGTCTGAAGCATAAGGGCGAGGATATTGCCGCTTACAACTATGATAAGTTCACCGGAGTGATCTCCTTCGAGACCACTTCCTTCAGCCCGTTCTCGGTCGAGTATGATGTCTTCGGCACCGAGGTCGTCCTCGGCGGTGAGGATGGAAGACAGATCCAGCACGGCTTCTTTGAGGGCGTGAATCCCGCAGACAAAGAACTTGACCCGTCCTTAAAGGAAGCTGATTCCAAGTATATCGCCGTTGACTACATGAAGAACGGCGTAACGTACTATGCCGTCAGCGAACGTGCGACTACGATCATTCTTGATGATGCTACAGAAGCAGAGTACATATTCGAAAACGGTGATTATAGCGATCTTGTGCAGACCAATATGAGTGGACAGCTTCACAATGTTGTGTCCGCGCTAAGAAGCAATTCTCATAGTACCGTATATATTTTGCCGGGTGACTACAAGCAAGCCTCTACCGTTTATATTCGTTCCGATATGGAAATCATTGGCTTGGGCGAAGCTAAAGACATTAGAATATATAAGGAGACTTCTTCTGACTCCAACAGACATTTGCTGAATGTGAGCGGCTCTGAAGGCACGGAATATGTTGATGTAACAATCAGAAATCTCTACCTCAACGCAACAACTGACACAAATGGGAAGCAGAAAGGTAAGATGCAAGATAATGCTGCCGTTCAGGCTTATGATCTTGCCAAAGTAAAGTGCTATAACCTCATTGTAGAAAAAGAAACGGATCCCAACAACAAAAGCTTTTATTCTGAAAATGCAGCATTCTACGTCAATGGAAACGATAAGGCAGGAGCTTATCTGTACGTGGAAAATACAGTTGTTAGTTCAACATATGTATTAAGCTTTAAAGGCCGATATAAGTTCTACTACTCTGAGTTGAAAACAAAGAATGGAGAAGGAGATTATACGCGTTCTACCTCCTCTATTAAAAACGAGCAAATGGCATGGGACGACTGGGATTGGGAAAAGTGATCACAAAATGAAATAACAAACGCCCCCGAGGTTTTCTCGGGGGCGTACCTTTTTCGTAGGGCGGGGGCTTGCTCCCGCCGCGGTTTATGAAAGGCAATACTTCATCAAAAGCTCAACTGCAAGTGCCGTCACGCACGATACGATCGCGACGAGGGTGAGTCCCTTGCCCTTTACGGCGAAGATGCCGCCGACAAGGAGACCTGCCGCCGCCGATGCGACGTGTCCCGTTGCGTAAAGTGCCGCGGGGAAGGTCATTGCGGTAAGCACCGTGTAGGGGATGTAATGGAGAAAGGATCTCACGAAGCGGTTCGTGATCTTTTTCTGCACAGCCGCGAAGGGAATTGCGCGAATGAGGTAGGTCGATCCTGCGAGGATCAGGAGATAGATCCAGAAGTCCTTCATGCGTCCGCCTCCTCTCCGTTTTCTCCCTTGATCGGAAAGACGAGCGAGCCAAATACTGCCGCCACAACGGCACAAATGCTGATCGAAATGCCCGAGGGGATCTCTTTCAGCACGGGGATATAGTAGAACAGCCCGTGCAGAAGCGCCGTAACACCAACGACTGCGAGGATCGCATGCGATCTCTTCGCCTCGGGGGCGACGATCGCGAGGAACATACCGTAGATCGCGAGGCAGAGTGCGTTCATCACGATGGCGGGCAGGACGTTACCCAGCACGCTTCCGAGAAGGGTTCCGAGAGCCCAACCGACGTAGGGCATGACCGAAAGTCCGAGGAAGAATTTCGTGCTGACCTCCTTCTCCGCTGACGCGACCGCGAAGATCTCGTCGGTCATAAAGAAGCCGAGGAGCCAACGCTTCCATCCGCGGAAGGTGGGCTCGGTCTTTTGCGAGAGGGAGACCGACATGAAGGAATAGCGAATGTTGATCGTGAGCTGGGAGATCAGCATTTCAAGGTATTGCCCGGGGAAGATCATCACCCCGATGCCTGCGAGCTGTCCCGCAGAGGTCAGAGTCATCATTGAAATGAGGACTGCTTGCCACCAATCGAAGCCGTAGGAGACAGCCATAATGCCGAAGGTAAAGGACACCGAGAGGTACCCGAGTCCAATCGGGATGCCGCTCTTTAGTCCGCGTTTGAAGGAATTCATCTGTGAAAGCCGTCCGTTTCCGAAAATGTAGGCGGCAATTTTCCGTGCCGCCGTTCAAGTGTTGTATATTATAGCACAAACGGTGTATAAATGCAAGACCTTTTTCACATTCTTGCACAGAGACTTGAAAAAACCCTTGCGAGAGGGAAAAGAAAAGCAATATTTATGCAAATCCACAACGGAAATTTTCACATAAGACTTGACAATGTGCCTGAAAAGGTGTATACTAATCTTAATCGCATGAATTTTATTCATGCAAATAAAATGGAGGCTTTCATTATTATGAAACACTTTAGACTTCTGGCACTCGCGCTCGCTCTCGTGCTTTCCCTCGGAATGCTCGTAGCCTGCAGCGCACCCAACTACGCAGAAAACAACACCGAGTTCATCATCGGCGTTTCCGGCCCTCTGACCGGCGGTGCTGCAATGTACGGCGAGGCTGTTCGCAACTCCGCACAGATGGCTGTTGACGAGATCAACGCCGCAGGCGGTCTCAACGGCGTTATGTTCAAGCTCGTTGCAACCGATGACAAGCACGACGCAAACAACGTCAAGACCAACTACTCCGCAATGTACGAGGGCGGTATGCAGGTATCTCTCGGTACCGTTACCACCGCTCCCGGTCTTGAGTACAAGAACCTCGCAAAGGACGACAACGTCTTCTTCCTCACCCCCTCGGCTTCCGGTGACAAGATCCCCGAGTTCGACAACGGCTACCAGATGTGCTTCGCAGACGGTAACCAGGGTAAGGTTGCTGCAGAGTTCGTAAACGCAAACTACGCAGGTCAGACCATCGGTGCGTTCTACAAGGCTGACGAGGACTACTCGAAGGGCATCTTCCAGCAGTTCAAGGACAACCTTGATCCGTCCGTTACGGTCGTTGCTACCAACTTTACCGATGCAAATGCAACCGACTTCTCGACGCAGATCGACACGCTGAAGGACTACAAGTTTATCTTCATGCCTACCTACTATGATCCTGCATCCCTCTTCTTGAAGCAGGCAAAGGACATCATCGCTCCCGATGCAGTTTACTACGGCTGTGACGGTTTCGACGGCATCGATCGCATTGAGGGCTTCGACATCAACGAGATCCCTCAGGCAGTTACCATGCTCTCCCACTTCAACTCGAAGGCTACCGAGGGTAAGGCGAAGGAATACATCGACAAGTACACCGAGAAGTATCCGGGTGCTCCTCTCAACCAGTTCGGCGCTTCGGCATACGACTGTGTATATGCGATCTACGGCGCAATGAAGGCTGCGATTGATGCAGGCAAGGAGATCCCCGTAACGATCAGCGCTTCCGACCTTTGCGACATCCTGAAGGATCAGTTCGCAAACGGCTACACCTACACGAACGGCGTTACCGGCGCATCCATCAAGTGGGAATCCACGGGCTACGTCAACAAGCAGGCGATCCAGTACGTGATCAAGGAAGCAAACGCTGCCGAGTAATCACAAGGGGAATTTTCCCGTACAAATCAATTATTCGAACAGAATCACTGCATATACTGCCCGACGTGGCAGTATATGCAGTTATGGTTTTTATGGAAACGGCGAAAAAGCCCGCTCCGACGCTGTTTTTCTGTTCGGTAGCAAGGAAACACTATGGAACAAATTTTAACGACACTGATCAACGGGCTCAGCATCGGCGGTATCTACGCAATGATCGCTCTCGGTTACACGATGGTGTACGGTATCGCGAAAATGCTGAACTTTGCACACGGCGATGTCATCATGGTCGGCGGATACCTGATCTACGTCTTTATGGCGACGAAGAATCCGCTTCTTGCGATCCTCCTCTCTGTGATCGGTTGTATCATTCTTGGCATAACGATCGAAAAGATCGCGTACAAGCCTCTCCGCGGTGCGTCTCCGCTTGCAGTCCTCATTACTGCGATCGGTATGAGCTATCTCCTTCAGAGCCTTGCACAGATCATTTTCGGCTCGGCGTCAAAGATGGTCACGGTGTATGATTTCGGCACCGTTAAGCTTTGGGGGATCACCGTGCAGATCTCGTCTCTCGTTACCCTCGGCGTTACCGTTGTCGTGATGGTCATTCTGACCCTCTTCATCAAGTTCACGAGACTCGGCCGCGCGATGATCGCGGTATCCGAGGACAAGGGCGCGGCACAGCTTATGGGCATCAACGTCAATAAGATCATCACCGTCACCTTTGCGATCGGCTCGGCACTTGCTGCGCTTGCAGGGCTTTTCTATTTGCTAAAGGCTCCCGTCATCTCAAGCACGCTCGGCGCGATGCCCGGTATCAAGGCATTCACGGCGGCGGTCATCGGCGGTATCGGCTCGATCCCCGGTGCAATGCTCGGCGGAATTCTTCTCGGTATGGTCGAATGCATCTCATCGCAGATCCCTGTGATCTCTCCTTATACCGATGCCATTGAATTTGCGATCCTGATCGTGATCCTGCTCGTCAGACCGACAGGCTTCCTCGGTAAGAAACGGAGGGAAAAGGTATGATGAAAAAGATCAAATGGAATCACTATATCAATTATATTGTGATCGGCATTCTGACCGCCGTTCTCGGTATCATTACCGTGGCGGGAGGTCGATTCGACAGCTCTCTCCTTTACCTGCTCGAAAAGGTCGCGATCAGCATCATTCTCGCGGTGTCGCTTTCTCTCGTTGTAGGCTTCCTCGGTGAGCTTTCGCTCGGTCACGCAGGCTTTATGTGTGTCGGCGCGTATCTCGGCGGTAAGGTATCGGCTCTCCTTGAGCCTGCTCTCGGTACGGGGATCCTCAACTTCCTTATCTCGCTTCTCGTAGGTGCGGCTGTTGCGGCGATCTTCGGTGTCATCATCGGCATCCCCGCACTTCGGCTCCGCGGCGACTACCTCGCGATCGTTACGCTTGCTTTCGGAGAGATCGTGAGGTCGGTCTTCCGTAACACCTCGGACGAGACCTTCGGCGGTGCACTTGGTCTGAGTACGCCCCGTTACGATAAGCGCTACCTCTTCATCTTTGCGTTCATTCTGGTTCTGATCACTCTTGCGGTCGTGCAGAATTTCATTCGCTCGAAGCACGGCAGAGCTGTCACGGCGATCCGCGACAATGAGATCGCGGCACGCGCAACGGGCATCAACGTGACGAAGTACAAGCTGATCGCTTTCACGCTTTCCGCGACCTTCGCGGGCGTTGCTGGTGTGCTTTACAGCTTCAGCAACTACACCGTGCAGAGCGCAAAGTTTGGCTACAACTACTCGTTCGAGATCCTCGTTATGGTCGTTCTCGGCGGTATGGGCAGCATCAACGGCTCGATCATTGCGGCTACCCTCATCACCTATCTGAACACCAAGCTCGCAACGATCCTCACGGGTGACCTTGCGGTGCTGCAGAATCTGCTTTATGCGCTGATCCTGATCGCGATCGTTATTTACAACAACGCACCCGCACTCAAGGGCTTCCGCACCAAGTACAATCTGAAGAACGGCATCGAAAAGCTCTTGCGCCGTAAGCACGATCCTGCGCGTCTGAAGGATGACGCCGCAAAGTGGGACGTCGTTCCGACGAAGATCGAAATGAACGAGATCCTGTCGGTCGATATGAAGCCGCAGGAAACGGGCAGTGATAAGCCCGATCAGCCCAAAGGAGGGGAGAAATAATGGCAGAGTATATTCTTGAAACGAAAAACCTCGGCATCTCCTTCGGCGGTCTGAAGGCGGCGCAGGACGTCAATCTGCGCATCAAGAAAAATCAGATCTACGGTCTGATCGGCCCCAACGGCGCGGGAAAGACCACGATCTTCAACCTTCTCACGGGTGTTTATAAGCCCACCACGGGTACGTTTCTCCTCGACGGTGAGGAGCTTTGCGGACTTTCGCAGGAAAAGATCAACCACAAGGGGATGGCGCGTACCTTCCAGAACATCCGTCTCTTCAACAACATGACGGTCGTTCGTAACGTTATGGTCGGTCTCCATAATCAGCCCGAATATAAATGCACCGTCTGGGAGTCCTTCTTCCGTCTACCGAGCCATTTCCGCGTTGAAAAGGAAATGCGCGCGAGGGCGAAGGAGCTTCTCGCGATCTTTGGGCTTGAGGAGGAACGGAACAATCTCGCGTGTAATCTTCCTTACGGCAAACAGCGTAAGCTTGAGATCGCGCGTGCGCTTGCGACGAATCCGAAGCTACTTCTCCTCGATGAGCCTGCGGCGGGTATGAACCCCCACGAGACCGAGGACCTTGAAAAGACCATTCGGTTTATTCGGGATCACTTTGATATGACGATCCTTCTGATCGAGCACGATATGAAATTCGTTGCAGGACTTTGCGACGAGGTCACGGTGCTCAACTTCGGTACGGTCCTTTGCGAGGGCAAGACGCGCGACGCGCTGAATGACCCCGAGGTCATCCGTGCATATATCGGAGGTTAAGCTATGGCATTACTTGAAGTAAATAACCTCGAGGTCTATTACGGTGTGATCTGCGCCCTGAAGGGCATCAGCTTTGAAGTCAACGAGGGCGAGATCGTCACCCTGATCGGCGCGAACGGCGCGGGCAAGACGACCACGATGCAGAGCGTCGTCGGTCTGAT
>JAZNOQ010000016.1:0-5479 GCA_045589215.1 Eubacteriales bacterium
AGGATAAGGGAGGCGTACGGTGACGTTCCGATTATCATCGGAGGACTTGAGGCGTCCTTGCGCCGCTTTGCACACTACGACTATTGGGAGGACAGGGTGCGCCGCAGTATCCTCGTTGACTCCCGCGCCGATCTCCTCTCCTACGGTATGGGTGAGGCGACTCTTTTGCGCGTTGCGGAGCTTCTCTCCCGCGGCGTGCCGATAAAGAAAATACGCGACGTGCGCGGCACCGTATGGCTCGGCAAGCGTGATGACGCCGTCCACTTTGACAAAATCGAGGTAGGCGACTACGATACCCTTAAGGAGGACAAGCGAGCCTACGCCCGCGCCTTTGCGATACAGTATAGAAACACCGACTCGCACACAGGGCGTGCGGTGGTGGAGTACTACGGCGACAAAATGCTCGTCGAAAACCCGCCGATGCCGCCCCTTGAGCGGGAGGAGCTTGACCGCGTTTACGCGCTCCCCTACACGCGGGCGGTGCATCCCTCCTATCTCCCCCTCGGCGGGGTCCCGGGGATCGAGGAGGTGCGCTTCTCGGTCACGCACAACCGAGGCTGCTTCGGCGGATGCAACTTCTGCGCGCTCGCCTTCCATCAAGGTCGGACGGTGCGCTCGCGTAGCATCGAAAGCTGTGTCGAGGAGGCACGCAAGATCACCGAAATGCCCGATTTCAAGGGGTATATCCACGACGTTGGCGGTCCGACCGCAAACTTCCGCTATCCCGCGTGTGAAAAGCAGTTGACGGCAGGCGTTTGTCCGAACCGCAAATGTCTCGCACCGACACCCTGCAAAAACGTGATCGCCGATCACACCGAATACGTTCGGCTGATCGAGGAGATCGAAGCACTTCCGAGGGTCAAAAAGGTCTTTATCCGTTCGGGTATCCGATTTGACTACCTTCTCCTCGACAAAAGCGATGCCTTTTTCCGAAAGCTCGTCCGAGACAACGTCTCGGGACAGCTCAAGGTTGCGCCCGAGCATTGTGCGTCCCCCGTTCTTCGGTGTATGGGCAAGCCCGATTTCTCGGTCTACGAGCGCTTCCGCAAAAAATTCTTCGAGCTTACAAAAGCGATCGGCAAGGAGCAGTATCTCGTCCCCTATCTGATGTCGAGCCATCCCGGATCGACGCTCGATGAGGCGATCGAGCTTGCTGTTTGCCTGAAGCGTGATCACTACGCGCCCGAGCAGGTGCAGGACTACTATCCCACCCCCGGCACCGCCTCGACGGTAATGTACTACACGGGCTATAATCCTCTTGATATGAAGCCCGTTTACGTTGCGACCGAATATCACGATAAGCAGCTTCAGCGCGCTCTGCTTCAGTACAACAAAAAGGAAAACGCCCCTCTCGTCAGAGAGGCACTTCGCAAAGCAGGCAGAGAGGATCTGATCGGCTACGGGGAAAACTGCCTCGTCCGTCCCGAAGGCGGCGCGCAAAAGCCTCGGAGTACACAGCACGGTTCAACCGCACATCCCCCGAAGCGACAATCCCCGAGAGAACACGCAAGATACGAGGAAAAGCCGAAAAGAACGACCGCACCGAAGGATAGTCCGAAAAGCGGAAAGCGTCCGAGCGGCTGGGCAAAGCCGAAGAAGACCGCAGAAAAGCGCAAAAAGCGATAGAGCGGCATCAAATTAACAAAAGCACTTATGACACAAGCGCGTGCCATAAGTGCTTTTTGAATTTGGGGATCTTTACTCCTCGACACAGACCGTTGTCTTATAGATAACAACCCCGCCGTCCGCATCGTTGTAGCCAATGTAGAGCGTGCTTCCGACGATCGTTATGCTTTGCGCGGAATCGTCCTTTTGCACAGGAAGCGTCGCATACCCCACAAACGTTCCGTCGGTCCGATAGACTGCCACGGCATTTATTGCCGTCTGAACGAAGTAAAGATATTCGCCGTCGCACTCCATCCCCTGCTTTGTAAATCCGGTATTATATCCCGTATAGGACTTGATCTCCTGAAAGTTCATATCAAGCCTTTTAAAATTGTACGTGCCCGATACCCCTACCCAATAGCAATCGTTCACCCCGTCATACGCAAGGGCATAGAAGCTGAACCCAAGCGTTTTTTCTTCGACGGTTTCAAGTGTGTCGGCATCAAGGATCGTCATTTTATTCGAGGGCGACCCGTTGTGCACCATAATGATCTGCTTGGTTTTGGGATTGTACGTCATATCATTCGTACGTCCCGCGAGGTAGGACTTCGACGTCAGAACGATCTGTCCCGTTTTGAGGTCGATCTTATAGATCACCGTTTTGAAGCTGCTCGTTATATTGTTATTCATCGCGAGGTACAAGTAGCTTCCATCCGTACAGCTCCCCTGCGCCATCTTGTAAAGATTATTATCCGCATCGGTATAGGTCGGAAGCGTCGACCACGCGGCCATTTCGGCGGTTACCGACGCAGACTCGATCTGCGAAAGCTCGGTCTTATACACCTTGCCGCCCTTGGATGATGTATAGTAACCGATATAGAAGAGATCCCCGACGCGCGAGATATTTTCTGCCTCATACGAGGTTTCCGGAAGGGCAAGCATTCGGACAAATCTTCCCTGCTTGTCGTAAACCATGATGCTGTTCGCATCATATTGGATGAAGTAAAGATACCGCGAATCAACCTCGAGTCCTTGCTTCACGTGTCCATTGTTCACACCCACATAGGTGCTTCCGATCTGCTTGAAATTTCGGTCGAGCTTTGCATATTTGTAGCCGCTTGAGATCCCAACCCAGAAGCAGTCCTCGTACGGATCATACTTCAAGGCGTAGATCGAAAGCCCGATATCCACCGTCTTTTTATACACCATCGTGTCGGCATCGAAAAAGGAAATATTCCAACGCTCGGGCTTGTTATGTACGATAATGATCTCGTTCGTATCGGGAAGATACGCCATATCGTTGCCGTGGCAGACGAGCAGATTCTCATAGGTCGCAACAAGATTTCCACTCGCGATCTCATACTTCCGAACGGATGAAATCGATTGATTGCTCTCTCCCTTTCCGTCGTTCAGAAGCATATAAAGATAGGTTCCATCGGTACATCCGCCCTGTACGACACGGCAATGCGTGCTTCCGATGTAATGGCTTTCGATCTTAAAGACCTCGGTCATCTTAACGCCGACCGTTCCGCCCTGCGAAATATAATCACCCGGCTCGGGGCCGATCGGCACCTCGGGTCTGGTCGTTGTTTCCGGCTCGGTCGTTGTTTCCGGCTCGGTCGTTGTTTCCGGCTCGGTTGTTACTTCGGGTGCAGTCGTCACATCAGGGACGGTCGTAATATCGGGGATGGTCGTAATATCGGGGATGGTCGTCACATCGGGGACGGTCGTAATATCGGGGATGGTCGTCACATCGGGCTGTGGCTCGTCGGGCTCCGTCGCGGCATCCGTCGCATCGGATGGCTCCTCGGGATCGGTCACGTCGCCCGTTTCTTCGGCTAAATTATCCGACGCAGAGCTGTCAGGGTAGCTGTCGGAACCGTTCTCTAAAACATCGGATGCCCCGTCCTCCATGGAAATGTCGGGTAGAGCTCCACCGCCTTCTCCGTCCTCCGACACACAACCAAAGGCTGAAAGCAGAAATAAGGCCGTAAGTGCTATTATAAGAAAGGATCTGATGTAAGTGCGCATAAGACCTCCACATGATCGGATTTCAGTTTTATTATACACAAAACCACGCATTCTGTCAACACAAAAATGGGTCGGCATCCGAAAAAGCTGACCCATTTTTATTGTTACAGTAAGATCACATCAAGATCGTCATCGACGTAGGTGATGCGGAAGAGATCAAGCCCGAGCCTTACACTTCCCCCATCCTTTCCGTCTGAACGCGCAATGACCTTTCTGCCCTCCACCGAAAGCACGCTGAAGATCTCGTCTCCGTAGTCAAGCGTTCCGAGCACACTTGCCTTGATCTCCCCGCCCCCGATACGAACGGCATCGGGCGGGATCTCAAACCGCAGCTTCTTGCGAAGCACCGCAGTTCCGACGGTCTTCAGGAGCTTTTCAAGGATCTCGTCGGGGATCTCGTGCTTCACACCCGCAATTTCAAAGCTGTACCGAACCGTTTTCTTCCGACGCACCCTTCCGCTCTCATCCGTCACGTCCCGCCGTACCGCATCGCGCACGATCGAGCCGTAAAGTGCGCTTCTCTCGGGAAGTGCCTCGCGGATACATACCGATCCGTCGAAAAAGCGCACGCGCTTCCAATCGACCGCGATCCCCGTCACGTCACCGACCGCGCCGAAGTCTCCCGAGGCGAACAGCGTATAGTCGCCGCTTGAAAGCCTCGTCAATCTTACGTCTCCCACCGTCGTGCATTCTGCAATCCTTAGCTTTCCTGTCTTTCCGCGCCCGATTGCATCGATCGGGATCTCTGCCGTAAAGCGCCCCGACGGAAGCTTTTCGAGTGCCGCGGGAAGCGGGAAGCGCAGACCGCACAGCGTAAGGCTCTTTCCGTCTGCATTACAATCGACCGCATTGCTGTCGGGAAGCTCGGGGCGAATGGTTTTTTCGGTCTCTCCGTCAAAGAAATGTGCATACCGCAGGTCGAAGGTAAGAGGGATCACGTCGCCCGCGCAGATCTCATTTCCCTTCTCCGCCTCGACCTTGAATACGATCCCCGTACGGGTTTCCTTCACGGTCTCTACGTCTCCCGAAAGGTCACCGTACACAAGAGCCTCGTCTCCAAGCCCCTCCACGTGAGAAACCGTACAGCGCATCACAATGCCGCTTTCGGGTGCTTCGCCTTCGGGAATGGGGATAAGCCGCTCGGCGCGGATGCCGAGAATGACTCCCTTTTCCCCCGTGAGATAGCTCGGGCGCACCTTCAGGAACGCCGAATGCGGAAGCGACCAAAGGATCCCCGCGTCGGGAATGGACAGTGCAACCTTTTCCCCTTCTCTCTTCAGCGTTGCATTGTAAAAATTCATCTGCGGCGTGCCGATAAAGCCCGCGACAAACTTACTGCTCGGCGCGTTATAAAGGTTTTGCGGCGTATCGATCTGCTGAATAAATCCGCCCTTCATCACAACGATGCGCGTGCCCATCGTCATCGCCTCGGTCTGGTCATGGGTAACGTAAATAAAGGTCGTTTTGAGCCTTGCGTGAAGCTTGCTGATCTCACTGCGCATCTGCGTACGGAGCTTTGCGTCGAGGTTTGACAGTGGCTCGTCGAGAAGGAAGACCTTCGGCTCTCTGACGATCGCACGACCGAGTGCCACACGCTGACGCTGACCGCCCGACATTTCCTTCGGCTTCTTGTCAAGGTAGTCGGTGATCCCGAGGATCTCCGCCAAGTCGGAGGGCCAAGCGGTCTTAGGAAGACAATTTTCATTTTCAACTCCTTGGCTCACAGAACGACATGGCTACGATCCGACTTATCGCCCGACCGAGTGCCACACGCTGACGCTGCCCGCCCGACATTTCCTTCGGCTTCTTGTCAAGGTAGTCGGTGATCCCGAGGATCTCCGCC
>JAZNOQ010000017.1:0-12350 GCA_045589215.1 Eubacteriales bacterium
CAGCGGCACGATGATCGAAAAGCCGCACAGCTTCTCGACCGCCTGCAACATTGCAACGCAGATCATCGCACAGGTCGCTTCGAATCAGTACGGCGGTCAGAGCATCAGCCTCACGCACCTCGCTCCGTTCGTCGAGATCTCGAGACAGCGTATCCGCAAGGATGTTCTTGATACCTTCGCACAGACGGGCGTTGAGCACGACGAAAAGCTGATCTCCGCACTTGTTGAAAAACAGCTGCGCAAGGAGATCTCCAAGGGCGTTCAGACCCTTCAGTATCAGGTCGTTACCCTGATGACCACGAACGGACAAGCTCCCTTTATTACGGTCTTTATGTATCTCGGTGAAGCAAAGGACGACAGAGAGCGTGAGGATCTCGCAATGATCATCGAGGAAACGCTGAAGCAACGCATCGTCGGTGTCAAGAATGAATCCGGCGTTCACGTTACGCCCGCATTCCCAAAGCTGATCTACGTTCTTGAAGAGGATAACGTTCGTCCTGACTCGAAGTATTGGTATCTCACCGAGCTTTCCGCAAAATGTACGGCAAAGCGCATGGTGCCCGACTATATTTCCGAGAAGGTCATGCTTCAGAATAAGATCGACAAGAACGGCGACGGACACTGCTATACCTGTATGGGTTGCCGTAGCTTCCTCACTCCGTTCGTCGATGAGGACGGCAAGCCCAAGTACTACGGCCGCTTTAACCAAGGTGTCGTAACGGTCAATCTGCCCGACATCGCCCTTTCCGCAGAACGTAACGAAAAGCGCTTCTGGGAGATTTTCGACGAGCGTATGGAGCTTTGCCACAGAGCGCTTCAGTGCCGTCACGAGCGTCTTACGGGAACACTGTCCGATGCCGCTCCGATCCTTTGGCAGTACGGTGCCTTGACCAGACTGAAGAAGGGTGAACCGATCGACAAGTACCTCCACGGCGGATACTCCACCATCTCACTCGGTTATGCGGGACTCTGGGAATGCGTTTACGCAATGACAGGGAAGAAGCTGACCGAAAAAGAGGGCGAGGAATTCGGACTTGCCGTTATGAGAAAGCTCAACGAATATACGGCAAAGTGGAAGAAGGATGAGAACATCGACTATTCTCTCTACGGCACGCCGCTTGAATCCACCACCTATAAGTTCGCGAAGGGCCTCCAGGTTCGTTTTGGCATCATTCCAGGCGTTACCGACAAGAACTATATCACGAACAGCTACCACATCCACGTTACCGAGGACATCGATGCCTTTGAAAAGCTCGAGCTTGAGGCGAAGTTCCAGGCACTCAGCCCGGGCGGTGCGATCAGCTACGTCGAGGTTCCCAATATGCAGAACAACATCGAGGCTGTCCTTCAGCTGATGCAGTTCATTTACGATCACATTATGTACGCCGAGCTGAACACCAAGAGCGACTACTGTCAGATCTGCGGCTATGACGGCGAGATCCAAATCGTTGAGGATGACGGCAAGCTCGTTTGGGAATGCCCTAACTGCAAGAACCGCGATCAGAGCAAGATGAACGTTGCACGCCGCACCTGCGGTTATATCGGAACGCAGTATTGGAATCAGGGAAGAACGCAGGAGATCCGTGAGCGCGTTCTGCATCTGTAAGGTACAAAATGAACGTTGCTACAATTAAAAAGCGAGATATCGCCAACGGCATCGGCGTTCGGGTATCCCTCTTCGTGTCGGGATGTACGCATCACTGCAAGGGCTGCTTCAATGCCGAAGCGTGGGATTTTTCCTACGGCGAGCCGTACACGGATGAGACGGAGGCAGAGATCCTCCGTCTCCTCTCTCCCGATTATATCAGCGGTCTTTCGCTCCTCGGAGGCGAGCCCTTCGAGCCGCAGAATCAGCGTGTTCTCGTCGGACTTCTGAGGCGTGTCAAGGAGCTTTATCCCGAAAAAAACGTTTGGTGCTATTCGGGCTATACGCTTGAAAACGAGCTTCTTTCCGATAGCCGTGCGCGCTGTGAGTGTACCGACGAGATGCTATCCATGATCGACGTTCTCGTGGACGGTCGCTATGAGGAGGAGAAACGAAACATTTCTCTTTTGTTCCGTGGCTCTGAAAACCAACGTCTGATCGATTTGAAGAAATCGCTTGAAACAGGAAAAACAGTTCTTTGGGGGAAATAAAGCCGAGGGGATCGACCGCTCGGTTTTTCCCGTCTATACACAAAAAATTGCAAGGAGAAACGGTCTATGAAGCTTTCCGCATTGCCATTTTACCATACCTTGACCGCCTCCGGCCGATCAATACTTGAACAGCATCTGAAACCCCTTTCGTGTTCGAAAGGACAGATGATACACGGCAGCGGAGAGGACGCATACGGTATGATCTACGTGGAAGAGGGAACTCTTTCCGTCGTTCTCCCGTCAGAGGATGGGCGCGAGGTCTCTCTGTTCAGACTGCGAAAAGGAGAGTTTTGCTTCCTCACAGCAAGTCCTTCCATTACGGGGCTCTCCTTCGACGTGATGATCGAGGCGGAAAGCGACGCAAAGCTCCTCGGTCTTCCGAACTCCTCTCTTGAGCATATGGTGAAAAAGCAAGATGCGTTTTCTGCTTTTGTCCGAGAAAGCATTGCAGAGAGCTTTTCAAGGACCGTTCGGCTTCTTGAGAAGATTCTGTTCTGCACATTCGATCAACGCCTTGCCATATATCTGTACGAGGAAACATTAAGTACGGGCTCACTGACGCTTCATCTCACCCATGAGCAGATCGCTCGTCACATCGGCTCTGCGCGCGAGGTCGTATCCCGTGCTTTAAAACGCTTTTCGTCTCTCGGGATCGTTTCGGTTTCGCGTGGATGTATCAAGGTTCTTGACAAAACGGCGTTGAAAAGGGTTTCTCGTTGATGACTATTGACGAAAGGGTCGAATTTTGACTTTATTTTGTGCATCTTTTTTTCGCCCCAATACTTGACAATTATATTTTGATACGATATAATATAGCCAAACTTATGAAAACAAAGGAGTAACTGCTATGAAAAACGTAAAGATCCGTCTCTCCACCATTGCGGACGTTCGCGATTTTGTGAATATCGTAAACCGTACCGACGCAGACATCGACCTGATTTCCGGTAGATACATCGTTGACGCAAAGTCCATTATGGGCATTTTCAGCCTTGACTTGATGCAGCCGATCGAGCTGTCGGCACACACCGACAACGAAGCGATCGTTGCAGAGCTTTTGGAAAACCTCAAGCCCTTCATTGTTGACTGATCGATAAATAAAAAAAGACCTGTGCTGCGGCACGGGTCTTTTTTGTTTTGCTCAGAGCTTTTATGAAAGCCTTTCAAAGGCTTACACCTCAGCATATTGACTGTTATAAAGCTCGTAATAGAAGCCCTTCGCTCGGAGAAGCTCATCGTGAGAGCCCTGCTCGATGACCGATCCGTTTTTCATAACGAGGATCTTATCCGCCTCGCGGATCGTCGAAAGCCGATGTGCAACGATAAAGCTCGTGCGTCCTTGCATCATATGAGCAAATGCTTTTTGAATTCGTATCTCGGTGCGGGTATCGATCGAAGAGGTCGCTTCGTCGAGAATGAGCATCGGGGGGAGAGCAAGCATCACGCGGGTGATCGAGAGAAGCTGCTTCTGCCCTTGAGACAGCGAGCCGCCGTTTTCCGAAAGCTCGGTATCGTATCCGTTCGGCAGACGTCTGATAAAGCTGTGGGCGTGGGAAGCCTTTGCCGCCGCAATGATCTCCTCATCGGTCGCATCGGGCTTTCCCATGCGGATGTTATCCTTGACGGTCCCCGCACGAAGCCAGGTATCCTGAAGCACCATTCCGTAAGACGCGCGCAGAGAAGCACGTGTTACCGAACGAATATCGTGTCCGCTGACCGAGATCGATCCCTCGTTCACGTCATAAAAACGCATCAGGAGATTGATAAGTGTCGTTTTTCCGCACCCCGTAGGTCCGACGATCGCGATACGCTGTCCCGATGATACCGCGAGACTGAGATGCTCGATCAAGCGCTTATCGGGTGTATAGGAAAACGAAACGTCTTGGAGCGTTACCGTGCCGTCGGGATCTGTGATCACAGCGGCATTCTCTTTGTCGGGGATCTCCGTTTTGGCATCGATCAGTTCAAACACACGATCGGCACACGCGAGTGCATTTTGCAGCTCGGTAATGACACCCGATATCTCGTTAAAGGGCTTTGTATATTGGTTGGCATAGGAAAGAAAGCTTGTCAGCTTACCGACCGTAAATGTCGAAGCATTTCCCGTAGCAAGGCAAAGGAAAGCGCCGAAAAGCGTGGCTCCCGTGTATACCATACTGTTTACAAAGCGCGTTGAGGGATTTGTAAGAGAAGAAAAGAAGGTTGCACGCAGGGAAGCCTTTTCAAGGCGGCGATTTACGTCGTCAAAGTCCTTCACGACCGCTTCCCGTCTGTGGAATGCAGTCACAAGCTTATGGTTCGTGACCGTTTCATCCATCAGCGCGGTCTGTTCTCCCTTGATCTCTGCCTGCTTTTGAAACATCGAATAGGTACGACTCGATATGAAGGAAGCAACTGCGATCGAAAGCGGGGTAACAAAGAGGACAACGAGTGCGATGCGCCAATTGATATAAAGCATAAACGCGAGCGTGCCGAAAATGGTGATGACCCCCGTAAAAAACTGCGAAAAGCCGAGCAGAACGCCATCGGCAAACTGGTCGGTATCCGAGATCACACGGCTGACCGTTTCGCCCGTCGGGCGCGTATCGAGATAAGAAAGCGGGAGACGCTGAATGCGTTCAAAGGCATCCTTTCGGATGCGTGCAACGATCCCATAGGTCATATGATTGCCAAGCACATTCATGAGCCATTGCAGAAGTGCGGTGATCACGACCGCAATACCGATCCTTGTGAGGATCGAGAAAATCGCTTCAAAATTAACGTTTCCTTTGTCGACCGCAAGGTCTATTGCATCTCCGACTAAGATCGGCACATAAAGCGTAAGTGCGACCGAGAGGGCGGCAAAGAGGAGGGAAAGCAGAAGCAAAAGACGATATCCGCGCAGATAGCCGAATACGCGCTTCAGCGTTTTCTTCGAAAAGCCGACCTTCTTTTTGTTTGTCTTTTTCATATTGCAGCCTCCTCCTTTCCGAATTGAGAACGGTGGATCTCCGCATAGATCTCGCAGGACTTGAGGAGCTCCTCGTGTGTGCCGAGGCCGACCGCCTCACCGTCTTCAAGCACAAGAATACGGTCAGCTGAAAGCAGGGATGCGGTTCTTTGTGAAACCAAGAAGACCGTCGGGCGATAGGGAAGCCCCGATATGGCTTTTCGAAGCTTTGCATCGGTCGCATAGTCAAGAGCCGATGAGCTGTCATCCAGGATCAAAATGTGCGGTCGCTTGACAAGCGCACGGGCGATCGTAAGGCGTTGCCTTTGCCCCCCCGAAAAGTTCCTGCCGTATTGCTCAACGGGCGCGTCAAGCCCACCGTCCTTTTCACGGACAAAATCCGCAGCCTGTGCGGTTTCAAGTGCAGCCCAGAGATCCTCATCCGAGGCATTCTCGTTTCCAAAGCAAAGGTTCGATCGAACGGTTCCGCGGAAGAGAACCGCCTTTTGAGGAACGATTCCGATCCGATCGCGCAGAGCTTCAAGAGAGAAGGATCGGACGTCACGCCCGTTCACCGTGACCGAACCGCTCGCGGCATCGTAAAAGCGGGGGATCAGATTGATCACCGAGCTTTTTCCGGAGCCGGTACCGCCGATGATTCCGAAGGTCTCTCCGCCCTTTGCCGTAAAAGTAATACCCGACAGCGCTTCGTCGCCGCCCTCGGTATAGCGAAGGGAAACGTCCGCGAAGGAGACCTCGTCACCACCTTCGGAAGAAGAGATCCCCTCAGAGCTACCCGATTCATAATCCTCTGTATGTCGTTCAAGAACCGCTTGTATGCGGTTTCCGGAGGCGAATGCCTTCGTAATGCTGATGATCAGACTCGCCATCTTCACAAGCTCTACGAGGATCTGCGTCATATAATTATACAGCGCAACCAGCTCGCCTTGCGAGATCGCACCGTTATCAATACGGATCGCACCCACGTAAAGGAGGGCGATGACGGCGAAATTCACGATCACATACGTCAAAGGGTTCATCAAAGCGGAAAATCTTCCGACAAAGCGCTGTAATCTCGTGTGCTCACGATTGGCTTTCTCAAAACGCTCGGTTTCGGAATGCTCAAGCCCGAACGAACGGATGACACGCACACCCGTCAGATTTTCCCGTGTCAATCCGAGAACGTGATCGAGACGCATCTGCACCTTCTTGTACAGCGGAATGCCGATCAACATGATACCGAAAACAACGATACACAAAACAGGGATGGTGACCGCAAAAATAAGTGCGCTTGGCGTATCGATCGTAAACGCCATGATCATCGAGCCAAACACAATGAACGGTGAACGAAGCAGAAGACGAAGGGTAAGATTGACGCCGGTCTGCACCTGATTTATGTCACTCGTAAGGCGGGTGACAAGCGTTGAAGTACCGATACGGTCGGTCTCCGAATAGGAGAGCCCTTGAATGTGATAAAAAAGCTTGTACCGCACCTTCGTAGCAAAGCCTACGGCAGCCTTCGCGGAAAAGTACTGTGCCGTGACCGAACAGAGAAGTCCGACAGCGGCAAGAAGTGCCATCAAAAGGGAGCGTGTGAAAATATAATTCTTGTCACCCCTTCCGATTCCGTTGTCGATGATATCCGCAACGACAAGCGGCACAAAAAGCTCGAAAAGAGCCTCGAGCATCTTGAAGAACGGTGCAAGCACGCATTCCTTACGGTATTCCTTTAGCGTTTTCAAGAGACGGAGCATAATACACCTTTCTATAGCCGTAACGGCCGAGTTTTTCACGGGGATAGTATACCATAAATTTCGAATTGTGTCAATCGAAAGAAGCAGAAAAGGGCGTAAAGAAACAAAAAAACGCATCTTGAAACCAAGATGCGTTCATTCGGATGGAGACAACTGGACTCGAACCAGTGACCCCTTGCATGTCAAGCAAGTACTCTAACCAACTGAGCTATGCCTCCGCAACGTTTTGTATTATACCACATTGCAACTTGCTTGTCAATACTTTTTTCTAAATTTTTAAAATTATTTTCTGAATTTTTCTTGGAGACGAACCCGTTATTTGATCTTATTTTCAGCGTTTTCCGAAAGCTCGTCGCCAAAGCCCTCGCACCTCGTCCTTTTTGACCGCCCCGAGCAAAAACAGCAGTATGATATAAAGCAGAACCGAAAGCAGAACGTGTACCGCAAATCCCGCGATCCCGTCAAAGCGTAAAACATTGAGCCCCGAAAGAAAGGAAGCCGTGATCCTTGCCACTGCCGTTGCACCGATCACCGCAAGGAGAGGGGCAAAAAGTACCCGCAGTAGCTTCGCCTTCATATCGGTGACCGTGAGAAGTCGCGTAATACTCAGCGTTGCGTTCAGAATCTCCGTGATATAAATAACCAGAATATAACCCTTCATTCCGAGCCCCGGAAGAAGCAGATACACGAGAAGCACCGACAGAAGCGAATCAATAATATTGACCTGCATACAGTAGACCTGCTCTCCGTGCCCCTTTAAAATCGCATCCACGGAATTGTCAAGATACATGATCGGAACAAGAGGAGCAAGCATACGGAGATAATATGATGTCTCCGCGCTGTTTTCCATCATTCCTCCAAGCTCGTATGAAAAGCACAGTATGATCCCCGATACACCGATCGAAAAAAGGAGCGCGGTACGAAAAATCACGGCTACGATATGTTGCACCTTTTTTCGTTCGTCCCGCACTCTGCATTCGGCAATTTCGGGAATGAGCAGTCCCGAATAAGAAGAAAGAATTGCGGAAGGAAACAGTAAGATCGGTAATACCACACCGTGCAGAATGCCGAATGAGGATAAAGCCATAGAACGCTCACCGAAAAAGGCGGTCAGACCTATCGGGATCAACATATGCTCGACCGTAAGAAGTCCCGAGCGTGCATATGCGCTGAACGCTACGGGCAAGGCGATCCCGCAAAGCCGACGGCAAAGCTCGCTTTTTGACGTAACCGAAACGCCTCCTGTCATTCTTTTTCTCTCGACAAAATACAGAAAACCGAGCAAAATAGCAGAAAGCAGCTCCGAAAGAACACTTCCGAGAACGAGCGCAAGACACGCGTTTTCGATCCCTCTCGGAAATACGTAAACGAGCAAAAGTATCGTGATCCCAATTCGCGCTCCTTGCTCAAGCACGCCCGTTATCGCGTTTTTATAGACCCGACGTACAGCGGTAAAATATCCGTTCAGGACCGAGGAAAGTGCGATCGGCAAAAGGGAACACGAAAGGATCTTCAGAGCGCGTACGGTACGTCCGTCCTTTAAAAGATAGACCCCGATCGGTTCAGCGAAAAAAAACAGCAGTGCAGTCGCAAGAAGACCGAAAAAGAACGCATAAAAAAAGCATACCGTCCTGGTGGAACGCACTTCAGCGGGATCGTCTCTTCCGAGTGCTTCGGAGATCATCCGCGTTGTTCCAAGCTGGATCCCCGATGTGGCAAGCGTGACCGCAAAGCCGTAAACTCCCCCGATCACCGAATAGAGTCCGATCGCCTCGCTGCCTGCCTCCTCGGTAACGAAGATCTGAAACGCCATTCCGACAAATCGCATAAAGAGAGCAACCAACGTAAGCAGAAGTCCGTTGAGAAGAAAGGTCCTGAGCCTGTTCTTTTGTGTCCGTATTCTGAATTTTTTGGAAGCACCTTCTGCCATAACCGTGTAATGCCTTTCTGCTTGTTTGATATCGGGACTACCCATAAGCAAAATATGCACCGCTGCACAGCTTTATGTTTCAGAACCCCTCATTCCGACTCCAATTCAGTTGTCTCAAATTTTCTCTCCCCCCGAAAAACTGTTGACATAACACCTATATTTATGTTATACTAATACAAGAATTCAGTATCTGAAACAAGCTTTTTCTTAGGATGCCGAAGATAAACGGAAGAGGGGCAGAGGAATGAAAAAATTATTGGTCGTTGACGGAAACAGCATTATGAACCGCGCGTTTTACGGCGTTCGTCCGCTTACCACAAAGGACGGGCTTCACTCAAACGCCGTGTTTGGTGTCGTCAATATTCTGGAAAAGCAGATCGAGGCTCTGAAGCCCGACTATGCCGCCGTTGCGTACGATCTCAAGGCGCCTACCTTCCGTCATAAGATGTATGCCGAATATAAAGCCGGACGGCACGCGATGCCCGATGAGCTTCGGGAGCAGGTCCCGTTCGTTAAGGACTGCACGTCAGGACTTGGACTCCGCCGTCTCGAGCTTGAAGGCTACGAGGCAGATGACATTCTCGGCACCCTGAGCCGTCTCACCGAAAGCGAGGACTGCATCTGCTATATTCTTACGGGTGACCGCGATTCGCTTCAGCTCATTGGAGACCGTGTCCACGTTCTTCTCGCGGGCAACAAGGAAACTACCGATATGGGAGTCGCGGAATTCCGCGAAAAATACGGAATTGATCCCTCACAGTTTGTCGACGTCAAGGCTCTTATGGGCGACTCCTCCGATAATATCCCCGGTGTTCCCGGGATCGGTGAAAAGACCGCGCTGAAGCTCATTTCGGAGCACGGCTCGCTTGATCAGATTTACGAAACGCTTCATACTGCAGGGCATACCCTGTCAGTACTAAAAAAACTGAGTGATGGAAAGGAAAGTGCCTATCTTTCAAAGGCTCTCGCACAGATCAACTGCGAGGTCCCGCTCGGAATCACTCTTGATGATCTGAAATTTGACGGGATCAATCCAAAGATCCTGCGCCCGCTCTTCGAAAAGCTTGAATTTTCCGCATTCCTGAAGCGGTTTGATCTTTACGCGCGGAAGGATGACGCTTCCGGTGTCGACTCACCGATCTCGCCTGCGTTCGAAAGCCGTGAGATTTCTGAGGACGGGCTTAAAGCGTTAAAATCCATACAACCCCTCGCATTCGGTCTCGATGAAGGTGTAGCTTCATTCTTTGACGGTGAGGTCCTATACCGCTATAACGGCAGCTCACCCGCGCTCATAGACCTTCTGAACGATCACCCCCTCATCGTCTCCTATGACTGCAAAACACTTTATAAGCATTTTACAACCAAAAATAAATCATTTCGGACGTGCAACTTTGATGTAATGCTCGCCGCATATGTGATCGACTCGGGAATGGGCGACTACGCACTCTCACGCCTCGCTCTCGCATATCTCGGCTCTGCTCCTGAGGAAAACACGCCAAGTGCCGTTACGGTCTATCGTCTTTATGACCCACTCACCGAAAAAGTCCGTTCGATCTCCTCGGAAAAGCTCCTGCATGAGATCGAAATGCCACTTGCCGCGGTGCTTGCCGATATGGAGCTTTGCGGATTTAAGGTCGATACCCTCGGGCTCACTCAATTTTCCGAGGAGCTTACCGAACTTGAGAAGGAATACTCCGAGCGCATATACGCGCAGGCGGGAAAGGAATTCAAGATCAATTCTCCGAAGCAACTCGGAGAGGTCCTGTTCGAGACCCTACAGCTTCCCGCATCCAAAAAGACCAAAACGGGATATTCGACCGATGCGGATACTCTGAATAAGCTGCGCCCATATCATCCGATCATCGGTGATATCCTTGAATACCGTCAGGTTGCAAAGCTCCGAGCAACCTATGCGGAGGGGCTGAAAAATGCCGCAGATGTGGGCGGACGCATCCATTCCATCTTCCGACAGACGGGAACCGCAACGGGCAGACTGTCATCGGCAGAGCCGAATTTACAAAACATTCCGATCCGCACCGAGCTCGGCAGGCGCTTCCGCAAATACTTCATCCCCGAAAATGAAAATTACGTTCTGATCGACGCAGATTACTCGCAGATCGAGCTTCGCCTTCTTGCGGCGATCTCGGGCGACGAAAATATGACGAGGGCGTTCGTAGATGGGCTTGACATTCACACCTCGACCGCGTCTGCCGTATTCGGTGTTCCCGAGGATGAGGTCACGCCTGAGCTCAGAAAGCGCGCAAAGGCGGTCAATTTCGGGATCGTATACGGCATCGGAGACTTCAGCCTCGCGCAGGACATCGGCACCTCCCGAAAGGATGCTAAGGCATATATCGAAAGTTATTTTGCGGCATATCCGTCGATCGATGCCTATCTTTCCGACGTGGTTACCGATGCAAAGGAAAAGGGATACGTTGTAACTCTGTTCGGCAGACGCAGATATATCCCAGAGCTTGCGGGAAAGAACAAAATGCTTCAGCATTTCGGGGAACGCGTGGCGATGAACAGCCCGATCCAGGGAACTGCCGCAGACATTATGAAGATCGCAATGATCCGCGTTGCGGACGAGCTAAAAAAGAGCGGTCTCGACGCGCGGCTGATCCTTCAGGTTCACGACGAGCTTTTGATCGAGGCATCACGCGAGCACGCCAACGAGGTGCTTGATCTCCTTCAATACGAAATGGAGCACGCCGTCGAGATCGGAGTACCGCTCGATGTAGAGGCGGCGATCGGTGACACCTGGTACGACTGTAAATGAGCGTCACTTGACAACTTCGGTGTCTTGTGATAAAATATTTGCGTTAAGAACGCTACGGAAAGGTTTGGTTCATATCAAACGATGAAAATTGGATTTGTTTCTCTCGGTTGTCCGAAAAATCAGCTCGACACCGAGGTCATGCTGCATGAGGTCCTCTCGGCGGGCTACGAGATCACGCCCGAGGAGACCGATGCGGAAATCGTCATTATAAACACCTGCGGCTTTATTGAAAGCGCCAAGCGGGAAGCCATTGACAATATACTCGATATTGCCTGGCTGAAGAAGCACAACGGACTGAAGGGGATCATTGTGACGGGCTGTCTTGCAGAACGTTACCGCGACTCGATCTTCGAGGAGTTTCCCGAGGTAGATGCCGTTCTCGGCGTCGGAAGCATTCACCATATCGTCGAGGCGATCGAAGCCGTTTCAAAAAACGTGAACAAAAAAGGGAAGAGCCGCGTGAAGTTTTCTTCGTATGATCCGAAGGAGACAGTGAAGCTTGGCGGCGACCGTGTGCTTACCACCCCCGAATATACCGCCTATCTGAAAATTGCCGAGGGATGCGACAACCGCTGTGCCTACTGCGCGATCCCCTCGATCCGCGGTCCGTTCCGTTCGAGAACGATGGAGGACGTTGTAGCCGAGGCAAAGCAAATGGAGGCGCTCGGCGTCAAGGAGCTTACCCTCGTCGCGCAGGATACCACTCGCTACGGTCTCGACCTGTACGGCAGATATGCGCTCGCAGAGCTTATACACAAGATCACGGACGAAACGAGCATTCCGTGGATCCGTATTCTCTACTGCTATCCCGATAAGATCACGGAT
>JAZNOQ010000018.1:0-7113 GCA_045589215.1 Eubacteriales bacterium
CGCAATAGGCGAGCATCTCGCCCCGCGTTTTGTCGTCAAGCTCCCAAAGATAACCGAGGAGGGTGTTGTTATCGTGCGTACCCGTGTAGGCAACGCAGTTTTCGGGGTAATTGTGAGGCAGATGCGGAGAATTCGGATCTCCGACGAACGCGAACTGAAAAACGCGCATCCCGGGAAAACCACTCTCCCGTAGCAGAATGGCGGTGTCCTCGGTCACAACGCCGAGATCCTCCGCGATGATCAGCGGGGAAGCCCCCTCTTTTTTGTATTCTTCAGCGGTGTCACGGAGCGCACGGATAAGCTCCATCCCGGGACCCCTCATCCAGCGTCCCTCTCTTGCCGTCCGCGCTCCTGCGGGGATGCTCCAATAGGATGCAAAGCCCCTGAAATGGTCGATGCGGACACCGTCAAATTGTGACAGAAGATGCCGCATACGTGCCTTCCACCACGAAAATCCGTCCTCGCGCATCCTGTCCCAATTGTAAAGCGGATTGCCCCAAAGCTGACCGTCCTTTGAAAAGAAATCGGGCGGGACGCCCGCGAAATTTCGCCTTTGTCCCATTTCGTCGAGATCAAAGATCCCGCGTTCTCGGTTCGAGTAAACGTCACTGCTGTCATACGCAACGTAGATCGGGATATCTCCGATGAGACGAATGCCGCTCCCATTTGCATATCTGCGAACCGCATCCCACTCTTGGCAGAATTCGTACTGCATAAATTCCCACGCGGCTTCGACCGCAGGGTCAAAGTCCTCCGTCGACCACTCGAACCACGGCAGATCTCCGTTCCGCTCCTTCTGCGCCATAAAGCGGCAGAACTCCTTAATCTCGGGATGACGCTCCGAGAATTCCGCAACCGCACGCCTCACGGCGGCATCATCAAGCGCGCGCGCCGCCGCCTTCTTCAAAAGTGGAATGCGCGTCCGCTTCAGTCGGTCGAATTCGCACGTCCACGGCGATGACTGCCGTTCGGAGTCAAGCTCGTCTTTGGTGAGAAGACCGTGCTCGTAAAGCGTTTCGAGGTCGATCAGAAAGGGATTTCCGCTGAACGCCGAATACGAGCTGTACGGAGAACCGAATGTGTCGGGCATACAGAAGGGAAGCGTCTGCCAGACCGTAAAGCCGCCTGCCGTCAGTCGATCAACAAAACGGAACGCCTCTTTTCCGAAGGAGCCGCATCCGTAGCTTCCGGGCAGGGATGAAATATGCATCAAAACACCGCTTTTTCTTTCCATAGAGTGTCCTTTCGCCCCCGATCGGAATTCCAATCGGGTTTTCTGTTTCTTCTTTCTATCAAGTATTGTAGTATTCCCGCGTCGGTTATACAACACGAAAAGCGGATTTTCCGTGAAAAGTTTTTTGACACCGCGGCTCCCGTTTCGACATATTCTGTAATGGGTGACTGTTTGGTGCGCCCGAAACCCTGATTTAAGATTTTATATACGAGATGAGGAGAATATAGAATGGAAGGTGAGAAGAAAAAGATCCTGTCCTTTTGGCAGGACAAACGATTGCGGGCGATCTGTCATAAGCTCGCAGAAAACGGTTACCGCATCGGGATCGCGGGCTGTACGCTTCCGTCGGGAATGCCGAAGGATACGCGGCTTTATCCAAATTACAGAGAGGAGCTTCGGGAGAGCGACATCGTGCTTTTGCCGCTTCCGTCGCTTCGGGGCGGTCGGATCGCCTTTTCGGAGGAGGAGATCCCATTTTCGGAATTTCTGTCCCTCATTCGTCCCGGTACAGTTCTCCTGTGCGGAATGCTTCCGAAGGAATGGTGTGACGAGGCAGAGGAGAAGGGGATCACGGTGTACGATTATTACGATTCAGAGGAGGTAAAAAGACGGAATGCCGTCCTCACCGCGGAGGGTGCATTGTCGATCGCGATGCAGGAGCTTCCGATCGCCCTCGCAGAGGTGCGTGCCGCCGTGGTCGGGTGCGGTCGGATCGGAAACGAGCTTTGTAAAATGCTCCGTGCGATGGGAGCGAGGGTCACCGCCGTTGCACGCCGTGCGGAATCTCTGACGGCGGCGGGGACGCTCGGATGTGAGACCGTGCTGATGGATGCGGATGCTCTGCGGTCGCTGACGCGCGGGTACGACGTGGTGTTCACGACCGTTCCGTCGCGCATCTTTACGGCTGAAATCCTGTGGGGCGCGGGACTTCTTTCATACGGACGAAAAACACTGTACGTCGATCTCAGCTCGTCCCCCGGGAGCTTCGATCCCGCCGCCGCGCGTGAATACGGCATACGGCTTCTCTGGGCGCTCTCGCTTCCCGGAAAATACGCGCCCGATTCGGCAGGCGGCGTGCTTGCAGACCGAATTCTTTCGCTTCTTTCGGGAGAGGAGGGAGACATATGATCGCATATGCATTTTGCGGCTCGTTCTGTACGGTCGCGCGCTCGATGCGCGTCCTCGCGGCATTGAAGGCGCGCGGCGAGGAGATCTTACCCGTTGCGAGTGAGATCCTGTACTCCACCGATACGCGCTTCGCGTCAGCGCTCTCTGTGCGGAAGGAGATCGAAACGATCACGGGAAGAACGGTCATCCATACGGTGAAGGATGCCGAGCCGATCGGACCCGTGATCAAGCCCGAGCTACTCGTGGTCGCTCCCTGCACGGGTAACACACTCGCCAAGCTCGCGCACGGCATCACCGATACTGCGGTCACGATGTCGGTGAAGTCACAGCTTCGCTCGGACCGCCCCGTTCTGATCGCCCTTGCGACGAACGACGGACTGTCTGCAAACCTTGCGAATATCGGCACGCTGCTTTGCCGAAAAAACGTCTACTTTGTGCCGATCGTGCAGGACGATCCCGACAAAAAGCCGCATTCGCTCGTCGCGGATTTTGAAGCGATCCCGCGCTGTGTCGATGCACTTCGATCGGGGAAGCAGGTAAGACCGCTCTTTCTGACGTGCGAGGAAAAATAAAAAAAGGCTGTTCGGTATCCAAATGCACGGGATACGTGAACAGCCTATGTATTTTTGCTTTTCCGGGACTACATTAAAGAGACTCAAGGTAGTCAACAACGTCACCGACGGTAACGAAGTTCTTGCTTTCGTCATCGTTGATCTCAATTCCGAATCTTTCCTCGCAGATCATAACGAGATCGGCAAGCTCGATCGAATTGATGCCGAGATCTCCCGACAGCTCAGAGTCCTTCGTGATATCATCACGGTTCAGCTGGAGCTCCTCAACAAGCAGATCGACAACCTTTTCAAACATATCCATTGGAAAAACCTCCCTTCGAAAAATAACCCAAATAAAATGGAATATATCGTGCGTCCGATCTTGACAAACAAAAATCAAGGAGACCGATCAAAATAAGCAGAGCGGTCAGACACACACGCATAAAGTATAGCACATTTTTCTTGATTTGTCAATATTTTTTCTTTTGATAAATTCGACAAATATCGTGCAATATATTTGTGCTTATTATCATAAGTGGGACACTGTTATGATTATATTCGTGCGTTGCTTCTGTTATGAATGGGATTTGCAGGGAGATCATTCGTTTTTCGGGAGAAGCACCGACAGTGTCTCGTAAACGCTTCGCGCTTCGACGATCGAAAGATCGGTGTCGATCTTCCTGCGCTCGAGATTTTTGTGCGGGATCACGACGGTCGAAAATCCGAGCCGCTTCGCCTCGTTCAGACGATGCTCGGGGGACGTGACCGCGCGGCATTCGCCCGCGAGTCCGAGCTCACCGATCGCAATCAGATCGTCGGGGATCACGCGGTCGGTCAAAGACGAGATCAAGGCAAGCGCGATGCCGACGTCGGCGGAGGGCTCGTCGATCCGAAGTCCGCCGATGACGTTGAGATAGACGTCGTTTTGCGAGAACTTCAGACCAAGGCGCTTCTCAAGCACCGCAAGGATCAGACACATACGGTTATAATCCACACCGTTCGCCGTGCGGCGCGGCGCGGGGAAGGTGGTCGGCGTGACGAGTGCTTGGATCTCCGCGATCAGGGGGCGCGTGCCCTCCATCAGACAGACCGCACAGTTGCCGGGCGTGTTCTTCGGTCTGCCCGAGAGGAGCATCGCAGACGGATTTTCGATCTCGAGAAGCCCGCGGTCGGTCATTTCGAATACGCCGATCTCGTCGGTCGAGCCGTAGCGGTTCTTGCCCGCGCGTATGATGCGGCAGGACTGACGGTGATCGCCCTCAAAGTACAGCACCGCGTCGACCATATGCTCAAGCACCTTCGGCCCCGCGATCGCGCCCTCCTTGTTGACGTGCCCGACGATCAGAACCGAGATGCCGTCGGTCTTTGCCTTTCCGATGAAGGAAAGCGCCGATTCCTTGACCTGCGACACGCTTCCGGGAATCGAGTTGCCCGCGCCCGAATAAAGAGTTTGGATCGAGTCGACGATGATGACCGAAGGCTTCAGGCGGTCGACCTCCTTCATGATCTTTTCAACGTTTGTTTCGGTGTAGACGAACAGGTTCGTACCCTTGACACCGAGACGCTTCGCGCGGAGCTTCAATTGACTGCCCGATTCCTCGCCCGAAACGTAAAGCACGCGGCGGCTTTTTCCCAGCACGTCGCAGATCTGTAGAAGAAGGGTGGATTTTCCGATGCCGGGCTCACCCGACAGAAGAACGACCGAGCCCGTGACGAGCCCGCCGCCGAGCACGCGGTCAAATTCACCCATGCCGGTCGGGGTGCGCGTTGCATCCTCGATCGAAAGCTCGGAGAAGGGGAGCGACGTGTCGCCGCCCGAAACGACCGCGAAGCGCGGGGGCTTTGGGTCGTTCGCCTGTGCCGCACCGGGGGTAGACTCCACGACGTCCTCGACGAATGAGTTCCACGCGCCGCACGAGGGGCATTTTCCGAGCCACTTCGGGCTTTGATTTGAGCATTCCGAGCAAACATAAACGGTTTTTACGCCTTTCATAAGATCCGTACCTTTCGTAAATCACTCTATGACACTATTATATAAAAAATCCGCTCGGAAATCAAGAGGGGGATTGAAATTTGTGCGAACACTTGACATTTTTCTCTTTCGGTGTTATCATACAACAGTAGCAAGACCGAAGGGCGGTGAACAACATGGCGCGAAAAAAGAAGGCAGAAGCGAAATACGAAAAGAAATATTTTGCATTGAATACACAGCTGTTGTTTTGCGCTTTTATGGTTGTTATAGGGCTTTTCCTCGGGATTGTCGGTATAGCCTGTGACGAAGGGGATGGAAGCGGGATACTGATCGGGATTTTAGGCTTTGGGCTTTTCGGGGTCTTCTCCGCTTGTATGCTCCTTATGCCTGTCGGATTCCTCTTTTCCTCAAGGTGCGTTACGATTCTTTATGTTCTCGGTTATCGCGAAACGGTTCTCTGGCAGAGCGTTAGCTCGGTTGTGCGGTACGGCTCGTGGTTTTCAAGGTATGAGGGGTTGCCGCATTACAAGTTAAATTATTTCGATAACCGTAAGAAGCCGTTTTACGTCAAGGGTGAGATCAGCGAGACCCTTCGCACGAAGCGGCTGATGAAGCGATTTTACCGCCGTGATATTTTATAAATTGAAAACTCAAAACGGAACGGCTTTGAAGCACAGCTGCTCCGTTTTTTATTATCATAATAAATCCGACGAAAGGTCAACACTAGCGAAAGGCTCCCTCCGGGAGGGGGCTCCCGCGAAGCGGGTGGGGGAGATTGCGCACGGATGAGATTTTTGAAAGCTCATAACTACGCAGGCTCCTTCCGTCATTGCTTCGCAATGCCACCTCCCTCTCGGAGGGAGGCTTGGCGATGGGTGGTTCTTTCTTGAGTTTCTGTGCCCCCGAAAAAACGCGTAAAAAAACGCCGAAGTTTTTGAAATCCGCTTTACAATCCATGCGTTTTGTGGTACAATATATGATGTGTAACTATTTGCGTAAAAAAGGAGGAGGGAACGGATGGATCGCTTCAGACTCGTATCGGAATACCGGCCGACAGGCGACCAGCCCGAGGCGATCGAGCAGCTTGTCGACGGCATCAACCGCGGCGACAGAATGCAGACCCTTCTCGGCGTTACGGGCTCGGGTAAGACCTTCACGATGGCAAACGTCATCGCAAGATGCAACCGCCCCGCCCTCGTCCTCGCGCACAATAAGACCCTCGCAGCACAGCTCTGCGCCGAATTCCGCGAGTTCTTTCCCGACAACGCGGTCGAGTTTTTCGTCTCCTACTACGACTACTATCAGCCCGAGGCGTATATCCCCGGGAAGGATATGTATATCGAAAAGGACGCGCTCGTCAACGACGAGATCGACCGTCTCCGTCATAGCGCGACGTCCTCGCTTTTTGAACGCAGGGACGTCATCATCGTCGCATCGGTCTCCTGCATCTATTCGATCGGTGACCCCGAGGAATATCAGAAGCTCGTCTTATCGGTTCGCCCGGGGATGTATCTCTCGCGTGACGAATTCGTGCAGCGGCTCGTTGCGATCAACTACAACCGCAACGATATGAGCTTCACCCGTGACACCTTCCGCGTCCGCGGAGACGTCGTCGAGGTCATTCCCGCAAATATGAGCGAAAACGCGATCCGCGTCGAGTTCTTCGACGACGAGGTCGAGCGCGTTTCCGAGATCAATATCGTCACGGGCGAGCTTGTCGATACGCTTTCCTACGCCGCGATCTATCCCGCAACGCACTACGCCGTGTCGAACGACAAACGCGAGGCGGCGCTCAAAAAGATCGAGGAGGAAATGGTCGAGCGTGTCGCGTGGTTCAAGTCGCAAAATCTGCTTCTCGAAGCACAGCGCATCGAGGAGAGGACGAAATACGACCTCGAGATGCTCCGCGAGATCGGCTTCTGCTCGGGTATCGAGAACTATTCGGGCGTCTTGTCGGGCAGAGACCCCGGCGCAACGCCGTTTACGCTTCTCGACTTCTTTCCCGACGATTTCATCATGTTCGTCGACGAGAGCCATGTCACCCTGCCGCAGGTGCGCGGCATGAGCGGCGGCAATACGGCGCGGAAGAAGAACCTCGTCGATTTCGGCTTCCGTCTGCCCTCGGCGTACGATAACCGTCCCCTTAAATTCGAGGAATTTGAGGGCAAGCTCAACCAGACGGTATTCGTCAGCGCAACGCCGTCGGAGTTTGAAAAGGAGCATTCCAC
>JAZNOQ010000019.1:0-6382 GCA_045589215.1 Eubacteriales bacterium
TTTCGCGCCTCAATTGAGAGCGTTCCGCTTTTGGAAGCCTCTCTTCGCTTCGCTCCGTTCGGCTTCCAAAAGCATAAAGATTGAACATAAAATGTGTATACAATCCTCTTGCACAATTGTTTACAATCTTGCTCTTGACACGGGAGGCCGGTCCCTACAAGGTGTTACGAGTCCTTTCACCTCAAAAAAGGTACCCCCTAAAAAAATTTCTCACCGTATTGACAGACTTTTTTCAGTATGCTATACTAAATTTACAGAATAAATTTTGGGGGATATGAATGAAAAAATGCGTTTCTCTTTTGCTTTGCCTGATGATACTTCTGTCACTTTTTTCTTGCAATTACGGAAGCAATGAAGATACAAATGACGGTTCAAATAACGATAGCAGCACAACTCCCGATACTTCCGACGATCAAATAATCAGTACCGCAAGTGCAGAGTATGATTCCGTATTGGAAGTATACCGTCTTATTGTAGAGAAATTTCCTATTGTAAACCAAAACCCTAGGGCAGTTGCCGCCGAACTTGGTATTCAAGACGAGGCTGAAATAGAAGCCTTTGTTAACTTGTATTCATCTATACACCTATTTTATCTTGGCAGAGGTCAAGAGGACAGCGTGTCACCGCATCATAAACTTGGTTGCGGATATTCCGTAAAGGATCTCAATGGTGACGGTGTGGACGAGCTTGTTCTGCTGAACGACGAATATTACGTAATTGCTGTATTTTCTTATGCTGACGACAAACCTATTTTACTTGGCAACTATATGCCGCGCGGATCTTGCTGGATTGACGGAGAGGGGTGCTTACACGAAAACGCGAGTAGTGGATCGATGTGCTTTTCTCATAGCATATATGAGATTGCCCAAGGTGGAGAAGCATTAGTGCCTTTGGCTGAATACGGCTTGGACGACGTTGATTTTCCAAAGACGTATTACTATCAGAGTGTGGGCGGAGAAAGGAGCTCGATAACAAAGGCTCAATATGACGCATTGGATGAGCAATACGGCAAGTATCTCGGTAGTGTTGCAGGTGCAGAAATGACAAAAGAATATTCGGGACTGACCTTTACCTCTCTATACACCGAAGCCGAGATCGCTATGGAAATGTACGAGGCGGCAATCAATGATGAAATCTGCGTTTTTGATCAGCGCTTAGGTGAAATAAAATTAAAGGCTTTTCGTTTTGCGAGCAACCTGAGATTGGATGAGTCCATCATCGACGGAAAAGCAGTTTTGGATATGGATGGAGACGGAATTTGCGAGTATATTATTCGTTCCGCATCAATGGATAGTGTTATTTTACGCTATTACGACGGAAAGGTGTATAGCTATTCATTTTATTTTCGTAATTTTTTCAATGTGAATACGGACGGTTCTTTTTCCTGGAATGATTCTTTGGCAATCTATGGATCAAGTAAACTCACTTTCGACGGAGAATTACTGATAATAAAGGAAATATATAAAATCGTGAATGATGGAGAACCCAATGCAGAATATTATATAGACGGCAAACAGGTAACTCACGAAGAACTTTTGAAATATCTTGCGGATCATCCTAACACCCCTGTTGACTTTACTTCCTTCGAAGCACCTTGGCAGAAAACGATTTCCTTGGAAAAAGCCTTGGGGATAGCATCGGAATATTGGAATGTTAAAAATGGTGACATAGACAAAGAAACGGGATTTCCGTTTGCGCTCCTTCCTAAAAACAGCAATAATGAAAATTACAGTATAGCTTTGTCATGGCTGGTTGAAGGAAGTCATTATTCTACGTTAGAGATTATAGAAATAGATTCATTTACGGGAGAGATCATCATACCAGATTTCGAACCCGACGGAAAATGATGGCCTTCCACTTTCTTCCTTTTTCTCCCTCAAAAATCTTGACTTTTTTCTTCCGCGGTGTTATAATCAAACTCGGGTGATCGACACCTGAATTTTTTAGCTCGAAAGGATAAAGATGTTATGGACACGAAGGTCACACTTGCAGGCCACAGAGGCTGGCGTGCAAAATATCCCGAAAATACGATGCGCGGCTTCCGCGAGGTTCTGAAGCTCGATATCGACGCCATTGAGATGGACGTACATATGACGAAGGACTATCATATCGTGATCTGTCACGACGCCAATCTCGCGCGTACCACCGACACGAGCGGTATGATCTACGAGATGACACTCGAGGAGGTCCGCAAAGCGGACGCGGGTATTAAGCGCGGTGAGGAATTCAAGGGTGAGAAGGTACCGATGTTCGAGGAATTTCTCGAGCTGATGGCAACGCGTCCCGATGTCAGGATCCTTCTTGAGCTGAAGGACTATCCCGAGGTGCTTGGAGATTTTGCATACGCTTCTGCAGGACTCACGCTGTCGCTTTGTAAGCAGTATGGCATTTGGGGCAAGGATCGCCTCACGGTCCTCACCTTCTCGGCAGGGCTCTGCGCTTGGCTGCGCGCACGCTACACGAAGGAGGAGTTCTCGCTCCACGGCTTTTATCCGAAGGCGAAGATGAAGGGCTACGAGAACGAGGATCCCTACAAGTACTACGATGAGGTCTGCATCTTTAATACGGGAGATAGGGATCCGCAGGGAATGCCGATCAAGCACGAAAGCGAGGTCGCGGACAAGGCGAGATTTACCGAGTTCGCTTTGATGGGAATCAAGCCCTGCGTGTATTTCCGCATGAACACCGACGAGGAGGTCTACCGTCAGGCGCTCGAAAACGGTGCGATCGGGTTTACCTGTGACCACCCCGACATTGGCGGCGAGATCCTTGACAGGCTCGGCGCGCGCAAGCTGAAAAAGTAAAAATGAAACGGCAGGGCAGAGTCTTTTGACTGTGAGCCCTGCCGATTTTTCTTTTGATAATAATTTTTTGGAAAACCCCTTGACAAATGAATTTTGCCGTGGTATAATAGTGTGCCGCATGAAATGGGGCTTTTTTCAAGTGCGGATTTTCGGGCGATCCCTTCGCCTTGAATTGACGCCTCCCATACGCAGCGAGTCTATTTGAAAGAGAGGTGCTTTTCGTGTACGCAGTAATCGAAACAGGCGGAAAGCAGTATATGGTCAAGGAAGGCGACGTGATCTACGTTGAGAAGCTTGACATGGAAGCAGGTAGCGAGTATACCATCGAAGCTGTTAAGGCCATTTCCGCAGAGTCCGGCTTTGTTGCAGGCGCTCCCGTTGTTGCGGGTGCAGCTGTCAAGGCTCAGGTCGTTATGAACGGCAAGGGTAAGAAGATCGACGTTATCAAGTACAAGGCGAAGAAGAACGAGAAGAAGAAGATCGGTCACAGACAGCCTTATACGAAGCTGCAGATCACCGCGATCGAGTACAACGCATAACTTGTACGGCGGTCAAGGCTTGCAAAACAGTTTTTCTGAAAAATGACAAAGATCGTTTTTTACAGAAGTCAGGGAATCTTCTATGGCTTTGAGGAAAGAGGACACGTTGGATTTGGCGAGTGGGGAGCGGATCCCTTCTGCGCGATGCTGTCCTCGATCACGATGTATATCGTAGATGCCATCGAAGAGGTTTACGGGTCCCAGGCGGATTATCGGATCGACGAAGCGAACGCGGTGATTTCCGTTCGTTCGAAGGCTGCGCTTCCGGAATTCGAGGAGGACGACCGCGTACGGTACGCGGTTTCGGGTCTTTTCCTTACTTATTACACAATGCTCGAGGATATGCTCCTTCACGACGATATGTATGAGTTCACGAAGGATACGGGCTTTTCGGTTTCGGTAGAGGATCGGGACTACGAGTAAACGACGAACAGAGACCGCACGAGAGATGCGGTTCACAATCTGAAAGAAAGGTATGGTCACGCACTATGTTAAGAATCAGCTTGCAGTTCTTCGCTCATAAGAAGGGCGTAGGTTCTACGAAGAACGGCCGTGACAGTGAGTCCAAGCGTCTTGGCGTCAAGAAGGCTGACGGACAGGCAGTCAGAGCCGGTAACATCATCGTCAGACAGAGAGGCACCGCGATCCGTCCCGGCAAGAATGTCGGCATCGGAACCGATGACACCCTCTTCGCTCTGATCGACGGCACCGTTAAGTTTGAGGCGGTCGCAGGCGGTAAGAAGCAGGTCAGCGTTTACGCTGCGGAATGATCCGTTGATGTTTTATAAAAGAGAAGAGCCTTGCGGCTCTTCTTTTTTTGCCTTTTTAAATATGTACTGAAAATGTACAAACGACAAATTATTTATAAATATTTGAAAACCCCTTTGCAAAGGGACGGGAAATGTGTTAAAATATAATGTGCTCTTATGTGGGAACGAAAACGAGCGCTACGGCGTGTGCCGTACTGCCGTCGGGGCACTTCTTAAAGTGCTTCTCGAACAAAAAGGGAGAGGTGAACGGGATGGATCGTTACATATCATACGCCGCAAACGTGCCGAATGATTCGCCGCTTGGCGATCTTGAAAATCCGAGCTCGTGGTTTTCGAACATCGGGTTTCTCGAGGTGCTTGATTTCATTTGCGTCGCCGCGATCATAGTCGCACTTTTCGTGTATCTGATGCGCCGCAGGGCGGGTAAAATGATCATGGGCGGATTCTTCGTGATGCTTCTTCTCGGGGTGTGCCGACTGCTCGGGCTTCCGCTCCTTTCTGCCTTCGGAGATGCGCTTTGGTCGGTCTTGCTCGTTGTTCTGCTCGTGCTGTATCACGATGAGATCCGTGATATTTTGCGTCTCATCGGATGCTTACCCGAAAAGCTTGCCTCTATTGTAAAGAAGCGCAGCTCCTCGGGAGCCTCGAAAAAGACTGCGCGCGTGATCGATGAGGTTTGCGATGCGGTTGCACAGATGTCGGAAACACAAACGGGTGCGCTGATCGTTCTGAAGCGCGCAAGCGGACTGCGCGAATATACGATCAAGGGGCGCGTTCTGAACGCAGAGGTCAGCTCTGCTCTCATCCGAACGGTCTTCTACAACGGTTCTCCCCTCCACGACGGCGCGATGGTGATCGAAAACGGCAGGATTCGCGCGACCGGCTGTCAGCTTCCTCCCGCAGATCCCGAGGGGCTTGACGATGCGCTCGGCGAGCGTCACAAGGCGGCGATCGGCATCAGCGAATGCACGGATGCGGTTGCGGTCGTTGTTTCGGAGGAAACGGGTACGATCTCGATCGCGCTCGGAGACGAGCTGAAGCGCGGTTACAGCAAGGAGGAGCTTCACGCCGAATTGACGCTCCTGCTCAGCAATTACAACACAAAGCTCGAGGATTGGGGCGACGGCTCGTCGCTGACCGTTTCGACGACGAGGAAGCACAAGAAGCCCGAAAAGGAAAGAAATCGCTCGGGGGCATCCTCGGACGAGAAGAAGTAAGGCGGACTGCTTTCTCCTTCCTTTCAGAGATCAAACATATTTGGGAACAGCCGCTCCTTGCATTCTGCTTGTGAGCGGTATGTTTTCCTATGGAATTTTGCGAAATTTGTCGCCGCTATTCGGGGAATTCGATGGCGGAGAAGGGAGAACCGATGCGGGGAAAACCGAACGACAACGAAATAAAGTCTTCGGATGCACGGGCGATCCTCGTTTCGGGGATTGCGCTCTCTCTTGACGACGCGCCGAACGCGGCTCTGTCGGAGGCGCGGCGGCTTCTGATGCGCGCGGGGATCACCGAGCGCGCGGAGTATTCGGTCTACAAGCGTTCGATCGACGCGCGTGTTCGCGGCGGTGTCCGAACGGTTCGGGCGGTCTATTCCGTGCTTGCGCGATTTGAGGGAGCGATCTCTCTGTCGGAGAACGAGAGACGGGCACTTTTGAGAATTCAGGCGAAGATCGTCACCCATGACGGCACGCCCGAGATCATTCGCGGAACGGCACCCGCGCCCGCGCGGCCGCTTGTGGTCGGAATGGGCCCTGCGGGGCTGTTTTGTGCGCTCCTTCTTGCGGAGGAGGGCTACCGCCCGATCCTGATCGACCGCGGGGACGACGTTCGCCGCCGTGTCGAGACGAACGAGAGATTTATGAAAACGGGGGTTCTTGACACCGAGTCGAACGTGCAGTTTGGCGCGGGCGGTGCGGGAACCTTCTCGGACGGAAAGCTGATCACGCGCATCGGAGACGAAAAGTGCGCGTACGTTCTGCGCCGATTTGTCGAGTGCGGGGCGCCTATGGAGATCCTCACCGATGCGCGGCCGCATATCGGAACCGACCTGCTCGTCGGTGTTGTTGAGCGGCTTCTCGAGCGCATCGAGGCTCTCGGCGGAACGGTTCTGTACCGCACGCGGCTTGACGGGATCGAAAACCCGAAAAGCGAGGATGCTTTGACGGTACGGACGAGCGGTGGCGACATATTGTGCGGTCCGCTCGTGCTTGCGCTCGGTCACAGTGCGCGCGATACGCAAAGGATGCTGATACGCGAGGGCTTTCCC
>JAZNOQ010000020.1:0-10215 GCA_045589215.1 Eubacteriales bacterium
GTTTTTTTTTTTTTTTATATAAGGTGGTGGGGGGGGGGGGGGGGGGGGGGGGGAGGCTTTTTTCAAAAAGTCCCCCCCCCCTCAAAAACAACCATTACTTCTTCAGCGCGATTGCAGCCTTTGCCTTAGAGACGATATTCTCGGGCGTGAGGCCGTACATTTCGAGCAGAGCGGGAACCTTGCCCGAGTGACCGAACTGATCTTCAACGCCAAGACGGACAACGGGAACCGGGCAGGTCTCAGAGAGAACCTCTGCAACTGCCGAGCCGAGACCTCCGATGATGTTATGCTCCTCTGCGGTAACGATCGCACCCGTATTCTTTGCCGCGTCCACAAGGATGTCCTTGTCGATCGGCTTGATCGTGTGGATGTTGATCACGCGAGCCGAAATGCCCTCATTTGCAAGGATCTCGGATGCCTTCAGAGCCATATCGACCATGATACCGGTTGCGACGATGGTAACGTCCTTACCGTCCTTCAGGTTGATGCCCTTGCCCCATTCGAATTTGTAGCTTGCAGGATCGTTGAATACCGGAACTGCAAGGCGTCCGAATCTCATATAAACGGGACCGTTGTAATTGATCGCCGCCTCAACGACTGCGCGTGCTTCAACAGCATCTGCAGGGTTGATCACGACCATACCGGGGATCGTACGCATCGTAGCGATGTCCTCAAGGCACTGGTGCGTTGCGCCGTCCTCACCGTCGGTAATGCCCGCGTGCGTCGCGCCGATCTTCACGTTGAGGTGAGGGTAGCCGATCGAGTTACGGATCTGCTCGAATGCACGGCCTGCCGCAAACATTGCGAAGGTCGATGCAAACGGGATCTTACCTGCCGCAGCAAGACCTGCCGCGACCGTCATCATGTTTCCCTCTGCGATACCGCAGTCAAAGAAACGCTCGGGATACTTCTTCTTGAATACACCCGTCTTGGTTGCCGCCGCAAGGTCGGCATCCAGAACGACGAAATCATACTTTTCGCCCAGCTCGGCAAGCGCATTGCCGTAGGCTTGTCTCGTTGCGATTTTATCTGCCATTGTTCTATACCTCCCTAAACTTACAGCGACGCACGAATCTCGGCAACTGCCTGCTCGTACTGCTCATCGTTCGGCGCGTTGCCGTGCCAGCCTGCCTGGTCTTCCATAAAGGAAACGCCCTTGCCCTTGTGCGTGACCGCAATGATCGCGGTGGGCTTGCCCTTCACGGTGCGAGCCTCGGCGAATGCCTTTTCGATCTGCTCGAAATCGTGACCGTCGATCGAGATCACGTGGAAGCCGAACGCCTCGAGTTTCTTGTCGTGGGGAGTGGGGTTCATGACCTCGGTGATCTTACCGGCGATCTGGAGTCCGTTCCAGTCAACGATGAGGCAGAAGTTATCAAGATGATAATGAGCGGCAAACATACATGCCTCCCAGACCTGACCCTCCTGGCTTTCACCGTCGCCGATGATCGCATAAGTACGGTAGTCCTTCTTGTCGATCTTTGCGGCAAGTGCCATACCGCAAGCCGCGGAAATACCGAGACCGAGCGAGCCCGTGGTCATATCAACGCCGGGCGTACCCTTCATATCGGGATGTCCCTGCAGGAAGGAATCGACCTGACGAAGCTTCTTGATCTCTTCAACGGGGAAGTATCCCTTTTCGGCAAGTGCCGCGTAAAGCGCGGGCGCGGTGTGACCCTTCGAAAGAACGAGACGGTCTCTCTCCTCCCACTTCGGGTTCTTCGGATCTACGTTCATCTCCGAGAAATAGAGATAGGTCATAATGTCTGCGATCGAAAGCGAGCCGCCCGGATGTCCCGAGGACGCGGCGTGAACGCCGGTCAGCGCGTCAATACGAATTGCGGCAGCCTTTTCCTTCAGCATATTGAGTTTTTCCTGGTTCATAGTTATCCTCCTGATATTTTCGTGAAAAACCTTATTGATATTATTATAGTACACAAACGGTAAAAAGTCAAGGGGGCAACATGGGTTCTCACGCGATTTCGCGCAGTTTTTCCCCGAATCGAGTCCTAAGGAGCGGACTTACAAAAATTTATTCCTCTCCGTCCTCTGCGTACGCGGAAATATCCACATTTTTGAGCTCCGCGGGGGAGATCCGTCCTTTGGTGCGCTCGAAATACTGAATGTTATTCCGTAGCATGAACAGGAATTGATTATTCGGCGTACGGTTCTCCTTTTCGGAAACGTAGAGCAGCTTTCGGAGTAGCTCCTCCGAGAGATTTACCCTTACGGTATATTGATTTTTCATTTCGTCTACCTCTCTCTCTGTATCAAATGATCCGCTCCGCAGCCGCATCACGTCTTCCCCATCGGGAAATACGATCGGTGGGATCAGAGCGATATCGAATCGGGCAACGTACCCTTTTCAAGTTGTTTTTTGTACGCACTCGGTGTAGTTCCGACCTGCTTTGCAAAAGCACGGTTGAAGGTACGTAAGGTGTTGAAGCCCACGATCCGCGAGATCTCGGTCACCGACTTATTGCTCTGCTCAAGATAACGGCATGCCGCAGACACACGGAAGGAATTGATATAATCGTTGAAGCGGACCTTCATTCTTTCGGAAAACAAGTGGGAAATGTAATATTTGCTGATATGAAGCTCGGTTTCGAGCACCGACAGAGACAGATCGGACGTGTAATTCCGCATACAGTAATCGATGATCTCCCGAAGCACGGTGGCATCCGCGCCGCTGGTAGGAGCGATCGACATCTCGGAGAGCAATTCCCCGAACAGTGCAAGCAGATATCCGCGCCGTGTGGTCTCGCAGAAGGGATGCTCCCGTCCCTTGCGCCCCGAAACGTTCGGGAGTGCGCAAAAGATTTCTTTGATATACGGTTTTCTTTCTAATAGTCGCGGGATCAAGGGGGAATTCGGAAGGGACAACAGAAGCTGATCCGAATACTCGGGAATCAGTTCGGGATCAAGAATAAATAAAAGGTATCGCTCTGTGTTGTCCGCCCTGAAGCTGTGGACCTGATGCGGGAAGGTCAATAGAACGTCTCCCGCCTTCATAAAATACTCACGCGAATCGATCACCGCGGTGACCTCCCCTTCAAACAGCGCGACTAGTTCAAGATGCTTATGCAGATGGGGTCTGACAGAAAGCTTTCTGTTCTGACTGATCGCTTCTCTGCAGTAGAATTCATCCGTGCGGTTTTCGTAGAGAAGCTCGCGGCTCATTTTTCGGTTCCCTTCTCTCTCTTATCTCCAAGCTCCGTGACATCGGTGATCACCTCAGAGGAAAATCCGTCCTCCTCCGAATCAGACCCGTCGAGATCACTGCGGTCAAACAGCTCCTCGGCTTCCTCGACGCTGAAATCCTCACCGCCATCAAATTCCTTCTCGCGCGCACTGAGATCCTCAGGCTTCTCGGGCTGTGCATCGGGCTTGTTCATAATTCTCGCATGTGACTTCGAGCGCGGGCGAAGCTTTTCGAGCATACCTCTTGCGGCAAGAAGAAGCTCTCGCGGCTTCGATTTATTTGCATTTTTCGGCGTCTTTCCGCGATCCTCGTTCGGCACCCAACGGATGTCATAGGTGCGGAAGAGCCAGATCGCCACGCCAACAAGGACGAGAACGATCAGAATAACAAGGATCAGGATCCATCCGCCGCGTGCAAACCAGCCGCGCGTTTCAAACAGCTCGACACGGGAGAGATACAACGACGCGGGGGCTTCTTCGGACGCATCGACTCCAACGAGAGAGACGGTGAGCGTCACCGAGGAGCCGTCGCTTAGCTTATTCACAAAATCAGAAAGATCACACGTTAGCGTGCTCCAATTTCCGTCCGTGATCGTTCCAACGCCCTCGTAGCGGATCATCTTGCCGCTTCCTGTGGTTGACAGGGTTACGTTCACCGTCGCGGAGCTGACGTTCGCGGGAAGCGCGGCAGTCAGGGTGAGTGCGAGCATCTGACGGTTTTTGAGATCGGCACCGAGCAATTCGTCGGTGTAAACGCCACAGCCCACCGCACTTTGGAAGGTCGCGAGGAGCATCGGTGCGCTGTCATAGGTCTGACGGTAGCTCGAAATGACACCCGTTCCGGGCAGAACACGGAATTCGGTCGCCCATGTACCGTCGGTTCCGTAAAGAAGCGTGGACGCCGCATTTTTCGGCAGAGCCCCCTCGCCCGTTGCGTTCCCCGAATAAACGGTTATCCTCTCGCCGCAATCGCGAAGCACGGACTCGATCTCCGCATACCGCGCACCGAGTCTTGTTTCTGCTGTCGAGAGGCTGATCACCGAAGGAAGATCGCTTCTTCCAAGTGCGGAAAATAGTCGTCCGACGGGCTTTTCGGAGCCATCCGCGGCAACGAGTCCCGACGTATGCGTTTCGGTATCGTTCAGCGTTTCCCAGATCACCGCGCGCACCGCAGAGGTTTCCGCAGATCTGTCACGGTTGTGGGCAAGCGCCTTCATATATGTATAAAGCAGTGAAAGTCTTTGATTTTCCGCATCCCCGCGGGCGGTAACGGAAATTCCCCACATCATTTCGCGCGCTCCACCGTTATAGAGGAGATCGCTTGAAGAAAGCTGCTCAAGAAGAAGCGGGAGCGTTTGCGGGAGGATATATTTTTCGGTCGTTCCGTCAACGTTCACCGTACCGCTTTCGGTGTAGATCGTCTCACACCCCTCGGTCGGAACGTCCATTGAGAGATAGATCGACCAATCGAAATCTCCCGATTTTTTCGCATAAGACGAAAACGCCCCAATGAATTCGCGGCTTCCGCTCTCGGTCTTGTCGACCGCACCGTCCGTCGTGTAAAGATTGTTCACGGGAAGATAGACCTTTGCCCCGTAATTCACCGAACGGAAAATATTGTAGACCACACGCATGAGCGTGAGCGTATCCTCCACGTGCGCTTCTAAGCTGTCCGCAGTCGTTCCCGCATAGATCGGCTCGTTCAGCGCGTATCCCGGGATCACGCCCGAAATGCTCGAATAGCGCGAGGCGAGGAAGGAGAAAAATCCGCCGAGATAAAAGTAACCGTCTAAGTTTTCAAGGTTCAGCGCATATGCGACCGCGCCCTCGGGCGATCCCGCATATCCGATCGGAGAAAGCTTCTCGAGGGTATCGGGAGATGCCGTGAGAATGGGGCGGAGGTAGATCGCGCATCCTTGTGCCGTAAGCGCATCAACCTGCTCGTCGAGTGCCTCGATCGCGTCTCGGCGAAGAGAAAGCGTCGCTCCCGTGTACGTATATGTGACCGTATCCCCCTTCACGGGCGATGCATACAAATAATCCTCGACCGAAAGGTCAAGCACCGCATGTGCGGGAGCCATTGAGGAAACATCCTCATTCAGCGGCAGAGCGAGCCCCTTCAGAGAGCCTGATGCCGACGTTGTGCCACCCGAAGCAAGCACCTCGGGATTTGATAGATATACCCCTTCCGTAAGCACGGTATATACGCCGTTCTCATCCCGCTTCGCAAGCAGGAAGCGCTGGGTAAGACGATTTCGCATACCGCTGTCGAAGGTAAAGCCGACCGAAAAGCTCATATGCTCCGAGCCGCGGCTTTCCGCGATCGGTTTTACAAGACCGCTTTCCACCGCTTCAACCGTCTGAAAGGGCTCAAGCCCAAAGAGACAAAGCGTTGCACTCTTATAACGCGAGGCATCCTCCTCCGACAACGTTGCAGAGATCTTGACCTTCTCTCCCGACTGATTGAGTGTAACGGAAGTAATCTCGGTCATGCGCTCGGTCACCTCTCCCGATGCACAGGATGCCAGAGAAGAGACTGTAAGGCACAGGAGAACTATTCCAAGCATCAAGGAAACCGTTCGTTTCATCGCGGAATGCTTCATACTTTATAATTCCTTTCGCAGTTTTCGAAGAAACCTTCGTATCTACTGTAAAAATCGTACTGTTTATACAGGAATGCGCGGAATACGCGCGCTGATCAGGCAGAACAGCTCGTGCTCTATGGTTCTGCCCCGCGTAGCAATTTCGAGGGTGTTTTGGGAGTCACCGCCGATCAGTGTGACCGTGTCACCGACCGAAACGTCGAGTCCCGTCACGTCGATCATGCACTGATCCATACAGATCCTGCCGACAAGACGCGCTGAAACGTCGCCGTTCTTCGTATGCACAATGACCTTCCCGTCTCGGTAGGCACGCAGGAAGCCGTCTGCATATCCGATCGGCAGCGTAGCAAGCACGCGCGGTGTATCCGAGCGATACGTGCTTCCGTATCCGACGCCTTCGCCTGCCAAAAGCGGATGAAGATGTCCGATCACGGTCTTCAACTTTAGCGCGGGGCGCAGCTCTTTTGTATATTCGGGCAGGCCCGTTCCGTAAAGCGGAAGCCCGAAACGGACTCCGTCGAGGATATATTCCGAAGAAAAGCGCACCGCCGCCACTCCGTTGCAGATGTGGCGCATCAATGCTATCCCTTGCGCGCGAAGCGCAGAATCAACCGAAAGGAAGCGCTCAAGTTGAATGCGGTTCAGATCCTTTTCGGGATCACAGGAAAGATCCTCGTCCGCACGCGCAAAATGCGAAAAGATCCCCTCCGCCTTGACTGCAGGCAGACGCACCGCACGTTCGATCTGATCGACTGATGCGGCGATCTCCTCATCGCTGTGTGCAGAAAAGCCCACACGGTTCATTCCCGTATCCACCTTCACGTGCGTCCGAACCGTCACGCCCGCGTCAGTAGCACACCGAGAAAGCGCCTCGGCGTATTCGTAGGAAACGAGGGCTTGGATGATATCATAACGTGCAAGAACATCCGCCTCCGACGGGAGCGTATAGCCAAGCACAAGAACGTCGGGATGCTTGCTGTAGCGGCCTGCGATCTCGCGGACAGCAAGCGCCTCCTCAACCGAAGAAACCGCGAAAAAGTCACAACCTGCATCAAGAAACGAGGGGACACATATCTCATTTGAATGGCAGTAGCCGTCTGCCTTCACGACCGCGATCAAGCGCGCATTCGGGCTCTTTTCGCGCACCCTAGAGAGGAGAAAGCGATAGTTTTCCCGCAATGCATCTGCGGATACCTCAGCCCACGCCTTGTGAGAACTTAAGACGGGCAGAGTGCTGTAGATACGATTCATGATCAAGATACGCCCCCTTCACACCATACTTCATTTTATTATAACACACACACACACAGATTGTCAAGGCGGAAGCAAAAAAATCAGGGAGTTGAGTCATAGACTCAACTCCCTTTGGGACTTGAAACTGTCGTTTCGCAGAATTCAATTATTCCTCGTCGCGCTTCTTCAGAAGAACCGCCGCAGGAGCAATGAGTGCAAATGCTGCGAGTGCGAGCGATGCGCCGATCACGGAACCGCAGCCGCCTTCCTTAGTGGGCTCGGTGGCTTCATCGGTCACGGGCTCAGTAACGGGATCGGTTACAGGCTCAGTTGTAGGATCGGTAACAACGGGAGGATTCTCCTCAGTTGTCGTTTCCGCAGGATCGGTAGGAGTGGGAACCAAGTCCTCGGTGGTAGAATCATCCGAAGGATCAGATATATCACCGGAATCATCCTCCGTCGTGCTTTCGCTGGGATCAGGACGTACATCCGAGAGACGCGTGATGTTATAGTACTCGGGAACGGTCTTGTCGTAACGGACCATATACTTCGTTTCGCCCTCAAACGGCGAGGGATATGCATCTACGCCGAGCTGCTGGAAGAATACGTCCTTTCCGATCGAATCGTACAAACGGAAGCACAGCTCACCGGAAGCTGCTCCGCCCGATACATAGCTATCCTCGGAAAGCGAGGTGATACCTCTTGCGTCATGGTAGCTAACGAGCGAATTGTTCGTCGTGAAGTTATCCTTTACGTTAGCAGCACGCAGAAGCGTCGTGCTGGAGTACACGACAAGCGAACGCACACCGTAGCCCTTTCCGGCATCGATCAGGTTGCCCGCGAAATAGTTGTTAAGGAAGAAAGCATCAGCCGTGTTGCAGTAACCGCCGAGACCGCTGATCGCACAAGGCGAGTCAATTGCGGTAGTGGTACCGGTTACCGATGCGGTAACGGCACAATACTGTACAGTGATCTCACCCGTCAGCGCGTTGGTTGCGGTACCAAACAGACCACCCGTGCCGTACATATGCGCAGTCTCCTTTGCATAGTACAGGTTTGAGTTGTATACCGATCCGCCAACCTGGCAACGAATGAATTCGTGCTTGCCGTCAATACCCTTAGCAACGCCGAAGCCAATCTCGCCGGCAAGACCGCCGACCATGCAGTTACCCGAAATAGCTCCGAGGTTCACGCACTCTTCAAACTTCGAGTCAAGATGGCTTCTGCCGACGATACCGCCCGCAACGATGTATCGGTAATTCTTACCCGAATGGCACTTGTAATCCGAGCAACGCTTTGCAAGGGAAACGTCCTCACCACCGACAGCAGCAGTGTTGACACATTCAACGAAGGTTACGTTATCCTTCGCGTAAGCGATAATACCGCCTGCATACTGACGGTGCGCCGTGACATCACCGTTGTTGACACAGTTTTCAAAGGTGTGGACTGCTTCGGGGTTCTGGATGCTCGTTCCCGCATAGCCTACGAGACCGCCCGCAAAGTTCTGCACCGAAACAACCTCTGCGTTGTTGACACAATCCGTAAGGGTAAATTCAACCTCGCCGCCTGCTGCGAGACCGCCCACATAGTTGTAACCGGTGATGTTTCCGTTGTTGACACAGTCGGTCATGACCACGTCACACTTCAGAAGCCTAGACTGGTTCTTCTCGCCGTTTTCAGTGGTGCGGATCAAAGCATAAGCGTAACCAAGAAGACCGCCGACGTTCGCATTGGACGAGGTGATCTCGATTGCCTTGTTGTTGACGCAACCGTTAAAGTGAGCGTCGGTATAGAACAAGTAGCCTACGATGCCGCCGAAGTTGCTGCCTGCTGCCGAGCCCTTCTTAAGCGTTCCGTTGTTCACGCAGTTTTCGAAGGTTACGACCTCGTTCGTTGCGTTTCCGACGAAGCCGCCAACATAGGTATTACCTGTAATCGTTCCCTTGTTGACACAGTCTACGAGCTTGCCGCCCTGCATCTGTGCGAAAATACCGCCCGCCTCAGAATATGCGGAAACGTTTGCTTCGTTCGTTACCTTCGTGACGACGGTGGTAAGGCCGATGTTTGCGAGAGCACCGCGATAATCAGCTATCGAGTGCGTTTTCGCTTCAACCTCCGATACGATCGTACCCTTGATGGTCAGGTTCGAGACCGACGCATCGCTGAGTACGTCAAACACAGGGTTCGTAACAGTGATGGTGTGATCACGGCCATCAAGAATGCCCGAGAAAACACCGGAATAGGAGGAAGGAAGCGTGATATCTGCAGAGAGATAGTAGCTGCCGTTCGACTTCATTGCAAGGAATTCTTCTGCAGTTCCGACTGCAACGGGAGTTGCAGAGGGATCGGAAATACCCGCAACTGCAGAGGTCGGGAAAATACCAACGAAGCCGAATTCATTCGCATCCTCCTCGGTGAGAAGGGTGTACGCCTCGTAGCCGAGACCCTTGTTGAGAGTCTCAACGATCTTTTCATCCGTATAGTCCGCCTTGTTGATGGTGGGGGCCTTAAGATCGCTCAGACCATCTGCGACATTGAAATAGAGCGAAAGGCCTTCCATTGCGGCGTAATTGTTAGAAAACTTGACGCCGAAGGAGGCAGACATATCCGATCCTCTGGAGTTTATACAAAGCACCTTTGCAACGTTTTTGCCTGCGGTGAGAGTACCGGTGAAATAGTTATTTATCATGGTACTCGTATTATTGGAGTAACCCAGCATAGGGCTTATGGTAGCGGTATTCGAGTTCGCCGTAGCGGGAATATCATAATCGGTCTTGATGTCCGCATTGATAAAGTTATTCGTTGCGGTGCAGTAGCTGTACATATAGCCCGCAAAACCTGATGCAGGAGCATAGCTCGTCGCCTTCGTATACGCTCTCGCATTGGAATAGATGTTACCACCGATGTAGCAGCCGCTGATGACGTGACCGTTCCAACCGGCGGTGCCAACGTGTGAAACGAGACCTGCTACGAGCGAGGTGCCGTAAAGGTTACCCGCGCTGACGCAGTTGTAGAACTCGCCTCTGCCGTAGATCTTACCTGCGATACCGCCGAGGTTACAGCCCTTCGTCACAGTCTCGTAGTCCTGAAGCTGGACCGTACCAATGTTCACGCAGCCGTAGAACAGGTGACGTCCGTCGTAGCCCGACGCAGAGTCAGCGGAATATGCAACGATACC
>JAZNOQ010000021.1:0-35280 GCA_045589215.1 Eubacteriales bacterium
GTAAAGGCGTTCCTAGGAGGCATCCGTCCGTGCATCATTGGCTTGATACTCGCAACGGCAATCACGATGCTCATGAGTACGGCAATCGGATTCAGTGGTATAGGAGATACGCTTGCTATCGACCTCAATGGCATTATTATATTTGCCTTATTGATAGTAATCAGCATCGTAGCAAGGCTTATGCTGAAGAAAAAGCCGTCTCCGATACTGATGATAGTCATATCGGCAGGTCTTGGTATGCTGATGTATTCATTATAAAGATTTTGATAAACAAATTCCAATTTGTCGAGATGATGATAAAAAGCGAGGGCTGACGAAATCAATCGTCAGCCCTAAATATTTGCGGTGCAGTAGGCAAAGAAAAAAGGCTCTGAAAATTGCTTTTCAGAGCCAAATTTGGTCGGAGTGACAGGATTCGAACCTGCGGCATCGACGTCCCAAACGTCGCGCGCTACCAACTGCGCCACAACCCGAAAGATTGAAAATATTGAGTTTTTGAGGTTTTTCCGTAAGTGGTCAAATCTGTGGTCAAACCACTTTTATAGAGGATTTTTCGAGAGAGTAGAGTGCCGAAAAAGTCAATGTTTACAAGGACTTTCGGCGTTTTTTACTTCGGGATACCTTGGGGGCGGTGTCCTGCTCCCAAACGTCGCGCGCTACCAGCTGCGCCACACCCCGAGATATGAAATTCGCGCTTGCGTTTCCTTTGGACTGAAAGCATATTGCATTTCTTCGGTGCAATCAATATTATAGCAGATACGGGCGCTGTTGTCAAGAGAAAAAGGTGGAAAAACGGGGAAAGTAAGCAAATACAAAGGCGCGGCGGCAAGCGTTGCTTACCGCCGATCGGTGTTTTCTTTTGCCGATTCCTTCCACAGAAGTGAGAGGAAGCAGAGACCGTCGAAAAACAGGAGAATGTTCTCGCGGATCTCTGAAAAGATGCCGTGCTTTTTCGATGGGCTTATTCTCTCGTTTGATCCCTTATTTTCGCGCGATGGCTGCATAGCTGTGTACCTTCCGCCTTCCTTTTTAAATATTCGATCTCTTGATGCTACGCTTTGAGTATATGCTATGCAGCGGGAGGATATTCCTTATGTGGCAAGAAAATCACCCGTCCCAAACAATGAGGCGGGTGAAATCGGTATTTTGGTTTTTATACGGGTTCAAAGCCCTCGGGGGCTTCGCCTGTGAAGCGATAGAGACGGATCTCGGATGCTTGGAGCTTTTTCTTTCCTGCGTTGATCGGAATCTTACGCGGGCTTGAGAAATAGAAGTAGCCGTTTCCGAGCGCGTGGATGCCCGTAGCGCCGTAAGGGAATCGGAAGCCGCACACGCCGCTTTCCTCGTCGCAAAGACCGATATTCTTCAGGTAGAGGATGCTTGCGGTCTCCTCGGGTACAACACCGCGGAGAAGCTCCTCTTCGGGGGTACGTGCGCCATCGATCACGAACATCGGAAAATTGTGGTAGCAGGGCTTCTTGCCCTTATAAACGGTGACGAACCAATCGCCCGTGTGTGCGTCGTATTCGAGATTCTGAATGCCCCAGCTCGTGTTACCTGTAAAGAGGTGATACTTCTTCTCGCAGTTGATGCCGCTATGGTGAGGATCGCCCTGAATGAGGGGCTTTGCGACGGCGTCGAATTTGCGCCAATCGTACTGACGTATGACCTGATAATCGTTGTCACTACGTTCTACGTCGCCATAAATGCCGCACGCGACCGCGAGGACCGATCTACCGTCCTTGCCCATGCCGAATTCGGGGCCGAACGCGGTGCCGTCAATGCCCGAGCAGGCATAGTGATGCGGTTTACCGTCTTCGCCCGTGCCCTCATAATCTGCAACGACCTCGGGGAGGTAAACTGCCTTCATAATATCGTCCTTCTCGGCATCCATATCGAGACGGTCGATCTTATCGACGTCAAAGATCGCGATGTAGAAGGCATTCTCCTCGGCGAGCGTGACACCGAGCCGATTGGCGATCCCCTTGCCGATGGTATCATGCTTATATTCGATCGAGCCGTACACCTTGCCGTCCTCGTCGTTAAAATCGATGCATCCAAGGTGACCGATCAGACCGTCGACGTAGCCGACGACCTTTCCCGTGGCGACCTCTGCCTTTACGAGGACTGTGGTGAACGAATAGTAGATGTATTTTTTCTCGGTGTCGAGCGCGATGCCCTGGATATGGCCGGCATCCCACATCCCTGTATCGATCGAATGCGGAAGCTCCTCGAAATTGAAGTTACAAATATCCATAAGTGTTCCTTTCGGCTTTCAGAGTTCTTATTTGGTTTCTTTGAACAGTATAGCACAATTCTTTCTGAAAATCAAGTGATTTCCGAAATTGAAACATATAAAGAAGAAAAATATGTCTGTTTGGTTGATAAAATAAACAAAACCGACAAAAATCGACTGCTTGACAACCGAGTTGCTTTGCGATATAATATAGGACGATAAATGAAACGCGCCGAAGAGGCGCTTTAGAAAAGGGGGATCTCTGTGTCCGTTATACTGATTGGAATGCCCTCGTGCGGAAAAAGCACGCTTGGGGTCTTACTTGCGAAGAAGCTTGGGTTTCGGTTTATTGATTCCGATCTGCTCATTCAGGAGAGAGAAGGGAAGCTGCTGCACGATATTATTGCAGAGCGTGGGATCGACGGCTTTCTCGAGGTCGAGAACGAGGTGAACTGTGGGATCAATGACTATGCGGCTGTGATCTCGACGGGTGGAAGTGCGGTTTACGGCGCGGAGGCAATGGAGCATTTTGGGGATCTTGGTGAGATCGTATATTTGAAGATCTCCTATGAGACGATGCAAGCGCGGCTCGGGGATTATGTCCATCGTGGCGTGGTGCTTCCCGAAGGATATACGCTACTTGATATGTACCGTGAAAGATCGGCGCTTTACGAAAAATATGCGGATATCACGGTGGAGGTTGGTAGTGGTGACGTTGCGCAGGCGATCGATCTGCTATACAGCGTATTGAATAATTTTCAAAATCGCAAGCACTGAGTATCTCACGATAAAAAAATTTGAAACTGTTTACTCACCGTTAAGGCGTGAGTGCAATAAAAGCCGATATGGTTCTGTTTCCGTATCGGCTTTTTGTTTTGGCACCACACTCTGTGCAGTTCTACTATTTCTGTATTTTGGGTTCGTCGGTTATTTCAAGGATATAATCAACTGAAACGTTGTAAAATTTTGAAAGCCTTATGAGAATGTCAGTAGGAATATCTCTCTGCCCCAACTCATAATTGCTGTAAACCTGCTGAGAGCAATTTAATTCTTTTGCTATTTCTCTTTGCGTTAGGTCGTTATCCTCGCGCAGATCACGAATTCTTCTGTACATAAGCCACCTGTATAACAATTTTTAATAAAATTATTATACTAAACTGCATTTTGCGGTATTGACATTTACTGCAAAATGCAGTATAATATATTTGCCCCATACTTTTATTGAAAAATCAGTATAAATTTATCAAAGGAGAAGACATGAACGAGGGAAAAGAAAATGAAATGCTTGCGCAGGAAAATACAGAAAAAGCGGAAGACAGTCGCAAGAAAGCGTTAGAGGATGCTTGCAGAAAAATCATGAAGATAGTAATACCATGTTTATGTATAATGATGGTTGTGTTGTTTGTTTTTCAAGCTATTTTTCATGGTTCGAAGGAAGCACGTGATGTAAAGAAGGCGTTAAAATCAGAAGGATGCGATGTGAAAATACTTACAAGCTCGGATGATATATCCGAGGTGCTCGAGGAGATTGACCTTGAGATAAAAAATGTAGATGAATTAGTGGTTGCGGTTGATAAAGAAGATGTTGAGATTTTCGCATTCGTATTTTTCTGTGAAAGCAGGCTCGATGCAGAGGATGTGGAGGAAGAGATTGAATGGCTTATGTATGGCGATCCGAGCGCGGGAAGCTATAGGGTTGAAAGAAATGCAAAGGCGGTTTGCTTTGGATATGTGGATCTGGTCGAAGCAGCCATAGAGATCCTTGATTAAAGAACATTTATTCTTATATGAAAACAATAATCTTCACGATACTATTAGTATCCAACATATGTAACTTAATATGTGTAATTTCTGAATTCCGACAATCTGGAGAAAAGGAGATTCCACGAAAGTTAAAAAGAAAGATGTGGTGGCTGATCTGGTCGATCGTTGTGTTTGTTGTTGCCATTTTGGGGGACTGACCTTTGAAACACGGAAAATAGCACTGAATGTTTTTGATGCAGAGAATACAAAAAAGCCGATATGGTTTGTATCGGCTTTTTCTGCGTCATTGATAGTGGTGAGAAATATAGATTTGTAAGCGGAGAATAGGCATACTATTTCCCAATCTTCACCGAAAGCCCCGATGCTTTGAGGCACTCGATGAGCGATATTGTTTCCTTTGAGACCTCTTCTCCGGGAACGACAAGGGGGACGCCGGGCGGATAGACCCATGCGTAGTCGCGGGCGATATCTCCTGCTGTCAGAGGGGCGGAGGGGAGGGCGACCGCATCTGCGATCGTCATTTTTACATGCGGAGGCTCGGTAGAGACCGATGCCTTTTTTTCTTTTACGGAAGAGCGTGTTTTTGGGATAGATGCATCGATATGACGTAGTGCGTAAGACAGGAGCATAAGGCTCTCGTCTGTGTCGCAGATGCTCGTCATACAAAGTGCGTAATCGGTGTATGCCATCTCGCATTCGATTGAAAATTCGTTCCGCAGGCGATCTGCAAGCCCTGTTCCTGTGAGTGATCCTGAAGGCGAGAAGATTAGTAGCTTTCCAAGGTCGAAATCATAGAAATCGGGATGTGTTTTTCGGTCTCCCGCGAGAAGGGAAAGGTTTTGGAGGTCAGAGCATTTTTCTTTGAAAACGTCGAGCCTGAATTTATAATCCGCAAACAGCTCTGCTTTGCGGGTTTCGAGGAGGGAAATGCATCGGTCGATTGAGGAGAGAAGCACGTAGGACGGACTGCTGGTTTCGAAGATCGTTAGCTCTCGAGCCATACGGTCTGCGAGTGCCGCATCGTCCGAAAAAACGAGTGCGAGAGCGGACTGCGTGAGCGCGGGGAGTGTTTTATGGAGGCTTGTGACCGCGATGTCTGCGGCGGTCGGAAAGGCGGGGAAGCCCTCACAAAAGCCGAGATGCGCGCCGTGCGCACAGTCGACGAGAAGTCGCGCCCCATAGCTGTGAACGATCTCAGCGATCGCATCGACGTTTGACACGACGCCCTCATAGGTCGGGGAAGTGATCACAACCGTCTTGATGCGCGGATTTTCCGCGAGTGCCTTTGCGACGTCCTCGGGGCGAATGCTGCTGTAAAGCCCTGTTTTTTTGTCGGTTGGGGGAAGGAGCGAGACGTGACGGAGACCTGTAAGCTCGATCGCGTTGTAGACCGATTTATGGCAGTTACGGGCGACAAGGATCTCCTCTCCCGGCTCTGCGAGGGCGCGAACGGCGGAGAGAATGCCGCATGTCGTTCCGTTTACAAGAGGGAAGGCGCGTTTTGCTCGGTAGAGCGCGGCGGCACGTTCTGAAAGGCGCGAAAGGAGTCCGCCCTCTTCGGGGGCGTGGAGGTTATCGAAGCCGCTGATCTCGGTGATGTCTATGTCGTAAGGGAGTTCGCTTCCGAGCAGATCGACGTTACGCTTGTGCCCCGGCATATGCATCGGAAGAGCATCCTTTCCATAGGCGCGGATCGTCTCATATAGATCTTTATGCTTCATCTTTTTGCGCTCTCCTTTCTGCCTTTTTACGGTTACTTTTATATGCTATTATTTTAGCACAATTCGGGGGCGCTGTCAACAGCCGACGGCGCGTTTTGACACTTGAATTTTGGCGCCGAGGAGAAATAAAAATTTTTGAAAACGGTGAAAAAATTTACAACTTTGCCTGAAATCCTCTTGCAAAATAAAAATGCTTATGTTATAATAAATTAGATATGATGCCAAACTCTGCCGTGTTATGGGCAAAATGCGACGTTTGGTGACAAAAAACACGAATTTGTAAAGGGATTTGCCGCATGAACTGTGAAAATACAAGCCGTGATATTGTTGTAAAATTGAAGCTGATGCGTGGAATGACTGCACCCGAATACGCCACCGACGGTTCGGCGGCTGTTGATCTGCGCGCGGCGCTTGACGCGGGCGAAACGATCACGCTTCGTCCGGGGGAGCGTAGGATGATCCCCACGGGAATTGCGATTGCGCCCGAGACGCGCGGTGTCGTTGCGATTGTGGCGGCGAGAAGCGGGCTTGGCGTAAAGAAGGGCGTTTCTTTGTCGAATGGTATTGGTGTCATCGATTCGGATTATCGCGGCGAGATCGGCGTTGGGCTGATCAACCACGGAGACGAGGATTTTGCCGTTGTCAGAGGCGACCGCATCGCACAGATGTTTTTTATGCCTGTGCTTCATGCGAATTTTGTCGTCGCCGAGGCGCTTGACGAGACCGAGCGCGGAGAGGGCGGCTTCGGGCACACGGGTGTAAAGTAATAGCGGACAAGCCGTTTTACTTTATTGCGAGTTTATGGGATAAACAAAATTGATGAAAGTTCTCAAAAAATGAGAATTTAAAGTGAAATTTGACAGAAAGGAGCGTGTGATACAAAGATGGCTAAGCAGATCGGGATCGACCTTGGGACCGCCAATACCGTCATTTGCCAAAAGGGCAGCGGTATCGTACTACGCGCTCCTTCGGTCATTGCCTTCCGCGAGAAGGATCACGAGGTGATTGCCGTCGGGCAGAAGGCGCGGCAGATGCTTGGTAAGACGCCGCCCTCGGTTCGTGTGGAGCGTCCGCTCCGCAACGGTGTGATTACCGATGCCGATATTGCGACGAGAATGCTTCACGCATTTTATAGGGAGATCGAGGCGACGACGCTCTTTTCCCGTCCCGAGGTCTTTATTTGCACCCCCTGCGGGATCACGGGCGTTGAACGGAACGCGGTCGAGAGTGTTGCGCTTGACGCAGGCGCGCGACGCGTTGAGCTGATTGAGGAGCCCCTCGCCTCGGCGATTGGTGCGGGCATTCCGATCGAACGGAATCGCGGATCGATGATCGTCGACATCGGAGGCGGGACGACCGAGGTCGCGGTGCTGTCCTCGCGCGGCATCGTTGCGGCAAAGACCATTCGCATTGCGGGTGACGCGGTTGATTCCGCGATTATGAAGTATATGCGCTACAGACGCGGCGTTCTCGTCGGAGAGCTTGCGGCGGAAGCGATCAAGCTGAAGATCGGCTCGGTGCATCCGCTTGTGTCGGCAAAAGCACCGATGGAAGCATTCGGCCGCAGCATCCGCACGAATATGGCGGCGGCGGTGACGGTACGCTCCTCGGAGCTTTGTCCCTTCCTGCAGGTGCCCGTGCGCGAGATCATTGATGCAATCATGGCGACGCTTGAGGAAACGCCCCCCGAGCTTGCCTCGGATATTTATGAAAACGGGATCGTTCTGACGGGCGGAAGCTCTCAGCTTGCAGGTCTCGTTCAGCTCATCCGCGAGGTCACGGGACTTCGTGTGATGCGCGCGAATCGTCCGCTAGATACGGTTTGTCTTGGACTTGCGCGTATCCTTGAGAGTGAGGATGAGGCTGATCGCGCGCGTTCTGCTCCTTTTCTCAGTGTACGTGAAGTGATACAGAGCCTCAGCGGTGCGGGCAGATCCGCCTCGAATGCGCCCCCGCCCCATGGAGGGCGCAGAAAATGAGTGCCTTGAAGAGCAGATTTTTTGCGGTCGCGCTGTGTGTTGCCCTTGCCCTCACGATCATTCCGTCCGTGCTTTCGGCGATGGGAATGCGTGACCTCGTCAGAGAAGCGGTACAAACGGTATCGATGCCCTTCCAGTGGTGTCTTTCGAAGGTGTATGACGGAGTGACGGGCTTTACTGCGTATTTTACCGAATACGATAGGATGGAAGCCGAAAATGCGGCACTGAAGGAGCAGCTTCGGGAATATGAGGAGGCACTTGCCGAAAACGAGGTGCTTCGCTCGGAGAACCATTGGCTGCGCGGCTATCTTTCTCTCAAAAACGAGCATATCGACTATACCTTCCTCGACGGCGCAGTTGTCGGACGTGAGGTGGGAAGCTATGCGACCGTGATCACCCTGAACCGCGGAACGGCGCATGGGGTCGAAGCGGGCATGCCCGTGATCACCGAGAACGGTGTGTTCGGGTATGTGAAGGAGGTCTCCTTTATGTCCTCAAAGGTGGTCAGTATCGTTGAGACTGCCTCTAAGGTCGGTGCTTTTGTCGAGCGATCGGGCGTAACGGGACTTGTGGAGGGCGATTTTTCCCTTCGCAAGGACGGACTTGTCGTGATGCGGAGTATTCCGCAGAACGCAGATATTGTCGAGGGCGATCTTGTTCACACGAGCGGAACGGGAAGCGTATATCCGCGCGGTCTTTTCGTCGGAAGAGTCGCTTCGATCTCTGCCGATCCGTACAGCCGCACACTCGTTGCGGTGATCGAGCCCGCGGAGGATCTTCTTGCGGTCGACGATGTGTCACATCTTATGATCGTTACGGGCTATGAGGTCTATTCGGAGGAGGTCACGGGGGAGAACACCGAGACGGTACCCGAATGATCGTTTCGTTAAAATCAGGCGTAAGATCAGAGGTTTATCGCCGTTTTTGAAATGGGATCACTATGAAAATAACGCGCTACAAGGACAACAGAACGGGAAACCGCACGCAGGAGCCGATGACAAAGGGTCGGATCATTTTCCTCGCCGTGCGGATTTTTCTGCTTGTTCTCGTGCAGGTATCGGTGGTGTCGCGGATCGGATTTTTTGGCGCGACGCCCGATATTCTTCTTGCCGTTATCGTTACTCTGTCGGTGACGGGAGGGGGAGCCGATCGGTGGCGCGAGATATCGCTCACAGGGCTTTTTATGGGCTTTCTTGCCGATGCAATCGGCGGGACTGCCATTCGGTTCTCGGCACTTTTTTATTTTCTCGTCGGTGCGATCCTTCCGAATCTCTTTCATCGTGAATACCGCAGTATCTTCGAGGAGCTTTTGTTTTTCTACGCCTTCCTTGTTCCCGTAGTGCTTTGTAAAGAGATCGTGACGCTTCTTTCGGTGCTGCTTTCTGCTGTGGGCGGCTTTTCGTTCCTTGTTTGTTTCACAAGTATTTTGCTTCCCGAATTTTTCGGGACGCTCCTCTTTGCTCTTCCCGTTTTTCTTCTGTTCAGAAGGCGCTGACGCGTGGGGAAGAGATCGGGGTATATATGCCCCTCGCGCGGACTCTCTCTCTCTGCGGAGAGCCCGCAGCCTCTATCAAATGAGAAAGGAGAATTGCGATGCGGATGCGAAGAAGACGTTTCCTTGAGCGTATTGAGAAAAAAGATCCGATCCGTGTGTCGCGGATCGTGGCGATCGGCGCGATCTTTCTCCTGGTCTCTCTTTTGTATTTCATACAGATGATCGTTCTCCGCGTATCGGGGAACGGCTCGGATCTTTATTCGATCTATGACGGCGGGATCTCAAAGGTCACCGTGGCGGTCGATGCTGTGCGCGGCGATATATACGATCGAAACGGTAAGCTCCTCGTGACGAGCAGGACAACGCGGGATATGTCCTTTACCTATGATGCGATCCCCGATTCCTCGCAGGAGCTGAACGTGTCGATCGCAAAGGTTGCAGAAGCACTCCGAACGAACGATGTCTCGCGCACGGATGCGGAGTTTCCGCTCTATGGCGCGTATCCCGAATATGGCTACTATGCCGAGGCGACCGATCCGAACAGCGAATATTATACGGGAATGCAGACCGTACTGAAGGCACTTTCGCTTTCGCCCGATACCGACTGCGAGACCTTGATCGATACGCTCGTTTCGCGCTATAAGCTCACGCGCTCGGGGCTCACGGACGAACAGATCGATGACGTCATCCGCATCCGCTACGATATGCTCCGCCTCGGATTTGGCGTGTACACGCCGTTCGTGCTGTCAGAGGACGTATCGGACGATCTGATGACCTACGTTGAGGAAATGAACATCCCCGGGGTGGTGTTTCCTGCGGGAACGGAACGGGTCTATTGTTATCCCGGGTACGCCTCGCACATTCTCGGTGGCGTCGGAAGGATCCCCGAGAGTGAGCTTGAATATTACACGGCGCTCGGATATCCGATGGATGCGACGGTCGGACTTTCGGGCTGTGAACAGGCATACGAAGCCTATCTGCACGGCATTGACGGAACGGCAATTGAGGAATACGACGAAGAGGGAAACCTTATAAACCGCTACTTCGAGCGCGAGCCCGTCGCGGGGCTTGACGTTTATCTTACGATCGACATTGACGTGCAAATCGCCGCAGAGGATGCACTGAAGGAAAATATCGAGAACATTTCCTCAAGCGGTGGATCTCTTTCGGGCGCGGATGCAAATGCGGGGGCGGCTGTCGCAATGGATCCCTCGGACTTTTCGGTGATCGCGGTCGCATCCTATCCGACCTACGATCTTTCAACCTACGGGGTCGATTACGGGGACCTCTTACTCGAGGCAGATCTGCCCCTTCTCAACCGCGCGCTGAACGGCACGTACGAGCCCGGCTCGACCTTTAAGATCGGCGTTGCGCTTGCGGCTCTTGAAGAAAATATCATCTCACCGCACTCGGAGATCAACGATACGGGTGTATATACCTATTATCCCGGTTATCAGCCGCGCTGTTGGATCTATACCGAGAAGGGACACGGGCATGGCGCGATCACGGTTTCCGAGGCGATAGAGGTCTCTTGTAACTATTTCTTTTATGAGGTCGGCAGACTTCTCGGCATTGATCGCATCAAGGCTTATATGGATGATCTCGGGCTCGGGAAGAAAACGGGGATCGAGCTTCCCGAAAAATCGGGTATTCTCGCGTCGCCCGAATACAGAGACGAAAACGGAGAGACGCCGTGGACGAGCGGAGACACGCTTCAGGCGGCGATCGGACAGTCGAACAATTTGTTTACCCCCCTCCAGATGGCGTGCTATTTTTCGACGGTCTTTAACGGCGGAAACCGCTATACGGCGCATCTTCTTTCGTCGGTGAACCAATTTTATTCGGGAGAGGAAGCTCTAAAATATGAGCCGACGCTTCAGAATAAGGTCTCGTTTTCAAGAGAAACCTACAGTACCCTGCTCGAAGGAATTACCGACGTGATCGACAACAACGCAACGCTTACGAGGTATTTTAAGGATCTGAAGGCGGCGGGTGTGATGGTCGGCGGCAAGACGGGTACCGCACAGGTGTCGTCGCAGTCGAGCGATAACGCGATATTTGCGGCATACGGCAAGTATGAGGGAAGGGAGCTTGTTGCGGTCTGTGTGATCGAGCATGGCTCCTCGGGCTCTTACGCGGGATACACCGTCAGCAAGCTGATGGAGGAGTATTTCCTATCAGACGCAGGAGGGTAAAAGGGGCTTTGGCCCCCTACCCCCACTTAGAAACTTCTTGAAAGAAGTTTCTAAGAACTTCAAGAACTTTTCGAGAAGAATTCCTTAATTTTAGAAATTTTTGAAGATTTTTAAAAAACTTTTTCTAAAAAGTTTCTTAAACGGAGCCCGAGGCAGCGCCTCGGAATGAACGGCACGTGGTATAGAAAGGAAACGAAAATGAGCATGACACCGAGATTTATCGTAGTGGAAGGACTTGACGGTGCGGGGAAGACCACGCAGATAAAGCTCCTCGCAAGGGCTTTGGAGGAAAGCGGACACAAGGTCATGCTTACCGCAGAGCCGACCGCGTATGAAAGCGGTCGGGCACTCCGTGCGGCACTTTCGGGGAAGGTGAAAAAGACGCCTTGTGAGATGGCTGTGATGTTCACTTTGGACCGCATCGCGCACAACCGAAATGCGGAGGACGGCATCGAGAGACTTCTCGCGGACGGCTACACGGTCATTTCCGACCGCTATTATTATTCGTCGCTTGCGTATCAGGGCAGTATCACCGATCCCGAGTGGGTCGCGCACCTGAACCTTGACTGCCCCGAGATCAGAAAGCCCGATCTCTGTATCTTTCTCGATCTCGCGCCTGAGGACTCGATGCGCCGCATCACGGCGAACCGAACGGCGGGCGAGCTTGAGATCTACGAGACCGAGGAGCAGCTGAGACGGATCCGTGAGACCTTCCTTTCGGTGTTCGAGCATCTTGAAAAGAATACAGACCGAGGGGAGACCATCCGCTTTGTCGATGCTTCGGGAACGATCGAGGAGGTCGCAAAGCGCGTGCGTAGCACTGTTGATGAGGCGCTTTTCTCATAAATTCGTTTTTTGTTGTATCAAAAAAGGCAGAGTCTTTAGACTCTGCCTTTTTTGAATTATAAGATCAGTTGCTCAGCAGAGTGCGGTCGTTTGCGAATTCCTCTCCGCTTGTTTGGGTGAATTTCGCAACGAGTGCATCGACCGTGAGCGCCTTCTTTTCCTCGCCCGATACGTCGAAGATGATGCGTCCGTCGTGCATCATGATGAGGCGGTTGCCGTGGGCGATCGCGTCCTTCATGTTATGCGTGACCATCATTGCGGTCAGGTGATTTTCCGCGATCAGCTTGTCGGAGATCTCAAGCACCTTTGCGGCGGTTTTCGGGTCGAGTGCCGCAGTATGCTCGTCGAGGAGCAGGATCTTCGGCTGCTTCAGGGTCGCCATCAGAAGGGTAAGCGCCTGTCTTTGACCGCCTGAGAGCAGTCCGACCTTTGCGTTCATGCGGTCTTCAAGACCGAGGTCAAGGGTTGCGAGAAGCTCGCGGTAGTGCTTTTTCTCCTTCGTGGAAATGCCCCAGCGGAGCGAGCGATGCTCGCCTCTGCGCGCGGCGATCGCGAGGTTTTCTTCGATCTCCATCGTCGCGGCGGTACCCGTCATCGGATCCTGGAATACCCGTCCGATGTATTTTGCCCGTTTGTGTTCGGGGAGGCCTGCGACATTCACGCCGTCGATCCTGATCGCGCCGCTGTCGATCGGCCAGACGCCCGCGATGGCGTTTAGCGTCGTGGATTTCCCCGCGCCGTTTCCGCCGATGATCGTGACGAAGTCGCCGGGATTCAGGTGCAGATTTACGCCCTGCAGTGCCTTTTTCGCGTTGATCGTTCCGGGGTGGAAGGTCTTTCTTACGTCAATGAGCTCAAGCATTTACGCATCCCCCTTTCCGGTTGTCCTTTGCGCGTTCTTTTTTCTTGCTTTTTCTGCGAGCTTCTGTTCGCGCTTTTCCGCGTGTGAGGCACTTGAGAAGTATTTCTTCTTCCAATAGGGAACTGCGAGGAAGAGTGCAACGAGAAGTGCTGACAGAAGCTTCAGATATTCTGTGTCGATCTTGAAGAAGATGACGGTCGAATATACAATATAATAAACGATACCGCCGAGGACGACTGCGATGAGCTTGAGTGCAAAATTGTTGCGGGACATCCAGCCGAAGAGCGCTTCTCCGATGATGACGGCGGCGAGACCGATGACGATCGCGCCCTTGCCGAAGTTGTTGTTCGCACTGCCGTTGTACTGCGCGAGGAGCGCGCCCGCAAGTGCGACGATACCGTTCGAGAGAACGAGGCCGAAGATCTTGGTGAAGCTCGTGTTGATGCCTTGCGCGCGGCTCATATTCAAATTTGCGCCCGTAGCACGGATCGTTGCGCCGAACTCGGTGCCGAAGAACCAATAGAGCGCGGCAATCAGTACGATCGCGATGACTTCCAGAATGATGATTGTTTCGCTGAGGCGCAGGAGGCGGTTCGTGACGAGCAGATCGACCTTGTCTGCGTTCAGGGCGATCTGCGATCCGCCCATGATCTTCAGATTGATCGAATACAGCATGAGCTGTGTCAGAATACTCGCGAGGATCGCAGGTATTCCCATAAAGGTATGCATAACGCCCGTGACGAGCCCCGCAAGCATACCCGATATGAATGCACATATGAGCGCGAGCCACATCGGAGCGCCGTGAGTGAGCATTACGGCGCAGACCGCCGCGCCCGTACAGATCGAGCCGTCTACCGTAAGATCCGCGATGTCGAGAATCTTATAGGTGACGTAAACGCCGATCGCCATAATCCCCCACATGATACCCTGCGCGACTGCAGGGGGAAGGGATTTCAGGTAAACTATAATATCGCCCATAATGAATGAGAGATCCTTTCAAGAAAGAGAGAATAGAATATGGATTATTTTGCACCGATCGCAACAAAGCCCTTGGCTTCGAGCGCGGCGGTGTCGATGCCGAGGGCATCGCAGATCGTCTTGTTGTACTTCTTCTTCAGCTTTTCCTCGGGGGTGTATGCGATCGCCATCGTGCTGACATCAGCCTCGCCCTTCAGGATCTCGACTGCCATCTCACCCGTCTTGTAGCCGAGGTCATAGTAGTCGATCGAGAGGGTAGCAATACCGCAGGAGGAGCAAATGCCCTCTTCGCCTGCGATGACGGGGACCTTCTTATCTGCGATCGCGCCGTAGAGCATATCGGCGTAGGTCGCAACGGTGTTGTCGGTGGGAACGTAGATCGCATCGCTGTTGTCTGCCGCGTTGCCCGCTACGATCGCGATGTCATCTGCGCCCGAGAAGGAGTACTTTGTGCATGTGATGTTTTTCTCGGTGAGGTACTTTTCAACCTCCTGTACCTGATAGAGCGAGTTCGGCTCTGCCGAGCAGTAGAGGAGACCGACGGTCTGTGCGGTGGGAACGAGATCGAGGATCATCTGTGCCTGTTTATCGAGGGGAGCGAGGTCAGACGTACCCGAGATGTTGCCGCCGACGGTGCCCGAGAAGTTATTGATGCCGAGTGCCACGCCGTATTCGGTGACCGAGGTGCCGAGGATCGGGATATCCTTGGTCGCGTTACGTGCCGCCTGAAGTGCGGGTGTAGCGTTTGCCATGATCAGATCAACGTCCTTGATCACGAAATTGTTGATCGCGGTCGTGCAGACGTCGGTGCTGCCCGTGCCGTTCTGTACGTCAAATTCCACCTCGTCACCGAATGCTGCGACGAGTGCGTCCTTAAAGCCCTGCGTTGCCGCATCAAGCGCGGGATGTGCATCGTATTGGCAGATGCCTACCACATATTTTGCGCGGCCGCTGCAGGATATAAGTGAGAGCATACCGAGCATCAGAACTGCTGCGAGAACGAGAGATACGATTTTCTTTACCTTCATAACACAAGTCTCCTTTGGGATGTTTTGAAATGTTTTTATTTTTACGGGTAATTTGCCCGAAAAAACGAATGAGGATCGAATAAAAACAAAAAGCTCTGCATCGAGCCGAGTTGCGGCTCGATGCAGAGACGGATCTGTCCGTGTTACCACTCTGCTTCGCGTCTGCCTTGCGGACGGACGCCTTATGGGGCATCTCTCTGTATGTCCCTCGATATGACGGTCGAACCCGTCGCAGCCTACTGTTCGTTCGGTGCGAGGCTCCCGAAGTGTAATTCACCCTTGCGTGCTTAACGGCTCACACCAACCGCCGTCTCTCTGAAAAGCGATACGCAAATGCTACTTGTCTTCGATCATTGCTTTTTTGAGTATTAAAATAATTGCGTTTATTTTATCACGGTAAAGCGCGCTTGTCAAGGGGTTTTGAATATTTTTCTGAAAATCCGAATATTTTTTCACGAGAAGCCGCCTGATGCAAAGAGATCGGGGAAGAGCACCGTGTGATCACGGCGCGTAAAACGCATGGCTTCCGATCGTGCAGACGTAGGTCAGATTGTTTCTGAACCATGTGTCCGATGCGAGAGACGGATTTACGAAATACTGAATATTTCCCGAGACGCGATAGCCGTTCAGAACCTCCTTTGCTGCCTTCACCGAGCTTGCCGAGGGCGTTTTATAGATGCTGCCGTTTGCGGTAGGTGTGAATTGTACGCCGTTCTTGCGGTCGAAGATCACGCTGTAGACGGTGTTCGGATAGCTCTTCGATCTGACACGGTTCATAATGACCGTTCCGACCGCGAGCTTTCCGTTATATGGCTCGCCGCCTGCCTCTGCGTGGATGATGCGCGAGAGCCAATAGAGGTCGGTGTCCGAATAAGTGCTTGTGCTTCCGCTTGATGTACCCGAGCCTGCAGAGCCGCCGGGTGAGCCTCCGGATGAGCCCTTCGTCAGCACCGCCGTGAAGGTCTTGGCGTTCCACGACACCGAATATCCGAGGGATTTTGCCATCGGTCGGACGGGCACGAAGAGAGTGCCGCCGATCAGAAGATTTTTTGCACTCGAGCTGATCGGTGAGCCATTTAACGTGACGCCGCTTTTACCGACCGTTGCCGTGACCGTCGTATTGCCTGACCTCATCGTAGCGGTGCGCGTGGATGCCTTCCAGCTGACCGAGCTGCCGGGCAGTACTTCGTTTGCAAATGCGCGGAAGGGAACGTATGTAGTCGAATTCACGATACGCGCCTTTCCGCTCGTGACCGCCCTGCCGTTTACCGTCACCCGAACGGCTGTCGCTGCGGATGCGGGCAGTGCGAGGACCGTACACATAATCGAAACGAGCAGGAGCGTAAGCAGGAGCCGCGAGGCTCGTCGCATACGCCGTGTCTGTCTGACGGCTTCTCTGTTTGGCGGTCGGACTGTTTTCATTGTCATTTTGTTCATCAGGTTGTCTCCTTTCTCCTTGTTTTTCCCGCAGAAAATGCTTTCGCGGGTCTGTAAATATTGTAACAGAAGCCTTGCCTTGCGTCAAGGAACAATATTTGGAAGAAGTCTTTTGCAAAGAAGATAAAAAAATGTAAAAAAATATGCATTCCATTGACAAAGAGGGCGCGGTGTGGTATCATAAAACCGTTACGGATAGGCTTCGTGACCGACAGAACTATGTAATTTGAAAGGATAATAAAGATGGCATTTTACACGATCGGTATAGATTTCGGATCCCTCTCGGGGAGAGCCGTGCTCGTTGATACGGAGAACGGCAGGGAGGTTGCGGATGCGGTTCTTGAATATCCGCACGCGGTGATGGATACCGTGCTGTGCGATACGGACGTGCGGCTTCCTGCGGACTTTGCCCTTCAGCATCCCCGTGATTATATTGAGGTGCTTGAAACGGTAATCCCTGCGGTTTTTGAAAAAAGCGGCGTCCGAAGAGAGGAGGTCGTCGGGATCTGCATCGATTTCACGACCTGCACGATGCTTCCTGTGAGGAAGGATCTGACCCCGCTCTGCTTTGATGAAAACTACAGTAAAAATCCGCACGCATACGTTAAGATGTGGAAGCATCACGCGGCACAGCCTTATGCCGACCGTATGAATGAGATCGCGAGGGAGCGCAATGAAAAATGGCTTCCGCGCTTCGGCGGAAAGATCTCGTCCGAGTGGCTTTTTCCGAAGATCTGGGAAACGCTCGACCGCGCCCCCGAGGTGTATGAGGCGGCTGACGCATTTATAGAAGCGGGCGATTTTATTACGGCTTGTCTCACCGGTGAGATTACGCGAAGCTATGCGTTTGCGGCATATAAGGGTGAATACGTTGACGAAAACGGCGGATGGCCGACCGAGGATTTTCTCTCGTCGCTTGACGCAAGACTTCGCACCGTTGTTTCCGATAAGCTGTACGGAAGGATCGTCTACGGCGGCGAAAAGGTCGGCGTGGTATCCGAAGCGGCGGCACGGAGATTTGGGCTTGCCCCCGGAACGGCGGTCGCCGCGTCTCTCCCCGACGCGCACATCGCGTCTGCCGCGATGAAGCAACGCGAGGCGGGGGATATGTTCGGTGTCTTCGGCACGTCTGCGTGCTATATGGTGATCGACGGGAAGGATGTGATCGTCCCCGGCACCTGCGGCACGGTGAAGGACGGTCTCGCTCCCGGCTTTTACGGATATGAGGCGGGGCTTTGCTGTCTCGGCGACCACTATGCGTGGGCGTGTGAGAATGCGATATCCGCAGAATACGTGAAGGAAGCCGAGGCGCGCGGCATTCCGATGATACGTCTTCTTTGTGAAAAGGCGGCAAGACAGCGCCCCGGGGAGCATGGACTTCTCGCACTCAATTGGTGGAACGGCAACCGCAATATTCTCGTGGATGCCGAGCTGTCGGGGATGCTGATCGGTATGAGCCTGCGGACAAAACCCGAGGACATCCTTCGCGCACTGATCGAGGCGACCGCCTTCGGCACGCGTGTGATCATTGAGAATTACGAGAAAAACGGTGTCGGGGTGAAGCGGTTTGCCGCGGGTGGCGGTATTGCGCGGAAGGATCCCTTCACGATGCAGCTTTTTGCAGACGTACTTAAGATGGACATTGAGGTTGCCGAGTCAAAGCAGATCCCAGCCTTGTCGGGGGCGATCTATGCGGCGGTCGCGGCAGGGAAGAAGGCGGGCGGATACGACACCTACGCGGAAGCCTGTGAAAAAATGGGAAGCCCGATCTTTGCGGTCTACCACCCGAACCCCGAGGCGTCGCGCGTATATGACCGCCTGTACGGGGAGTACGTTAAACTACACGATTATTTCGGACGCGGCGAGAATGACGTGATGAAGACCCTGCGTGCGATCCGCGACGGTAAATAAGAAAGGGAAGTTTTATGTCACGAAGAAGCACAAGGATCATAAAAATGATCCTTCGATGGATATGCGGGCTGCTCGTATTTGCGGTCTCGGGCACTTTGATCCTTCGGATCCTCCTTTCGGGCGATCCGAAGAGCATCTCGGTGTTAAGCGTCAACGAGCGTACCGCCGCGGCGTATCGGCAGTACGGCGACACCTGGACGGCATACAGCAAGGGGAAATCCTCGATCACCCGTGCGGAGTACGAGGGCAAGGCGGGGGAAGATCACAAATTCCTGAACCAGAATAATTACGGCTACTTCGGCGTGACGCAATCGGTCATCATCGAAGAGGCAAAGCAGGTCCAGCTCGTCTTTCGTTACAACAACAGCACGATCAAGCATCTGAAGGCCGATTACGCGCTTTCCGAAATGCCTGCGCGAGAGGAGCATCTGTACGACGTTACGCTCGTGCTTGCGATCGATCTGACACCCGAGAGGGAGGATGATAATCTCACCGACCCGCTTGACCCCGAGAGCGTGCTTCTCCTGCGCGTTCAGCCCGACGAGGATATGACCGTCCGCACGACGAAAAATCTGTATAATTACTACCGCTACGTATTCGACCTTCCCGAGAGTGTGGAGATGGAGCATATTCTTGCCGTCTATGTTGACATTTACTACGTGAACGATATCACCTATCTCGAGGAGGACGCGGATATTTACACGGACGAGCCCTACGGCACACTGTGCATTTACGATTACATATCGAAAATGACGCCGTATCAGCTTTCCTCTTCCGACAAGAAGGCATTGCAGGGAGCAGGCTGACCGTTTGGCACAAGACGCTCTGCGGAGCGAAAGACCACGAAATGAGAGGATATTTTCCGAGGTATGAAGAAAAACGCAGTGATCAAAATTATACTGTATCTTTTGCAGGGTGTGTTCGTTGGTGTCGGGGCAATTCTGCCCGGCATCAGCGGCGGCGTGCTTTGCGTTGCATTCGGCATTTACGAGCCGATGATGGAGCTGTTTACGCATCCCTTCAAGGCTCTGAAGAAAAATTATAAAATGTTCATTCCGATCGGGATCGGGGCGGTCATCGGCTTCGTGTTACTCGCAAAGGCGGTAGAGGTCTTGTTCGGTAAATATGAGACTGTCTCCCTGATGCTGTTTCTCGGACTGATCTTCGGGACGGTTCCCGCGCTTTTCAAGACATCCGAGAGGAGTGACGCCAAAAAGAGCTGGACCCCGTTTGTCCTTGCGCTCACACTTGCATTTTTCTTCTTCCATTTCCTTGAAAACAGTGTAAGCACCGTGATCGCACCGTCGGTCTGGAGCTATCTCTTCTGCGGGCTTGTCTGGGGGCTCAGCCTGATCATCCCCGGGCTCAGCTCCTCCTCGATCCTCCTCTATCTCGGGCTTTATACGCCGATGACCGAGGGTATTGCTGCGTTTGATTTTTCGGTTCTGATCCCGCTGTTTCTCGGTATCGGCGCGTCGGCACTTCTGCTTGCGCGGCTTGTGAATATGCTGTTTCAAAAGCAATATGCCGTGATGTCGCGCGTTGTGCTTGGCTTTGTGATCGCGTCATCCCTTACGATCGTTCCGAATTCTCTCGGCAGTCCGCTTACCGCGGTCATCTCTCTTCTTTGCTTTGCTGTCGGCTTTGCCGTAGCAAGGGGAATGGATCTCGTACGGCAGAGACAGGAGAGGGCTTCGCCAGACCGTGACGAGGGGAAGCCTTCCCTCTGATACCCCTTCCTCCCACGACTTAAATTTTTATTATACAAAGGAGAAAATCTATGTTACCTGTTCTTGAGAATTACAAGATCTATCCGTCGGTCGTTCCTGCAGATACCGAGATCGAAATGACGGTCGTTCCCGCGGGAAGGGCATTCCTATTTTTCGAGGGAAGGGAGTACGAGATCCTGCACGTCGAGATCGGCGGTGACGAGGATTATTATCACGATCCGCATAATCAAAGGCGCTTCACCGTAACGGCAAGGGATGGCGTTTTGCGGTTCCCGTATACCTTTGACGGAGAAAAGGAGCACGCGATCATAGTCTTTCTCGATGAGAAGCGGTCGGTGAAGCTTCCCGTATATTCTCTGAAAGAGGATCTCTACCGCCTGCGCCCCCTCAGAGGCGACTTCCACTCACATTCCTATCGCTCGGACGGAAAGCACGATCCTGCGGAGGCGGCAAGCCATTTCCGCGAGCAAGGATATGATTTCTATGCCCTGACCGACCATAACAGATATTATCCCGGTGACGAGGTGGACGAGGTCTATGCGGGCGTGAAAATGGATTTCACGCGTGTCAGGGGCGAGGAGCTACATACCCCGGGGAGCGTTGTACATATCGTGCACGTCGGCGGAAGCCGCAGCATCACTGAGGAATATTTCCGCGATCCCGTGACCTTTGAACGCGAGGTGGACGAGCTTCGTCCGCTCGTTCCCGCGAGTGTTCCCGAACGGTATAAGGATCGCTACGCGAGAGCGATCTGGGCGTCGAAAAAGATCCGCTCGGTGGGCGGTATCCCGATCTTTCCGCATCCGTATTGGAGACCCGGGAAATCCATGGCGTACAACGTCTGCGACGAGTTTGCGAAGATCCTTCTCACGAGCGGTCTCTTTGACGCATACGAGCTGATCGGCGGGATGGAAAAGGACGGAAATAACCGTTCGGTCGCGCTTTGGGGCGAGCTTCGGGCAGAGGAAGGATTAAAAATCTCCGTTGTGGGATCGAGTGACGTGCATGGAATGGAGGACTCCCCCACCTTCCCGAGTGCTTTTACGGTTTGCTTTGCGGAGAAGAACGAAAACGATTCGATCATTGAAGCTGTGAAGGCGGGCAGAAGCGTTGCAGTTGAGTCGGACGGTGTTGAATACGATTGCGTGAGACGCGCATACGGGAGTCTTAGACTTGTTTCGTACGCACAGTTCCTGCTCAAATATTACTTCCCGACGCATCAGCGTGTGTGTCAGGGGGAGGGCGTCGCAATGCGCGCCTACGCGATGGGCGAATGCGGAAGGGAGCTGATCGAGGTGCAGGCAAAGGCGACCGAGGATCACCGCAGACGCTTCTTCGGCGAGATCCCGCCCGTCCTGCCGAATGCGGAAATGCTCGAATTCGAGAACCGCTACAGGGGGAGACACCTTGCGGGTCCGACGACGAAGGGGAGTCTCGTGTTTATGAATAAGGTCAATAGACAGATCTGAGCTTTAAGGGGCTGATTCATCAAATCGGCCCCTTTTTTTATATTTTTGTGCTTTTTCTTGAGAAACCCCCTTGCAAGAGCGAAAGAATTATGATACAATATATGTGATTATAAATTATTATGCAGTATTATGCGAAAAGGAACGAGATAAAATGAAAAAAGTGCTTTTTACGAGTGAATCAGTGACCGAGGGACATCCCGATAAGATCTGCGATAAAATCTCCGACGCGATCCTTGACGAAATGCTCCGTCAGGATCCCATGTCGCGCGTTGCATGCGAGACCTTCTGTACGACGGGGCTTGTCTGCGTAATGGGTGAGATCACCACGAACGCTTACGTTGACATTCAGTCGGTCGTGCGCGAAACCGTCCGTGAGATCGGCTATACGCGTGCAAAATACGGCTTTGACTGCGACAGCTGTGCGGTCATCAGCTCGATCCACGAGCAGTCGCCCGATATCGCGATGGGCGTTGATCGCTCGCTTGAGGCAAAAGAGGGGACCGATCAGGACGGCTTCGACACGGGCGCGGGCGACCAGGGGCTGATGTTCGGATATGCCTGCGACGAGACGCCTGAGCTAATGCCTCTGCCGATCTCGCTTGCGCACAGACTTGCAAAGCGCCTCACCGAGGTCCGCAAGAACAAAACGCTCTCTTATCTCCGTCCCGACGGCAAGACGCAGGTGACGGTCGAATACGTGGATGACGTTCCGACACGCGTGGATACCGTCGTCATTTCCTCGCAGCACAGCGACACCGTTTCGCTCGAGCAGATCCGTTCCGATCTCATCCGTGAGGTCATCACGCCGATCATTCCCGCGTCGCTTCTCGACGACGAGACCAAGATCTATGTCAATCCCACGGGACGCTTCGTTGTGGGCGGTCCTGCGGGCGACACGGGCCTTACGGGCCGTAAGATCATCGTAGACACCTACGGCGGATATTCGCGCCACGGCGGCGGTGCATTCTCGGGCAAGGACCCGACGAAGGTCGACCGCTCGGCATCCTATGCGGCGCGCTACATTGCGAAGAACGTCGTTGCGGCGGGGCTCGCATCGAAGTGCGAGGTTCAGCTTGCGTACGCGATCGGCGTGGCAAAGCCCGTTTCGGTGATGGTAGACACCTTCGGAACTGCAAGGATCTCGGAAGAGAAGATCTCTGAGGCGGTTCTCCGTCACGTGGATCTTCGCCCTGCGGCGATCATTGATCGCTTTGACCTGCGCCGTCCGATCTACTGTGATACTGCGGCGTATGGACATATGGGCAGAGAGGATCTCGATCTCCCGTGGGAGAGACGCGATCTCGCACCGCTTCTTCGCGCGGAGCTGCTTTAAGGTATAAATTTACGAAGAAAAGCCCGCTCGGTTGTGTTTTTTCTGCTTTGAGAAACGCCGAGCGGGTGGTTTGTCTGTTTTTGGAAGAAATCGCTCTTCGGAGCGAGGACTACATAGAGGGGATATCCTCCTCGCTTTCCGTAAATACGAGCAGCTCGGCGTCGTACCCGATGAGAAAGGCGTCAAGCTCCTCCTGCACCGCGGGATCTTCATACAGTGACGTTGGAACGAGCACGAGAAGCGGATTCTTCGGGACGGACATCCTCGAAAAGACCTCACGCAGCAGATCGGGCAGAGCGCGGACGTCATCGCGCGATAACAGCGTCAGGGAGATCTGCATCCCCTTCGGCGTGTAGCGGCTTTCCCAGAACAGACGAACGAGGCAGTACGCGCCGAACAGGGCAAGTACTGCAAGGATCATAACGGAAATCAGTTCACCCATAAGTCACCTCCGCTTCAGTATATGCGGCGTGGGAAACGTGTGTGACGGAAGAAACGGCAGGAAAGGAGAAACGCGATGCAAAGCGAACAGGAGAAGCTCCCCCCGCGTGCAAAGGACGCGTCGGGGCTCGTGCGCCTCGGCGGAACGGTCGAGCGCGTGATCTTTTCGAGCGATGAAACGGGATTTGCGATCTGTGACTTCGGCGTGGATGAATATATCGTTGACTGTCCTATGGAGGCAGACGGCGCACCCGTCGAAGGCGGCGACGGGGAATTTAAGGACGAGGTCATTACGATCCTCGGAACGCTTCCGCTCGTTGCGGTCGGGGATGAGCTTACGGTCTACGGACGGTGGGGCTTCAGCCCGAAATACGGCAGACAGTTCCGCGTTGAGCAGTACGAAAAAAATCTGCCCGCCGACACCGCGTCAATCCTGCGCTATCTTTCGTCGAGAACGATCAAGGGCATCGGACCGACGATCGCAAAGCGTATCGTGTCGGAATTCGGTGCGGAGACCTTCGACGTGATCGAGCATCACCCCGAGTGGCTCGTCGAGATCAAGGGAATCTCACGAAAGCTCGCACAGCAGATCTCTGACGATTTCAAGGAGAAATCGGGAATGCGGAACGCGATGATGTATTTCCGTGAATATTTCGGTACGGCGCTGACCGTGCGGATCTATAAAAAATGGGGGGCGAACGCCGTTGACGTGGCAAAGTCGAACCCCTACCGTCTTTGCGACGAGATCGACGGCATCGGATTTGAACGTGCCGACCGCCTTGCAGGTGAGATCGGGATCGCGCATAACAGCATCGAGCGCGTGAAAAGCGGCATTCGCTACGTGCTTGTCCAGAACGGAATGCAGAACGGTCACGTTTGTCTCCCCGAGGACAAGCTCGTCGCGGCATCCGCGAAGCTGCTCGGTGTGACGGAGGACGAGGGGCGAGAGGCACTTTCCTCCCTCATCGAAGAAAAAAGCGTTGACGTCGAGAGAATGGACGGCGTGCGGTATGTGTATGATCACTTTGCCTACGCGGCGGAGGGGTATATTGCAAGGAAGCTGCGGCTTCTCGATAAGCTCTGTCCTGCGATAAACACCGAGGACATTGCGCTCTTTATCAGACGCGAGGAGCGGGAGAACGGGGTAGAATACGCCGCGCTTCAGAAAAAGGCGATCTTCGACGCGATGTCGTCGGGCGTGATGATCCTGACGGGCGGACCCGGAACGGGTAAAACCACCGTCGTGCGTGCGCTTCTCCGCATCTTTTCGGAGATCGGTATGAAGGTCGCGCTATGCGCTCCGACGGGACGTGCGGCGAAGCGGCTGTCCGAGTCGACATCGGAGGAGGCAAAGACCATCCACAGGCTTCTCGAAATGGGCATCGACCGCAAAAATGCGACGGGACAGCGTGACGACGGAAGGGTCGTGTTCGGCAGAGACGAAAAAAATCTGCTCGAAGAAAACGTCATCATTGTGGACGAGTCCTCGATGATCGACAATTCCTTGATGTGTGCGCTTCTTAAGGCGGTGAAGCCCGGTGCGCGGCTCATTCTGATCGGAGACGCAGATCAGCTTCCGTCGGTCGGTGCGGGAAACGTGCTTGCCGATCTGATCGCATCAGAGCGCTTCTCGACCGTTCGCCTCACCGAGATCTTCCGTCAGGCGGGCGAGAGCCTCATTATTACGAACGCGCACGCGATCAATAGCGGCGTTATGCCCGACCTTTCGGTGAAGAATAATGATTTCTTTTTCTTGCCGCGCGAGAGCGACGCAGAGATCGCTTTCACCGTTGCGGATCTTTGTAAGAACCGCTTGCCGAGGGCATACGGCAGAGAGGCGGCTGACGGCATTCAGGTCATTACGCCCTCGCGTAAGGGCGAGAGCGGGACCGATGCTTTGAATATCCTTCTTCAGCGAGAATTGAATCCTTCGGGCAAGGGGAAAAAGGAATACCGCTACCGCGACCGTGTCTACCGAGAGGGAGACAAGGTGATGCAGATCAGGAACAATTACGATATTTATTGGGAGAGGGCAGACAGCGACGGAATGGGGGTCTTCAACGGAGACATCGGCGTGATCCGATCGATCGACCTTTATGAACAGCAGATGGAGATCCTCTTCGACGACCGCACGGCGGTGTACGATTTCTCCCTCCTTGATGAGCTTGATCACGCATACGCGATCACGGTGCATAAGAGTCAGGGCTGTGAGTACCCGACGGTGATCTTGCCTGCGTACGGCGCGCCTCCGATGCTCCTCACACGAAATCTTCTTTATACGGCAGTCACCCGTGCCTCCGCGCGCGTGATCGTGGTCGGAAGGAGCGATATTGTCGAAATGATGGTGGGGAACAATCGTCAATCGATGCGCTATACGGGGCTTGTGCGCCGCATCAGGGAGGCGGACTGAACGATGACAACGAATCGAAAAACACGTGTTACGGATTTTCTTCGGGATTTCATCGTTCCGCCAACGTGCGCCTGCTGCCGCGATCGGCTGATGCCGTGCTGTGACGTTCCGTTTTGCTCGGAATGCCGCGAAAAATGGGAAGAGGAAAAGCGCGAGAGATGCGGGATCTGCGGGCTTTCGATGCTCGACTGCCGCTGTCTGCCGCCCCTCCTCACCGATTTCGGAATTCGGGACGGGATATTCCTTTCTGCATATCGCGCGGGCGGAGCGACCGCGACGGATCGGCTTATTTATTACGTAAAATCCGAGCGCGACAGACGTGCGTTCGACTTTCTCGCGCGGGAGCTTTCGCACCTTATGCGCGACTACCTGCGGATGGAGGGAATCGATCCGCAAGACGTGATCGTGACGGCACTTCCGCGTAGACGCGCGAAGGTGCGCGAGATCGGCTTCGATCAGGCTAAGGAGCTTGCCACGTCCCTTGCATTTGAACTCGGATGCGAATACAGAACCCTCCTCGTCCGAAGGCGCGGCGGCAAGGAGCAAAAGGCGCTGAACGCCGAGGATCGCCTTCGGAATTTGCAGACGGCGTTCCGCTTGAAGGGCTCTTCGGTGCTTTCGGGAAAAACCGTCCTTCTTGTCGACGACGTTATGACGACGGGAAGCGGTCTTCGCTCCTCGGCGGAGCTTTTACAAAAGGGCGGTGCGCATCGCGTCGTTCCCGTTACCGTCGCACGGACGGTCGCCGCGGGAGAAGCGGCAAAAAAACGACATTAACAACACGGAGGAAAGACACGTGCTATCAACGGTTTACAGTGCCGGGCTTGCCGGCATCGACGGATTTGTGGTTTCGGTGGAATGTGACGGACAGCCCACCCTGCCTCAGCTTGAGCTCGTTGGGCTTCCCGACGCCGCCGTCAAGGAGGCGAAAGAGCGCGTTCGAACGGCGTGCATCAACAGCGGCTTCAAGATGCCGACACTCAGCTATACGATCAATCTCGCGCCCGCCGACCGAAAGAAGGAGGGAAGCGCGTTTGACGTTGCGATCCTGCTCGGCATTCTGCACTGTGCGGGAGTTGTACGGTACGATCTCGACCTTTCGAAATTCTGCTTTGTCGGTGAACTTTCGCTTTCGGGCGAATTACGCGGTGTCAGAGGCGTGCTTTGTCTTGCCGTAGCCGCGAGAGACGCAGGATTTACCGAGCTTTACGTTCCGCGCTGTAACGCACGCGAGGCGGCGGCTGTGGAGGGCATTACGGTTTACGGAGTCGATAACGTCGCGAGTCTCGTGCGCCATCTCAACGGTGTTGAACGGATGGAGCCCGAGGCGCCGCTCGTTTATGCGGCGGGGGAGCATACCGAAAGCTTTGATTTTGCCGACGTGCGCGGGCAGTATATGGCAAAGCGCGCAATGGAGATCGCGGCGGCAGGCGGGCACAATATCCTCCTGATCGGACCTCCCGGTACGGGTAAATCGATGCTTGCGAAGCGGCTTTCGAGCATTCTGCCGCCCCTCACCTCCGCAGAGGCGATCGAATCGACGAAGGTGCATTCGGTCGCGGGCGTACTGCCCGATGAGGCGTCTCTCCTGAAAACGCGCCCCTTCCGTTCGCCCCATCACACGATGTCGGTTGTCAGTCTCGTCGGCGGTGGTGCAAATCCGCTTCCCGGTGAGGTCTCGCTCGCGCACAACGGCGTGCTTTTCCTCGATGAGCTTCCCGAATTTCCGAAGCTCGTGACCGATGCACTCCGTCAGCCGCTGGAGGACAGGCGCGTGACGATCACCCGTGCGAATGGACGTGTGACCTATCCCTGCTCCTTTATGCTCGTCGCGGCGATGAACCCGTGCAGATGCGGATATTTTGGGCACGCGACGCGGAAGTGTACCTGCCGTCCCGAGGAGGTCAAGCGGTACATATCCCGTATTTCGGGGCCGATGCTCGACCGCATTGATATTCAGATCGAGCTTCCGTCCCTGACCTTCGATGAGATCTCTCAGGAGGACACGCGCGCGGAGTCTTCGGCGCAGATCCGAGAGAGAGTGAAGGCGGCGCGCGAATTTGCCGCTCGCCGTATGGCAGAGGACGATGGCATGGGAAGGCGGATCTACTGCAACGCACAGCTTGATGCCGCGGCGATCCACCGCTACTGCAAGACCGACGAAACGGCGCAGGCACTCCTGAAATCGGCGTATGAAAGCCTCGGAATGTCGGCGCGCGGACACGACCGCATCCTGCGCGTGGCGCGTACCATTGCAGATCTCGCGGGAAGTGAGATCATTACAGCCTCCCATATTGCGGAGGCAATTCAGTTCCGTTCCCTCGATCGGAAGTATTGGGGATAGTTTTATAGGGGCTTTGCCCCTGTACCCCACAAGGAAACTTTTTCCAAAAAAAAGAAAGAGATAAAAAGGCATTTAAAATGGAATTTTCAGAAGAACTTTTAAGGCTTGCGGATGAAGCAGAGGAGGCTCTGAAGGAGCAATTCAAACGGATCGAAAGAATCGCCTTCGAGAACACAAAAAAAGTGATGGACAGCTTCGCCTCTCACCGCGTTTCGGATATGATGTTCGAAAGCACCACGGGCTACGGCTACGATGACAAGGGGCGTGATACGCTCGACGAGATCTGGGCGGACGTGATGGGCGCGGAATCGGCGTTCGTGCGCCATACGATCGTAAGCGGAACGCACGCGCTGACGATCGCGCTGTTCGGCATTCTTCGCCCCGGTGACGTGATGCTTTCTGTCGCAGGTAAGCCGTACGACACTCTTGAGGAGGTCATAGGTCTCACGGGAACGCCCGGGAACGGCTCGCTCCGTGATTTCGGAGTCGACTATCATGAGATCGACCTTGTGGACGGAAAAACCTTCGATTTTCCTGCGATCACCGCATATCTGAAGGAAAATAAGGATAAGGTGAAAATGGTATTCGTTCAGCGCTCGAAGGGGTATCTGAACCGCAAAACGCTCTCGGTCGCGGAGATCGGGGAGCTTGTGCGTGTGGTGCGCGAGATCGCTCCCGATGCCGTTGTCACGGTCGATAACTGCTACGGTGAGTTTACCGATACCGTCGAGCCGACCGCGGTGGGTGCCGACCTGATCGTCGGATCTCTCATCAAGAACCCCGGTGGCGGTATGGCAGAGACAGGCGGTTACATCGCGGGCACGAAGCGCGCAGTCGAGCTTTGCTCCTACCGTCTCACGTCGGTCGGTGTCGGAACTGAGGTCGGCGCGACGCTCGGACAGAACAAGAGCCTGTATAAGGGGCTTTTCTACGCGCCTCATACAACGGCGCAGGCACTCAAGACGTCGCTCCTTGCGGCTTATGTATTCGAAAAGCTCGGCTACGAGGTCGAGCCGCGCTACGACGTGCCGCGCGACGACATCATTCAGACGGTCATTATGGGCTCTCCCGAGGGGCTGTGCGCCTTCTGCCGCGGCATTCAGGCGGGATCTCCCGTTGATGCGTACGTAACGCCCGAGCCGTGGGCAATGCCCGGATACGGAGACGAGGTCATTATGGCAGCGGGGGCGTTCACGATGGGATCGTCGATCGAGCTTTCCGCAGACGGACCGCTTCGCCCGCCGTATACGGCGTTCCTTCAGGGCGGACTGACCTATGACAGCGGTAAGATCGGCGTTTTGTCCGCCGCCGCCGAGGTACTGCGCTCGAGAGGATAATATTCGGCTGATGCCATACTTGGCAGAGGCTTATTTTGGAGCAAATATGACAACCTTTCTATCAAAACTGTTTATTCGGAATTACAGAGACGTAAAAAACCCGACCGTGCGCCGCGCGTACGGCACGATGGTCAGCATCGTCGGGATCATACTGAACCTCTTCCTTTTTGTCGGTAAGTTTACGGTCGGATTTTTACTGTCCTCCGTTTCGATCGAGGCGGATGCCTTCAACAATCTGTCCGACGCGGGCTCGCAGATCGTTTCGCTCATCTGCTTCCGCATCGCGGCAAAGCCTGCGGACCGACACCACCCCTTCGGGCACGCGCGCATCGAATATCTTGCGTCGGCGGTGGTATCGCTCGTGATCCTGCTGATCTCCTATGAGCTGTTTACCGAGTCGCTTTCAAAGCTGTTCGGCGGTGCGGAGGAGAGCAGCTTCTCGATCCCCGCAGTGATCGTGCTTGCGGTTTCGGTGCTTGTGAAGCTCTGGCTCTGCTTCTTTAACCGCAGTGTCGCAAAAAGGATCGACTCGACTGTGATGCGAGCGACCGCCGCCGACAGTCTTTCCGATGCTGGGGCGACGGGCGCGGTTCTCGTCGCGGTCGTTGTCGGCAGATTTATTACGCTTCCGTTCAGCCTTGACGCCGTAATGGGCATTGCCGTTTCGGTGCTTGTGGCGATCGCGGGGGTCAAGATCCTGATCGAGGCGAAGAACGCCATCCTCGGAGAGGGTCCGACCGAGGCACTCGTTGAGGAGATCAACACGACAGTGGGGAAGTATCCCGAGATCCTCGGGCTTCACGATATGCTCGTCCATAATTACGGCCCCGGGAAGATCTTTGCATCCTTTCACGTTGAGGTGGACGGATCGGCGGATATCTATCACACGCACGATACGATCGATAATATTGAGCGCGAGCTTCGTACCTTGGGTATTGAGGCAACGGTGCATATGGATCCGATCGTCACCGACGACGAGCGCGTGAACGATATGCGCGAGCGCGTTGCGGGGATCGTCCGTGCGATCGATCCCGCACTCCGCATCCACGATTTCCGATTTGTCGAGGGAAAGTCGCATACAAATCTGATCTTTGACGTGCAGGCACCGTTTGAGCTTCGGCTTTCGGACGCAGAGCTGAAAGAAAAGATCGCAGGCGTGATCCTTGCCGCCTTCCCGAACCATTATGCTGTGATCGAGGTCGACCGCGGATGACTTGAATAAAAAACGGACAGACCGTTACGGTCTGTCCGTTTTTTTGTATCAGCTTAAATGTGCTTTACGATCTCTTTATAAAGTGCGTCGGCGTAAGGTCCGAAACCGAAATCGTTCGGGTGGAGGCGCAGATCCGCGAAGAATTCCTTTCTGTGCGGAACGAAATTGTAGGCGTTGACCACCGTGACGTTCGGGAGATCCTTGCAAAGCTCCTGCATCAGAGGATATACCTCGGTGACGGGAGCGCCGAAGCCGCTATTTGAACGGTTTCCGTCGCCTCTCCAGATCGGTGCGACTGCGAAGATCTTCGCGTTCGGATACAGCTCGGACAGGCGAGCGTAGAATGCGCGGCAGTTCTCTGTAAAGGTTTCGCGCGAGATCATCTTGCTGTTCCAGTCATTCGTTCCGTATGCGACCGTGATGTAATCGGGATCGAAGGGATCCTTCTCATCGAGAAGCGCGGGGAAGAACTTTTCGCCGCCGATGCCCTTGTTGATCTGCTCGGCATCGAGAAGGAATGCGAGGCGGGAGGCGTAGGAGAGAGAGGGGTAGATCGCGTCATAGCCGTGGGTGATCGAGTCACCGAAGGTGAGCATCGTTTTCGGACGGGTAATGCCATCAAGGCTCGCTCCGTCGTCGATCTCAACGTTCGACAACGTTGCACACTGCGACCAAGGGAAGTAGATCTCGACCGTATTTTCGCCCTCGGGAAGCGTGATGCTTGCAGAGCCGCCGACAGATGCGTCACCGTCGACACCGAAGTGCTTTTCGAGTGCGCCGTTTACGTAGACGTCAAAGAATGCGTAATGGCGGCTCGATGCCTTTTTCAGCGTGTAGTCGAAGCGGATGCTCGTCGTGTCGGTCTTCATCGCGAGGCGAACGCCTGCGGTCGCAAAGGACTTTACGTAGAAGTTCTGGGGGCTTGCCTCAAGGTAGGTCGCCTCCTGCTTTTCCGTAAAGCGGAAAAAGGAGAAGACACCGTCTTCTTCGGTAACGCGGACCACGCCGCGTGCGATCTTGGTGATTTCTTTCAGAGTGAGTTTCATAGCAGTGCTCCTTGCTTTCAATGTATTTCGTGTTTAATTGTACCTCAAGGGGGAGAAAATGTCAACCGATTTATCGAAATTTTCAGATATTTTGCGCTTGTTTTTCGCTGTGTCATAGGTCGGGCTCGCCTTCAAACGGACAAAAGCACTTGACAGAAAGGTGGAAAACCGATATAATAGGTACAGAGATAAAGTCATCGAAAGGAAAACCGAATGGCACTTACAGAGAACGTGATCGAAGCCTACTCTCAGGTCCTAACAGAGGAGCTTCTCCCCGCGATGGGCTGCACCGAGCCGATCGCGATCGCATACGCCGCGTCGATCCTCAGAGACGTACTCGGGAAGGACCCCGAACGGATCTCGGCGCGTCTCAGCGGAAATATCATCAAAAACGTGAAGAGCGTTATCGTTCCCGCAACGGGCGGTCAGCACGGCATTCCTGCGGCGATTGCCGCGGGTGTGATCGCGAACGCACCTCAGAAAAAGCTGCAGGTGCTGTCGGGGCTGTGTGAAAGCGATCACGCGCGCATCCGTGCGTATCTTGACGCGACACCGATCGACATAGGTGAGCTTTCTTCGCCCTATCCCTTTGATCTTCTCCTTGAGGGCTTTTCGGAGGGCGACACCGCTTCGGTAGAGATCCGCCACCGCCACACGAACGTGGTGTCTTTGGAACGCAACGGGCAGGATCTTCTTTCGGACTATTTCAAGGGAAGCATGCTCGATTGCGCCGCCCGTCCGCGTGACGAGGAGGGGACTGTGGGTGCCGACCGTTCGCTTCTTTCGGTACGCGATATCGTTGAATTTGCCGATACCGTGCCGCTTGACGGTCTGCGTCCGCTCCTGAAAAAACAGCTCGAGATGAACCTTGCGATCGCCGAGGAAGGGCTTCGCGGTGACTACGGCGCGTCGATCGGCAAGGTTATTTACCGTGACGGACAGGTCTCTGTAAAAGACCGTGCGCGTGCTTATGCGGCGGCGGGCTCGGATGCGAGAATGAGCGGCTGTGAATTGCCCGTTTGCATCATTTCGGGAAGCGGAAACCAGGGGATCACCGCATCGGTGCCCGTTGCGGTGTATGCCCGCGAAATGGGCGTATCCGAGGATACGATGCTTCGTGCGCTTCTCGTATCGGATCTCATCACCGTGCATCAGAAAACGGGGATCGGCTGTCTTTCGGCATACTGCGGCGCGATCTCTGCGGGATGCGGCGCGGGTGCGGGGATCTGCTATCTTGAGGGCGGGCGATACTACGAGATCGCACATACGCTCGTCAATGCGCTCGCGATCCTGTCGGGAACGATCTGTGACGGTGCGAAGGCATCGTGCGCCGCAAAGATCGCGATGGCGGTCGAGGCGGGGATCCTCGGATACGACATGATGAAGGCGGGAAAGCAGTTTTACGGCGGAGACGGCATCGTCACGAAGGGCGTTGAAAATACGATCCGTAACGTCGGCAAGCTCGCGAGAGACGGTATGAGTGAGACCGACAGGGAGATCATACGTATTATGCTCGGAGAGGACGCTACATAAAATATTTACAAACGCAGTCTTGTATTTTCTGACAAAACGTGTTATACTGTCAGAAAGCAAGAAATCACCCAAAAGAACGGAGGCTGACTATGTCGATACACGAATCGGGAGAAATGTATCTCGAAACGATCTATGTCTTAACGAAGGAGCGGAGTGATGTCCGTTCGATCGACGTTTGCGAGCATATGGGTTATTCAAAGCCCTCGGTCAGCCGCGCCGTCAATCTGCTGAAAAACGGGGGATTTATACTGATCGATAAGAGCGGTTATATCACTCTGACCGAAACGGGGCTTGAGATCGGAAAGAAGATCTACGAGCGCCACACCTTGCTTTCCTCCTTGCTGGTTCGGCTTGGTGTTCCCGAGGAGATCGCCGCGGAGGATGCGTGCAAAATGGAGCACGCGATCAGCGACGAATCCTTTGAGGCACTGAAACGGTATATTACCGAGCAGTACGGGGAAAAGTGATACAAAAATGATCAGTGCCCGCCGCATCCGAAGAAGGGAAGCGGCGGGCGTTTTATTAAAAAAGTGAACATTTTGTAAACAATCGAAAATTCCTATTTACACGAAAGAATTTTTGTGGTATATTTCTGTTAGCAGAGGCAAACTCTGGAAAACAAGAGGTGAAACCAATGAACCTGACAGATGCCGAAGAGGGAAAGGAATACATCGTAAAAGCGATCGAGACCGATGACGAGGAACTGAATTCGTTCCTCTTTACGCTCGGCTGCTACTCCGGTGAGCCGATCACCGTGGTCGCACATCGTAAGGGCGGATGTACCGTTTCCATCAAGGACGCAAGATACAATATCGACACACAGTTGGCTTCCGCGATTTTGATCTGATACGGCACGGTTACCGTGTTAGACCAAAATTGCGAAAGGGTGCTGTATTTTTTCTGCCCATCGGTTAGCGGCTGCTAATCAGCAGTGCGGTCTCGGTCGCAAGACGGAAAATACGGCAAGGTCGATTTTTTCTTGCCCATCGGTTAGTTTGTGCTAACTCGAGAGGCTGCACCTTTTGATCTTACTTATTCTTAACGTTCTGAACAGGAGGAACAACAAAATGAGAATTGCTCTCGCAGGCAATCCGAACAGCGGTAAGACCACGATGTACAACGCGATCACGGGTAAAAGTGAGCACGTTGGAAACTGGGCGGGCGTTACCGTAGACAAGAAGTCGGCTCCCGTGAGAAAGAGCCTTTACAAGGGCTCGGAGGAGCTGATCGCAGTCGATCTTCCCGGTGCGTATTCGATGTCTCCGTTTACCTCGGAGGAAAGCATCACGAGTGCTTACGTCAAAGAGGAGCAGCCCGATGCGATCATCAATATCGTAGACGCGACCAACCTCAGCCGAAGCCTTTTCTTCACGACCCAGCTCCTCGAGCTTGGGATCCCCGTCGTCGTTGCGCTGAATAAGAGCGACATCAACGAGGCGAAGGAAACGAAGATCGATACGAAAAAGCTGTCGGAAAAGCTCGGTTGTCCCGTAGTGAATACGGTCTCCACCTCGTCGAAGGGTCTGAAGGAGCTTGTTGCGGCGGCTACTGCGGCAGCGGGGAAGGGACAGACCGCTCCCTATGTGCAGGACGACATCGACCTCACCGACAAGGCAGAGGTCGAAATGGCAGACAGAAAGCGCTTTGAGTTTGTCAACGGTGTCGTCAAGGAGGTTGAAAGCCGTAAGGTCCTTACGAAGAATAAGAACGTTCAGGATAAGGTCGACGCCGTTCTCACGAACAAGTGGGCGGGTATTCCGATCTTCGCTGTCGTGATGTTCCTTGTGTTCGGTATTTCGCAGGCGTGGGTCGGCCCTGTGATCGCGGAGGGCCTCGAGCTTTCGAACGGCACGGTGATCCCCGGTCTCGTTACCTTGATCGAATGGTTCGGTGAATGGGTTGGCGGTCTCCTTGAAAACGCGCATCCGCTTGTATCGTCGCTTCTCGTTGACGGTATCATCGGCGGTGTCGG
>JAZNOQ010000022.1:0-4224 GCA_045589215.1 Eubacteriales bacterium
GAAGTTTGGCGCAATGCTGGGCGACTTTGTGGAGGTGGGCTGCAACAGCGTCCTCAATCCGGGTACGGTCGTGGGCTGCAACACCAATATTTATCCGCTTTCTCCCGTGCGCGGATACGTACCTGCAAACAGTATTTACAAAGCACGCGACAAGGTCGTTCTCAAACGGCAAAATTAAGGCAAGCCGCATATTGCGGCTGAAGCCTTGAGAAAGGTTTGCGCCTCAAAAAACAGTAGTAAAAATGAAGGCAACACCGCACAATTCGCGGCTGTCGCCTCAAAGCTTCCCGAAAATCAGGGTAATGATAGCGCCAGACCGTCAGCCGGTGCGTGTGGCAGGCGGTTAACGAGGAGAGAAGTCATCGAATATTCGGCGGATGCTTCTCCGGTGATAAGGACATCGTAAAGCGCAGGGCAAATATGCGAGTGATCGCAAAACAATTCCTGTTCATCCTACAATATTTGAACGGCACTCAGCCGCTCCCAAGAACGACAGTGGGGACGGTCTTGTTGAGTTGCCTATATTACAGGGAAAGGGAACGGCAGAGTCCGCTTTTTTGGCGCGCTTTTTTTGCCAAAGCATGACAGCCGACTCTGTTACAGGGTGAATATTATGTGTGGAATTATCGGATATACGGGCAGTGAAAATGCTGTCCCGAAGATCACCAAGGGGCTTTCCGTGCTCGAATACCGCGGCTACGACTCGGTCGGGCTTGCGGCACAGACCGAAACGCGGATCGAGACCGTCAAATGTCGTGGGCGCGTTGGGGCGCTTGAAGAGAAGCTTGCAAAGGTGCAGATCGAAAGCAGTCACTGTGCCATCGGGCACACAAGATGGGCGACGCACGGCGCACCGTCCGACCGAAACGCGCATCCGCACTGCCGTGGCCGCGTGGTGCTTGTGCATAATGGCATCATCGAAAATTACAGAGAACTGAAAAGCGAAATAGAGGGAAAGGGCGTTACCTTCCTGTCCGATACCGATACCGAGGTTGCGGCGGCGGTGCTTGACGAGGCGTATGAACGGTGCGGCGAGCCGATCACAGCGATCCGCAAGGCAACGGCAAAAATGAAGGGCTCATACGCCTTTGCGGTTATGCTTTCGGACCGCAAAGGAGAGGTCTACGCCGTGAGACAGGGCAGTCCCCTGATCCTTGCGAGAGGCGAGGACGGCTATTATCTCGCGTCGGATATGACGGCACTTCTGCCGTTCACCGCCGAATATTACTGTCTCAAGGAGGGGGACGTCGCCTGCCTTCTTCCGAGCGGTGTTACGGTTTATAAGGAGGACGGCGAGAGCTTTTCGCCCGATTGGAGCGTAACGACGATGACTCCCGAATCGGCAGAAAAGGGTGGGCATCCGCATTTTATGCTGAAGGAGATCTACGAACAGCCGACGGCGATTGTGAATTCGGTCTCGCCGCGCGTTAAGGGAGGACTTCCCGATTTCTCCGCAGACGGTATCACGCCCGAATTCTGGCGCGAGATCAAAAATATTCAGATCGTCGCCTGCGGATCTGCAATGCACGCGGGGCTTGTAGGGGTGCGGCTGATCGAACGCATCGGGGGTATTCCGACCGTTTCCTGTATCGCATCCGAGTACCGTTATCATCCGCCGCTTCCGTCGGACGGAACGCTCGTCATTCTGATCTCGCAGTCGGGCGAGACTGCGGACACCCTCGCGGCACTTCGATACGCGAAGGACGCGGAGCTTCCGACGCTTGCCATCGTGAACGCGGTCGAAACGACGATCGCGCGCGAGGCGGATCATTGCATCTACACCTACGCAGGACCCGAGATCGCTGTCGCGACGACGAAGGGCTACTGCACGCAGGTGGCAACGCTCTATATGATTGCCCTCGCGATCGCGCGCGTGAGGGAGCGTATGTCGGACGACGCGATCTCGGCACTCGTGAAGGAGCTTTCAAAGGATGCCCCCCGAGCGATGGAGGAGATATTGGCACAAAAGGAAACTCTCCGCAGTATTTCCGCGCGCCTTAAGGAAAAGGAACACGTTTTCTTCATCGGGCGCGGGATCGATTACGCGTTAGCAGTCGAGGGCGCGCTCAAGCTGAAGGAGATCTCCTATATCCACGCCGAGGCGTACGCGGCGGGAGAGCTGAAGCACGGAACGATCTCGCTCGTGGAGGAGGGAACGCCCGTCGTCGCGCTTTCGACCGAGGAGCATCTTTCGGACAAGACCGAGAATAGCGTCAAAGAGGTGCGGAGCCGCGGCGCGTACGTGATCTTACTTTGCCGTGAGGATGCCGAGATGTCCGAGTCGTCGGCGGACGAGGTGATACGTCTGCCCATTTCGTCTCACGCGGCGACGCTTTTCGCGTCTCTCGCCGTCGTGCAGCTTCTCGCCTATGAAACGGCGGCACTCCGCGGCTGTGACATCGACCGCCCGCGAAATCTCGCAAAATCGGTGACGGTGGAGTAAGCACAGGAAGATCGAAATTATATGACGGTAGATCCCCGATGGACAAAATCTGTCGGGGATTGTTTTATTTGGTAAGATATTTGCGACACGCGTCGATGGAATTTTTCGGGAATTGTAAAAAATCCCCTATACAAATCCGAAAAAATATGTTATAATCTTATTATCGACTGCGTGTGATGCGCAAAATACGGAAATTTGACAAGACCTGTGAAATTACGGGGGTACATACGAGTGAAGGACAATAGAAATAACGGATATAAAAATAAGAAGGGAAGCGCAAGCTCACGCGCCCCTCGCTACGGCGATCGCACGAGGCGTCCTTATGCGGAGAGAGACCGCGTCGCGACTGAGAACAGATTTGACGTTGCAAGTGCAGAGGAAAACGAAAACTCGGGGCTCGTTGTCGGACGAAATGCCGTCAGAGAGCTTCTGAAATCGGGACGTGCGATCGACAAGCTCCTCGTACAGCGCGGCGAACGGGAGGGCTCGATCACCGTGCTCGTTTCCGAGGCGATCGCGCGCGGGATCCCTGTGATCGAATGCGAAAAGCAGAAGCTCGACGAGCTGTCCCTCGGCGCACCGCATCAGGGTATGATCGCGATGGCGGCAGAAAAGGAATACGTCACGGTCGATGACATCCTTGCGATTGCCGAAGAGCGTGGGGAGAAGCCCCTCATCGTGATCTCGGACGGCATCACCGATCCGCACAATCTCGGGGCGCTCATTCGCTGTGCCGAGGGCGCGGGTGCGCACGGACTTATTATTCCAAAGCGCCGCGCGGTCGGGCTTACGCCCGTCGTGTCGAAGGCGTCGGCGGGTGCGATCGAGCATCTTGCCGTTGCGAAGGTCTCGAATATCGCGCAGACCGTCGCAGAGCTACAGGAAAAGGGCGTTTGGGTGTACGCTGCAGAAGCGGGTGGACAAGCCTATTACGAGACCGATTTCAGAGGCCCTTGCGCACTTGTATTCGGCAGCGAAGGGGACGGTGTTTCGCGCATCGTAAAGGAAAAGGCAGACCAGATCACCTCGATCCCAATGTACGGTCAGGTGAATTCCCTGAACGTATCCACCGCGGCGGCAGTGATCCTGTGCGAGGCGGCAAAGCAGCACAGACTTGCGATGATGAGATCGGAATAAGAACAAATTACAGAACGAACGAAGGAAGCTATCGGAAGGGAGGCAGAGCGGATGGCAGAAAGTAAGAAGACCAAAAAGAAGGAAAAGAGCCGTGCGTCACAGCAAACGGCATCTGTCACAGTGACGATGCGGGATCTTTTCAAAAAGCTGCAATCGGAAAAAGAGGATCCGTCCGCTTCCGTCCGCGAAGGGAAAACGGATGCGACACCTGCGCCGAAGTACGACGAGGACAGGGCAGTCAGCACTCGCAGACAGCTGATGGAGGATTACCGCCGAGAGCTTCTCGCGCTTGGACGTGAGGAAAAGCGTTCTGCGCCGCGCTCGAATTTGTATGAATATGAGGATCTGACTCCCGAGCTCGAGGGCGAGCCTGTCGAGGAAAAAGAACCTGTCACCGAGGCGGTCGAAGAGCCCGTCGAAGCGGAAGAAATTGTTGCCGAAGCGGTCGAAGAGCCCGTCGAAGCGGAAGAGATCGTCACCGAAGTTGTCGAAGAGCCCGTCGAAAAGGAAGAGATCGTCACCGAGGCGGTCGAAGAGTCCGTCGAAAAGGAAGAGATCGTCACCGAGGCGGTCGAAGAGCCTGTCGAGGCGGAAGAAATTGTTGCCGAAGCGGTCGAAGAGCCCGTTGAAGCGGAAGAGATCGT
>JAZNOQ010000023.1:0-10310 GCA_045589215.1 Eubacteriales bacterium
AAATTTGTCTTCCTAAGACCGCTTGGCCTCCGACTTCGAGACGCGCGTAACGAGCCTCGTTTGCGATGAATTCCTGATAGCTGCCCGTGGGAGCCTTGGAATCGATCGTGAGCTTGTTGTTTTCAAGCGTAGGATTGTAACGGAACATATGCCAGTAGCCTGCTTCAACAGCCTTCTTCATTTCGAGCTGGCAGTTCTGCATGCCGCCCTTCTTGATGCCGTGCATCTCGCAGGGAGCGTAGCCGATGATCAGCGAGGGACCCGGATAAGCCTCTGCCTCTGCAAGAGCCTTGAGGTACTGGTTCATATCAGCGCCCATTGCAACCTGTGCAACGTAAACGTAGCCGTAGGACATTGCGATCTCTGCAAGGTTCTTCTTGCCGATCGCCTTACCTGCTGCTGCGAACTGTGCAACCTGACCGATGTTCGAAGCCTTCGATGCCTGTCCGCCGGTGTTCGAGTAAACCTCGGTATCGAATACCATGATGTTTACATCCTCACCCGATGCGAGCACGTGGTCGAGACCGCCGAAGCCGATGTCATATGCCCAGCCGTCGCCGCCGAAGATCCATACGGACTTCTTCGAGAGGTACTGCTTGTCTGCGAGGATCTTCTTTGCGAGATCGCATCCGCAGGTTTCGAGCGCTGCAACAAGAGCTGCGGTAGCAGGCTCGTTTGCCTTGCCGTCGTTATAGGTTGCAAGCCAATTTTCAGCTGCAGCCTTGATCTCGGCATTTTCGGTGTTCGCGATGACCTCTTCAACGTAGCCCTTCAGTCTCTCACGGATGGTCTTCTGTGCGAGAGCCATACCGAGACCGTGCTCTGCGTTGTCCTCGAAGAGGGAGTTCGCCCAAGCGGGACCCTTGCCGCTCTTGCGGTTTACGGTGTAAGGCGTTGCGGGAGCCGAGCCGCCCCAGATCGAGGAACAGCCGGTTGCGTTCGAGATATACATTCTCTCACCGAAGAGCTGGGTGATGATACGAGCGTAGGAGGTCTCTGCACAGCCTGCGCAAGAGCCGGAGAATTCAAGCAGAGGCTGCTTGAACTGGCTGCCCTTAACGGTGTTGTTCACAAGCTCGAGCTTCTCGGAAACCTTTTCAACTGCGTAGTTCCAAGGCTCCTGCTGGTCTGCCTGCGTTGCGGCGGGAACCATTTCGAGAGCGGTGCCGAGCTTGGGATTGTTGTTGACGGGGCAAGCCTTGACACAAAGCGTACAGCCCATGCAGTCTGCAGGGGATACAGCCATCGTGAACTTGTAGTTGGTCTTAATGACGGGCTTTGCGGTGAACTTGGTAGCTGCGGGAGCTGCTGCAGCCTCTTCCTCGGTCATAGCGACAGGACGGATGCAGGCGTGAGGACATACGAATGCACAGGTGTTACACTGGATGCAGGCTTCGGGATTCCACTTCGGAACGAATACTGCAACGCCGCGCTTCTCGTAAGCCGAGGAGCCCTGCGGGAAGGTACCGTCCTCCATACCCTTGAATGCGGATACGGGGAGGCTGTCACCGTCCATCTTGCCGACGGGGGTAACAATGGTGTTGACGAAGTGAACGAGATCTGCTCTGTCGCCGGTAGCGGGAGCCTCTGCGGGCGTTTCGCCTGCGTTTGCCCATTCTGCGGGAACAGCAACCTCAACGAGCGCGTCCTTACCGGAGTCGATCGCCTTGAAGTTCTGCTCAACGACCTCGTCGCCGAACTTCGAGTAGGACTTCTTCGCCATATACTTCATGTAGTCGATTGCTTCTGCGATCGGCATAACGTTTGCGAGCGAGAAGAATGCGGACTGAAGAATGGTGTTCTTAACCTTCATGTTACCAACGGTCTTTGCGAGGTTGGTTGCATTGATGATATAGAACTTCAGGTTGTTCTTTGCAATATAGGACTTGACCGATGCGGGAAGCTTTTCGGTCAGCTCCTCGGGAGACCACTGGCAGTCAAGGAGGAAGGTGCCGTTCGGCTTGACGTCCTCAACGATCTTGTAGCCCTTCAGGATATATGCTACGTTGTGGCAAGCAACGAAGTCAGCCTTCGTGATATAGTAAGGAGACTTGATGGGCTCATCACCGAAACGCAGGTGCGAGATGGTGATACCGCCGGTCTTCTTCGAGTCATACTGGAAGTAAGCCTGAATGAACTTATCGGTGTGGTCGCCGATGATCTTGATCGAGTTCTTGTTTGCACCGACCGTACCGTCGCCGCCAAGACCCCAGAACTTGCAGGAGATCGAGCCCTTTGCTGCCGTGTCGGGAGCGGGCTTCTCTTCAAGGGAGAGGTTGGTCACGTCGTCTACGATGCCGATAGTGAAGTTGTGCTTCGGAGCAGCAGATGCGAGATTTTCGTAAACTGCGAAGATCGATGCGGGCGTCGTATCCTTCGAGCCGAGACCGTAACGGCCGCCGACAACGGTGATACCCTCACGGCCGCAACGGTCAAGTGCTGCAACAACGTCGAGGTAGAGAGGCTCGCCGAGGGAGCCGGGTTCCTTCGTGCGGTCGAGGACTGCGATCTTCTTACAGGAAGCGGGAATTGCCTCGCAGAGCTTTTCTGCGGAGAAGGGACGGTAAAGGCGAACCTTAACGAGACCGACCTTTTCGCCGGAAGCGAGCATATAGTTGATCACTTCCTCTGCAACGTCACAAACCGAGCCCATAGCGACGATCACGCGCTCTGCTTCGGGATGGCCGTAGTAGTTGAAGAGCTTATAATCGGTACCGATCTTCTCGTTGACCTTGTTCATATACTCCTCAACGATCGCAGGAACTGCATCGTAGTAGGGGTTGCAGGACTCTCTGTGCTGGAAGAAGATGTCACCGTTCTCGGCAGAGCCGCGAAGAACGGGATGCTCGGGATTGAGCGCACGGTCACGGAACGCCTTAACGCTGTCCCAATCGACCATATCCTTCAGATCCTCGTTGTCCCAAACCTCGATCTTCTGGATCTCGTGCGAAGTACGGAAGCCGTCGAAGAAGTTGAGGAAGGGAACGCGGGACTTGAGGGTTGCGAGGTGAGCAACCGCACCGAGGTCCATGATCTCCTGCTGATTGGTCTCTGCGAGCATAGCGAAGCCGGTCTGACGGCACGCATATACGTCGGAGTGGTCACCGAAAATGTTGAGTGCGTGGGACGCAACACATCTTGCGGAAACGTGAATGACGCAGGGAAGAAGCTCGCCTGCGATCTTATACATATTGGGGATCATCAGAAGAAGTCCCTGCGAAGCGGTGTAGGTGGTCGTAAGAGCACCTGCGCCGAGCGAGCCGTGAACGGCACCTGCGGCACCTGCCTCGGACTGCATCTCCATGATCTTGACGGGCTGACCGAAAATGTTGACAGCGGGCTTACCTGCTGCGTTCTTTCCGATTGCCGCCCAAGTGTCGGTGAGTTCCGCCATCGGGCTCGAGGGGGTGATCGGGTAAATTGCCGCTACCTCGGTAAACGAATAGCTGACGTGAGCCGCAGCCGTGTTACCGTCCATAGACAGCTTTTGTCTTGTGATTGCCATAATGGACAAATCCTCCTGTATATCTTTGTTTTTTGACATAGATTGAAAAGGGCATAATGACCCATCGTTAATTTTATCACATTTCCTTCAACTTGTAAAGGGCTTTCACAAAATTTCCGAAAATTTTTATTTTTTTGTTTGAATTAAAGTTTTTTTCGAAAAAATAAGTGCTCTGCCGATCAACGGCAGATTTTCGGGTTTTTGGGGGCGTATAAGGATACAAAAACGGGCGGCCTGTGAGCCGCCCGTCTCTCTCTCCATAGAAAGCAGAGATCAAAACTTAATATATCCTCTGTAGTTCAGCGGAAGTCCGTCGCGATATAGGTGCGAATCATTCGAAAGGGTCAGCATCCGCGCGGTGGTAGTTCCTTCCTTCCACGTTCGTAATTCAATTACCGTGACACCCGAAGGCGTCATATCAAAATTCACTGCATAAAGCGGAAAGGGAATATCCAGAATATGCGACAGCATAAACTTTCCGATGCCCTCGTGCGCAAAAAGCGCGATTCGCTCATTCGGATGCTTTGACGTCACTTGATAGGTTCCGCTTTCGACGTCGTGATGATAGCCAAGAGATGCAAGCCATGCATCCGTCGCCTCGGCGATACGGTCATATCCTTCACGGAAGCAGGATATCTCCGGATTCTCGTACCAACGACTTCCCAAATCCCGAACTTCCTTTGAAAGAAAAATCCTGCGATATTCGGGATGCGTCCACGGCCATAGCCTCAGTGTCCCTCCGTTCGGCTTTTCGTAGATCTTTTTACTTTCCTGATCTGCAATATCTTCGTTAAAGCTCTCGATCTCGGTGAGAGGAAGATTCAAAAGCTCACAGGTCGGACGTGCGGTCTGCACGGCGCGCGTTGAGGTTGAAGCGAAAACCTTGTCGATCCCGAAAAGGGCAAGACGCTTCGAAACCGATTCCGCCTGCCGCATTCCGAGAGGAGTCAGGGAGTCGGGATTATAGCAGGGATCTCCGTGCCGAACGTAAAAAAGCAGCATAGGTAGGCTCCTTTCTCTTTTCTGTCTGTTTATTACGTTTATTATAAAACAATTTACTCGGAAAGTCAACCTACAAACGGACAAAAAGCGAAAAAGCCTTTCAAAATCAAAAAGCGGTACGGATAAACCGTTCAACGTCCTCTCGAACGAGCCTCGTGACCTCTTCCCGAGGACGGCGCTCTGCTTTGACTGCGAGGAGCTTCGGATCATCCCCGATCACAGAGAAGGGAACACCCGAGGAATACGCAAAAAGCGCGAGGTGATACCGTCCCGAAAGCACAAAGGATGCGCGAGACACCACCGATCGAAGCTTTTCGGCGGACAGCCGCGGAAGCATCCACGAAGCGGTAGACTTGCCCGACGCCCCATAAAGACGCGATACCTCACGCGCAACGGCGGCAGTGTATGCACCGTCCTCCTTGGGAAAGAGGGTACACAAAACGGGCGTTAACTTCTTTTCCTCCGAGAGATGAAGGATCCGACACGCCGATACACGAACCGACGCGCCGCTCTTTTTCCGAAGAGAGACGAGCAGAAAGCGCGGCGGGAGGGGAATCGCGCACAGCTCCTCTCGGAGCAGAAGTGCAAGGTCGCCCGAAACGGACGGAGACGGTGCGCCGAGTAACCGTGCAAGTTCACACGCTGTTTCATCCCGAAAGGACGCATAGTCAAGCCGCCGAAGAGCAGATGCAGTCACAGCACGAGGTATCCCTCCGTCGATCGGCCCAAGCCCGCCTGCAAGGATCGCCGTCCGCTTTCCGTGAAGACGTGCAAAATTGAGAAGGGAGAGGTAGGCGTACAGCGAGGGGTTCCCCGTTTCGTTCTGTAAAAGTGAGCCGCCGCCGAACACAAGCGCGTCGCACTCGCGCACCGCCCGAGTCACTGCGGGTGACCGTCTGGGAACTGCCGTCGCGCCTCTTTCTGCAAGCGACCTTTCGAGTGCCTTGTCCCCGCCCGAGAGATAGGAAACGCGGATATGCGGTGAAATTTCCGAAAAGGCACGGATCAATGCCTTCAGTATGGCATCGTCCCCAAGATTTCCGCACCCGTAAAAGCCGCCAAGTAAGATGCTTTTCTCTTTCTTCATGTCACCGCGCCTCGATCCACGCAACGCTTGCGCGATACGAATCGCTCTCAACACGGCACAGCGCACCCGTGTTATCGTCAAAGTAAAGCGCACGGCCATCCGACAGGTGATAGACCGTATAAGTCATTCTCCCTTCGTTCTTTCCCTCGGTGCGCACGATCTCATCGGGAGAAAACAGAGCAGCCGCAAGGAGAAGTGCGTGCGCGCTTTCACCCCCCTTAGCCGTAATGCCGTTTTGCGTAACCGTAATGCCCTCTGCCATTTCTCGCACCATCATTCCCGCCAGAGAATCGGGCGACAGAAAGACGATCTCCTTGTCACGCACACCACCCTCGTTTACCGCCCCGAGGTGTACGGTTACAGAATAAGTGAGGCCCTCCGTTTCAAGGGTCAATTCGGCGTCAAGTGCTCCCGAAAGCATCTCGTTCGGTGATCTTCTGCCGTTTTTACATCCCGAAATACAAAGCATTACGCCGCAAAGGAGGATCATCACCGTAAAACGTATTCCTATCCGCTTGCTCGTCCTCATAAAAAACATCCCCGCCTTTCATAGCTCTTTCTGTAAGCATATGAATACGGGGATGAATTTATACGTACCGTTATTCTGCGGCTTCTTTCGGGGACTTCGCCGTATCTTTTTTCTTTTCTGCCTTTTTTTCCTCGGCGCGTTCGGATTTTTCAGCCTTCTTTTTCTCAGCCTTTTCAGTCTTTCTAGCCTTTTTTTCCTCTGCCTTTTCGGTCTTTTTCGCCTTCTTTTCCTCCGCCTTTTCGGCTTTGTCGGAAGACTCCTCTAAGGGCATCGGACAGCGCACGTCGATCATCGTCTCGGCAAGCGTCCTGAGGTATGCAGACAGCGAAACGAGCGCAAGAACGAGACGGATATGATCCTCGTCCTTTTCGGTGTCAAGCTGTAATCCATTTGTCACGTCCTCGCAAATGCGGGACGTCTCGGTCCTGCACCTCTCCTTGATCTCGAGAAAATCGCTCCAAAGCGCCGAAAATTCCTCCTCGGTCTCTCCGTCAAGCGCGTAAACACCTTCAAAAATGCGTTTGATCTCACCGATCGACAGCGTGCTTTTGAGCGAGTAGATGAATAGGATCTGCAAAATCTGGCTGCGGTTGTATTTTTTACCCTTCAGAGGAAGGATCGCCCCCTCCTTCGAGTAATTATTGATCATCGTCTTGGTAAGCACGTGCTCCTTGTAGCAGCTTGATCCCTCCTCGTTCTTCTCCGATACCAGACTGAGGATCTGGTCGAGATAAAGCGCGATATTCGGGATCTCTCCGAGCGAGAGATCGGCGTCGGAAACCGCCTCCTTGATCAAAAGCTCAAGTTGTTCGTTCATCTCTGCTTTTCCTTTCTTAATACGTCGGAGCATCGAGACGCCACACGCCGCTTTCGAGCACAAAGGACAATTTCACCGTGTGCGCGCCGTTCTCTATCTGCTTCGTTTCAGCGGAATAATGCGTGCCGTACGCCGTGATCTCCACATTCACGCGGTTCTTGCTGTACGGCTTTCTGATCGTCATCGATTCGTAATCATAGGTACGCTGCTCCTCGAAAAGAGCCTTCGAAACATTGCTCTTTCGGAGATAGACGAGACCGTCATCACCGCCCGCCTCCTCTATGTAGCGTGCGAGCAGGACCGTCGACGAAGAATCGCTGAAGTCGGTGCGTATTCCGTCAAACACCGAGGAATAAACGCCCTCGAGGTACTGCTCCGAATAGACCTTTTCGGCAAGCTCCTTTATCGCATCGATCGACAAATATTTTGCGTCAAGCCGTACGACGTCGTAATACTCGTTGTCGTTTTCGTCATACTCGTACTCAAAAACGGGCTCCTCGTATCCTTCGAGCGCATAGTAGCATACGCCCGTTTCGGTTCTGTAAAGCACGTCCTCCCGTACCGTCAGAACATTCGTCACCTTTCCGTCGCCGTCCTTGTATTCGATCTCCCCGCTGAGAATCGCTTCGGGGATCGCTGCTTCGGCGTTATCACGCTTCAAAGCATACGAGATCTCGGTCACCATATCGTACTCGGGCTCACCCTTTTCATTCTCCCCCTCGGGAAGGTAGTACGTCGTGCTGTATTTGCAGACGTACACGTCCTCCCCTACAAGCTTTCCGAGAAAGGTGTCCTTGTAGAGCCAATAATACATACGGAATTTGTCTCCCTTGTCGCTGTAAAGCGTTTCGGGAAGATCCTTACCGACGGTCTCCTTAAAATACGCGAGATACTCGGCTGTCTTCTCCTCGGAATAGATCAGTTCACCGAGGCATTCGTCGCGGCTGTAGACGGGCAGTCCTTCTCCGAATAAGATCTCATTCACAAGGAAGGACTGCTCGATCAAGCGCTGAAACTCCTCGCGGTAAGGCGACAGATCCTTGATCTTCATCCCACAGGAGGAAAAGAGCGCGAGGGAGGAAAAAAGACAGGATAAACAAAGGAGAAGAGAAAATATGCGTTTTACGATCGATTTTCTTTTCATAAGCGTTTCCTTTTTAAATTAGGTCTCCTCTGTCAGTCCTTCAGCCTCTTGTGTAGCCTCTTCGATCATCTCTTCCGCGTTCTCCTCCTCTTCCTTTTCGATCAGCGTGAAGTTCACGATCCTCTGATCGTCCCGCGTGCGCATCACGATAACACCCGATGCGCTTCTCGAGTAGACGGGAATTTCTGCGGCGTGGGTTCTGACGATCATTCCTTCGTCGGTGATCATCATGAGGTCATCGTCCTCGGCAACCGTATTGATACCCGTGAGGTAACCGGTCTTGTCGCTGATGTTATGGCAGGTCACACCGAAGCCGCCGCGCGTCTTCATCTGACGGAAGTCCTCGAAGTCCACTCTCTTGCCGTAGCCCTTTTCGGTCACGGTAAGAAGCTTCTTTTCGTCGTCAACGAGCGTTACGCCGACAACGTAGTCGTTTTCACGAAGCGAGATGCCGCGCACACCGCGCGCACCTCTTCCCATACAGCGGACGTTCTCCTCTGAGAAGCGGACTGCCATACCGTTGTGCGTCGCGATAATGAGATCATCGTGTCCCGTGGTGTGGTGTACCGACAGCAATTCGTCGCCCTCGTCGAGGTCGATCGCGATCTTGCCACCCTTGCGCTGATATGCGAATTCAGACAGACGGGTACGCTTGATGACACCCATCCTCGTAACCATCATCAGGTAATCCTCTCCCTCAAAATCGGGAACCGAAATCATTGCCGTGACCTTTTCACCCTCGTTCATTTCAATGAGATTGACGATATTCGAGCCCTTCGCGGTACGCGATGCTTCGTTTATGCGGTATGCCTTGACCGACTGCACGCGTCCTCTGTTCGTAAAGAGCATCAGATAGCTGTGGCTATGCACCGAAACGACACGCTCGATGTAGTCCTCCTCCTTCGTGCCCATACCGATGATTCCCTTACCGCCGCGTCTCTGTGCGGAGTAGGTATCGGCGGGCTGACGCTTGAAGTAGCCTGCGTGCGTCATCGTAATGATGCAGTTGTGCTTTTCGATCAGATCCTCCGCCATGATCTCCTCCTCGACGGGAAGGATCTCGGTGCGGCGCTCGTCCGCGTACTTGTCGCGGATCTCCATCATTTCCTTCTTCACGATGTCGCGAACCTTGTTCATATCCGCGAGGATCGCTTCAAGCTCCTCGATCAGCGTATGGAGGCGGGCAAGCTCGTCCTCTACCTTCTGCCGTTCGAGACCGGTCAATTTACCGAGCGTCATTTCGACGATCGCCTGTGCCTGAATGTCATCGAGTCCGAACCGTTCGCACAAAATGCGCTTCGACTCGGGGATGGACGGCGAGGTCTTCATGATGTGAACGATCTCGTCGATGTTATCCATCGCGATCTTATAGCCCTCAAGGATGTGTGCGCGCGCCTTTGCCTTTGCGAGGTCGTACTTCGTACGGCGTACGATGACCTCCTCCTGATGGCGGATGTAATGGTCAAGGATCTGCGGCAGGGAAAGAACCTTCGGTTCACCGTTTACGATCGCGAGCATGTTGACGGGGCAGGTATCCTGAAGCTGGGTATATTTATAAAGCTGATTCAGAATGATCTGACCGTTCGCATCCTTGCGGTAATCGACAACGATACGCATTCCGTGTCTGCCCGACTCGTCGTTGACATTTGTGATACCCTCGATGCGCTTTTCCTTCACGAGGTCACCGATCGTCTCACACAGATGTGCCTTGTTGACCTGATAGGGGATCTCGGTAAAGATGATGCGATGCTTTTCTTCCTCGATGTGTGCCTTTGCACGCACCATGATACGTCCCTTACCCGTCGTGTATGCCTCGAGGATTCCGTTCATACCGTAGATCGTTGCGGCGGTCGGGAAGTCGGGACCCTTGACGTATTCCATTAGCTCGGGAACCGTACAGTCAGGGTGATCCATACGGAAAATCGTGGCATCGATGACTTCACCGAGGTTATGAGGGGGAACGTAGGTCGCCATACCGACCGCGATACCGACCGAACCGTTAACAAGCAGGTTCGGGAAGCGCGAGGGAAGGACCGCAGGCTCTTTTCTGCGGTTATCAAAGTTCGGAACGAAGGGAACGACGTCCTTTTCGAGGTCGCGCATCATTTCGTCCGAGATCTTCTCAAGTCTTGCCTCGGTGTAACGGTAAGCAGCCGCGCCGTCTCCGTCCACCGAACCGAAGTTACCGTGTCCCTCTACAAGCGGATAGCGGAGCGAGAAGGGCTG
>JAZNOQ010000024.1:0-2288 GCA_045589215.1 Eubacteriales bacterium
AAAACAAAGGAGACGGACCTGTGCCCATACAGTACAGATAAGTCTCATCATTTCAAATAAAGCCAGACGCGGAGACCGCGACAAGTTGTTGACTTTATTACGACGGGCGTTGATTACTCCCTTATTTGAAATTATTATACCTCTTAAAGCTTCGGTTGTCAAGAGGTTTTCCAATTTTTTGTCTTTTTAATCAGGTAAATTTTTCGGGCTTACCCCACTTTTGTGAAGTAAGCCCGTCCGTTTGATCGGCTATCAATATGTCGCTTTATACCTTCTTTTTCAGCTTTGCGTTTGAGAGCCAGATGCTTCCGCTGATGAAAGTCGGATCGTAGCCATGTCGTTCTGTGAGCCAAGGAGTTGAAAATGAAAATTGTCTTCCTAAGACCGCTTGGCCTCCGACTTTGTCGCGGTCTCCGCGTCTGGCTTTATTTGAAATGATGAGACTTATCTGTACTGAATGGGCACAGGTCGGTCTCTTTTGTTTTTTTACGGCATAGGTCGACCCTCCCCTATCATCCGCACGACTCTTTTGCGGAAATTATGAAAAGGAGAACACTATGAAAGAGTATTTGCAAAGTTCCGAAGAAGTCCTCTCCTCCGTGAACTCTTCCGTTGACGGTTTGTCAGGTGCAGAAGCGGAAAAACGCCTTCAGGAAAACGGCAAAAATAAGCTTGCCGAGGGCAAAAAGGAATCGATGATCCATCGCTTCCTAAAGCAGCTTGCAGAGCCGATGACGATCATCCTTCTGGTGGCAGCGGCGATCTCCGCAGGCGTTGAGATCTACAACGGTCTCAGCCACGGATTTGAGTTTCCCGCTGACGTTGTCATTATCCTCGCGGTCGTTCTGATCAACGCGATCCTCGGCGTTTTCCAGGAAAGCAAAGCAGAAAAAGCCATTGAGGCACTTCAGGAAATGTCCAAGGCGCAGTCCAAGGTCATTCGTGACGGCAAGCTTATTTCGATCCCCAGCGAGGATCTCGTCGTAGGCGATATTATCGTTCTCGAAGCCGGCGACGCAGTTCCCGCGGATGCCCGCATCATCGAGTGCGCGAGCATGAAGATCGAGGAAGCGGCTCTGACCGGTGAATCTGTTCCCGTAGACAAGAAGATCGAGGTTCTGTCCGTCGGAGAGAACGGCGACGTTCCGCTCGGTGACCGTAAGAACATGGTCTTTATGGGCAGTACGGTCGTTTACGGACGCGGCAAAGCAATCGTGACCGCCACCGGCATGGACACCGAAATGGGCAAGATCGCAAATGCTCTCTCAATGGCAGAAGAAGGAAAGACACCTCTTCAGATCAAGCTTGCAGGTCTTTCCAAGGTTCTCACCTATCTCGTTGTAGGCATCAGTGTCGTGATCTTCGCGCTCCAGCTCGGCAGTGCATACTTCACGGGATCTTATGAAAACATTCTCGATCCCATCTTGAGCTCCTTCATGGTCGCGATCTCCCTTGCGGTAGCGGCGATCCCCGAAGGTCTTGCTACCGTCGTTACGATCGTGCTTTCGATCGGCGTTACCAATATGTCTCGCCGCCAAGCGATCATTCGTAAGCTGACCGCAGTCGAAACGCTCGGCTGTACGCAGATCATCTGCTCCGACAAGACGGGAACGCTCACGCAGAACAAGATGACCGTCGTCGATCACTACGGCGCGGATGAAAAGCTCCTTGCAAACGCAATGTCTCTCTGCTCTGATGCAGAATTCGATACGGACGAGGGCACGGCAGTCGGTGAGCCGACCGAGTGCGCGCTTGTCAATTACGCAGAAACGCTCGATCTTTCGAAGAATGTGCAGAAGAATCTCCTCGTTCGTATCGGTGAGGTTCCCTTCGATTCGATGCGTAAGATGATGACCACCGTTCACAAAAACGAGCAGGGCGAGATCATTCAGTTCACGAAGGGTGCCCCCGACGAGATCCTGAAGCGTTGCACCTCCGTGATCGTTGACGGCACGGCAGTTGCGCTTACCGATGAGAAGCGCGCAGAGATCCTTGCGGCAAACAAGGCAATGGCTGACAAGGCGCTTCGCGTTCTTGCCGCAGCACAGAAAAATCTTTCCGAAGAGCCTGCCGTCTACGAAGCCGAGGCGGTCGAATGTGACCTCACCTTCATCGGGCTCGTCGGCATGATCGACCCCGTTCGTCCCGAGGTCAAGCCTGCGATCGACGAATGCCGCTCCGCAGGCATCCGTCCGATCATGATCACGGGTGACCACATTGATACTGCCGTTGCGATCGCACGCGAGCTTGGCATTATGACCGAGACCTCGATCGCGATCACCGGCCCA
>JAZNOQ010000025.1:0-26076 GCA_045589215.1 Eubacteriales bacterium
ACAGTTTTGTCCTTCCAAGGCATTTCAATAACCTCCTTTGTGGTCATTTTCTTGCCTTTATTATATCACAAAACTGTATACAATCATCTTGCACTACCTGTATACTATCATACTACACTGTACACTCCCGGACGGTCCGCATAACGGCGGGTAAAAGGACGTTGAACAGCCGTCGCGCACGTTGTGCGCTTACGGCGGCAAGCACGTGTGAAGCTATTATAAGTAGGTTTGTTTACTGACGGCTTGCAGAAAGCTTCGTACATGTAAAAGGACTTGCCCGCCTGCGGGCGGAGCGGTGGCTCGGCTCTGACAGCCCACCGGGCTGTCATTCACTACCGAGCCCTTCAAGTCCTTTTGGATAAAAGAAAAGCAGAGCAAACGCTCTGCTTTTCTTTTATGCGGGTAAAAGGACGTTGAACAGCCAAGACTCGCCTTCGGCTCGCTATGGCGGCAAGCACGTGTGAAGCTTAGTATAGGTGAGTTTGTTTCCTGACGGCTTGCAGAAAGCTCTGCGAGCTTCTCATCCGCATAGAAAAAGGCAGGTTCTACGAACCTGCCTTTTTCTATGCGGGTAAAAGGACTTGAACCTTCACGAAGTTGCCCCCACTAGAACCTGAATCTAGCGCGTCTGCCAATTCCGCCACACCCGCGTATTAAGCTTGCACCGTTTTTCGCGGTACTCGCACATTATACCGCATTCTTGACCGTTTGTCAAGAGGTTTTCGAAAATCTTTTTTGCCTTTTCAAAAATTCGTTTTCGAAAGTGCGACGGCACGCACCCTTTTGCGTCTCCCTCACCTCACCTTTTTGATTTTCGGGTTGACAAACTTCCCACATTTTGATATAATGGCTTCAACCGAATCAATAAACCTTATACTGCGAGTAGGAGAAAATAACGTCTTATGAAACTAAATTATATCCCAACACCCGCGCTGATCGTAGAAAAGCGCATATTCGAGCAGAACGCCGAGGAAATGGCTCTGCTTCTGAAGGACAGCACCCTCAGACTTCGCCCGCACTATAAATCCCACAAATGTGCGGCGATCGCGCACGAGCAGATGCGGAGAGGTGCCGTCGGAATGACCTGCGCGAAGCTCGACGAGGCACTCGACCTTGCCGACAGCGGCATTCAGGACATTCTGATCGCAAACCAGATCACCGACCCACAGAAGATCGCACGTCTTGCATATCTCGCAAACGCCTGCCGTCTCACGGTCTGCGTAGACGACGAAAAGAACGTCGAGGCACTCGAAAAAGCCGCCGCCCTTGCAGGCTCGACCATATACTGCCTTGTTGAATACGAGATCGGAATGAACCGCTGCGGCGTTTCGACGAAGGAGGCGGTTGCTTCCCTTGCGCAAAAGATCCGCAGCTGTCCGCACCTGGTATTCGACGGCATTCAGGCATATGCAGGACATATCTCACACGTCGTATCCGCCGGTGACCGCGCGACCGCAACAGAGTCGAACGCAAAACGGATCCGCGAACTGACCGAATATCTCAGCAAAAACGGAATTTCCGTCCGTGTACTCTCGGGCGGAAGCACGGGAACCTCCGAGGTCAAGGCTCGCGAAGGTCTCTACACCGAGCTTCAGGCAGGAAGCTATCTCTTTATGGACGCAACCTACGGTGAGCTCGGTCTTCCCTTCAGATCGTCCCTCTTTATTCTCTGCACGGTGGTCAGCGTCAGCGATACGATCGCCGTCGTCGATGCAGGAGTCAAATCCTGCGGTGTGGATCAGGGAATGCCCGTTCCCGTCGGCTTCGAGGTCTCGGAAATCGTTGCAAGCGAGGAGCATTTCCAGCTTCACAACCCGAATAAGAAGCTTCACATCGGCGACAAGGTGCTTCTCACGCCCGCGCACTGCTGCTCTACCGTAAATCTTCACGACCGTATCTATCTTGTCGACGGCGACACCGTCATCGACCGCTTTATGGTCACGGCCAGAGGCGGCTTCCACTGAGTCGCGCGTCCTGTTTTTAGTATTGAATTCGTGCATTCGCGATCATCCGACCATTTGATATAATCATTGCATATAGCGCCATAAGACCTTAAGGAGGCTACACAATGAAGGATAAAAGAGAAATTCTGACGAGAGAGACCGTCGCACAGAGGCTGATATGGCGTGCCAAGCGCTCTATGGTCGGTGCCGCCATCGTGCTTTTTCTCAGCGCGGTGATACTTGGAATGTTCCACGTAATGACGCTTTACGAGTCCCCCTCCCCGTCAGCGCTCCTCACCACCCTGGAACTTGCTCTCGACGTCCTTATGATCTCCTTCTGCGTGTTCTACCTCGTGCGCGGTGCCCTGCAGATACATTGGGTACGAAAGGAAAAATTCACGGTCGCAGAGGACATTCTCCTCGACGTCAAGGACGACAAGATCAGTCTGTTGCGGGTGCTTTTCTTGACGGGACGGCTTTTCGACAGGTCAAACTTCGTTCACGTCTTCAGCTTTTTAAGCGGCAAGCAGTTCATAGCAACCAGCGGCGAGCACCACGGAACCGACGCGGCGGCGGGCTTCTCCCTTCCCGGAGACGCGTTTTTCCTCGTCTTTTTCGATCGCAAGCCCGAAAAGATCCTTCTGCTTTACAGCGCAAGGACGTATCATTACAAAGAATAAACGGACAGGTCAAGAGACCGCCCACAGAGAAAGCCGAACGGTTCCCCGCTCGGCTTTTTTGATTTCGTTTAGCTTGCTATCTCCCTTGTAACGTCGATCACGGTTCTGATCGCCACCTCAAGTCCGATGGGAAGCGATGCCTTTTCGACCCATTCCTCCCTCGTGTGCGCGCCGCCGCCGTGATACACGCCGATGCAAAGGGCGGGAATGCCGAGCGACAGCGGAATGTTGCAGTCGGTCGAGCCCGAGGTCATTTTCACCGTTACACCCGCCGCGTCCTTAATAATGGAGCGGCAGATCTCAGTAAGTCGCTCGACTCTTGCAAGATCGACCTTTCCCATGCAAGGACGCTCGCCGATCCGCATTACCCGAAGATCTACCCCTCTTTCCCGCGCTTTCGAGAAGATCCGTTCAAAATGTGCCTGCATCACAGAAAGACAGCCTTCATCGTCCGAGCGGTACTCGCACAGCATCCGCGCGCTCTGCGCGATCGTATTGACCGACGTTCCGCCACTGACCTCTCCGACGTTGTAGGTGGTCTTGCTGTCACCGATCCTCGGCACCTCGATCGAATATATGTCGTTTATCACGCGCGCAAGCTCTGCGATCGCGTTCGGGCTTCCGAACTTGCCGTAAGAATGCCCGCCCGCAGTCACAGCCTCGACCTCATAGCGGTGCGAGCCGACGGAGCGGTCGACGATCGCCCCAAAAACGCCGTCAAACGAGATGAACTGCGCGATGCGCCCCTCGTAATCCCTGAACAGCTGCCGCGTTCCCTTGAGATTGCCAAGTCCCTCCTCGCAGGAGTTGCACACAAGCATCACGCCGCGCGGTGCTTCTTTTGGGTGCTCTGCGAAATATTTCGCCGTATGGAGAAGGACCGAAACGCTTGCCGTATCGTCTCCGACACCGGGCGAACGGATGAATTCTCCATCATCCGCACACGGCATCGGCTCCTTATCGGGGAAGACCGTGTCGGTATGCGCAACGAACACCGTGATATCGCTGCACCCGTCGCAGTTGATCGAGTAGATCACGTTCAGCGCGTCGTCGATATAAACGCCCTCAGCGCCGACGCTTTCCAACCATTTCTTGCAGTATTCAGCCCGTGCGTGTTCCAAATGGGAGGGCGCGGGGATCCTGCAAAGCTCCTTCAGCGTCTCAATGAGAGACACGCTGTTTGCATGCACAAAATTCTTCATTCTATCAATTCTTATAATCCGAAGTAACGCTTCGCGTTCGTGTAGCAGATGCCCTCAACGATCTCCTTAAGTGCCTTCTCATCATTCGGATATTCGCCGTTCTCCACCCACTCGCCGACAAGCTCGCAAACGATACGGCGGAAATACTCGTGCCGCGTGTAGCTGAGGAAGCTGCGCGAGTCGGTCAGCATACCGATGAAGTTCCCGAGGAGCGAAAGGTTCGCAAGAGAGATCATCTGATCTCTCATTCCCTCCTTGTTGTCATTGAACCACCACGCACTTCCGTGCTGAAGCTTGCCCGCGATCTCGGTTCCCTGGAAGGCACCGATCAGAGTGTCGATGAACGCGTTATCGGCAGGATCAAGGCTGTAGATCACGGTTTTCGGGAGACATCCCTCACGGTTCAGCCTGTCAAGGAGAGAGGCGAGCTTTCGGCTTCCGTTGTTCGGGCCGATGCAGTCAAAGCCGCTGTCAGGGCCGAGCGTCGCAAACGCCGCTGTGTTCGGATTTCTCATGCAGTTATAGTGAAGCTGCATCACAAATCCGCGCCGCACGTATTCCGACGCACAATGAACGAGAAGCTCGGTCTTCAGTGCCTCTGCCTCGTCCGCGGTAACCGTCTCGCCACGAAGCCCTCTCGCGATCAGCGCGTCGATCTCGCTTTCACTCGCCTCGGCGTATACCATACGGTCAAGCCCGTGATCACTCGCACGGCATCCGACCTCTGCAAAATACGCAATACGCGCGGAAAGCGCGCGCTTCAGGGAGGCGAGATCGCATATCTCCACGCGTGAAACCTCCGAGAGCCTTGCGATGTATTCCTTCCACCCTGCCTTATCGATGTTCAGCGCCTTATCGGGGCGGAACGAGGGTGCGACGACGGTACGGAAGCTGTCGTCATCCGAAAGCAGCTTATGATATTCGAGAGTGTCCACAGGGTCGTCGGTCGTGCCGATGAACGCGACGTTGCTCTTTGTAATAATCCCGCGTACGCTCATATCCTTTTCCTTCAGCTTTTTCTCGCACAGCTCCCAGACCTCCCTCGCGGTATCCGCAGAGAGGATGCCCTCGTAGCCGAAGTAATTCTTCAGCTCAAGATGACACCAATGATGCATCGGGTTTCCGATCGCCTTCGGCATCAGGGACGCGAATTTTTCGAACTTCTCGTACGGATCTGCGCCTCCTGTGATGTAGTATTCGTCAACACCGTTCGAGCGCATGAGTCTCCATTTATAGTGGTCGCCCGCGAGCCAAAGCTCGGTGATATTCTGAAATCTTTGATCCTCCCAGATCTCCTTCGGGCTGACGTGGCAGTGGTAATCAATGATCGGAAGCCCCTCCGCGTACGTGTGATAAAGCCGCTGTGCGGTCTCCGTGATCAAAAGGAAATCCTTGTCAAGAAACTGCTTCATAATTATTCTCCTCTATATCATTTTATTGATATTATTTTACTGATATCATTTTGTTCGGTCTTACCTGCGGATCGTATCCCGATATTCCTTCGGCGTTTTTCCGATCTGCTTTTTAAAGAGCTTTGAAAAATACTGCACGTCCATAATGCCGCAATGCATCGCGACCGTCTGGATCTGCAGGCTCGTCGTGCGTAAGAGATGCACCGCGTGGCTGATGCGTCGGTCTCTGATATACTCGGAAACCGTCTTTCCCGTTTCCCTTTTAAATACGGTCGCAAGATACCCCGAGGTGATCCCGAGCTTCTCCGCAAGAGTCCGAAGCGAAATCTCCGCGGAGATATCCGAATCGATCATCAGGACGGCACTCTTTACGACGGCGGAATACTTCTGTGTCGAATGCTTATACACGAGACGGCAATACGAGGAAAACATCTCGCGCATCAATTCGTAGATCTCCTTGACCACAGCCGCCCGCTCGATCTTCGCGGCAAAGTCCGACGAAACGCGGTCGATATAGATCGGATGGACACCGCCCGTCTCCGCCGCCTTCCTGAGAAGCGTGTTCATAATGATACAGTAATTCTTGGCATTTCGCACCGAGTCCTGCAACCGATGCTCGAACATCTGATCGTTGAACGCCGCCGAGAACATCTGCTCCTTGTGCTGCTGACCAAGCGTCACCGCCTGTATCAGCTCGTTCTCAAAGGCGTACCGCATCTCGATCATTTTCATATTCGCAAGCGTCGTGTCAAGGCTCTCGCCGTGCGTGGATGGATCGGTCGGGAGGATATGGAGGGTATCGGTCCCATTGATATCGACGATGGAAAAAGACGGGGTCTGCCATATATGCTCGCAAAAGGCGTCTATCACCGTAAAAATACTGTCGCCATCGGAAAGCACGGGAAGTGAGGCATAATACTCGCGCAGAACGTTCTGCATATTCGGAGCAAGACCGAGGCGTTCCCCACTTTCAAACAGCTCCTTCTGTGTCAGCGGCGCAGAAAGATAGGGACCGATAAAAAGAAGATTGCGTTCAGCCGCGACAGGTAGCCGCAAAAAAATATATTGCAGCCCGATCTCGTTCCTGAACTTATACTTCGTGTTGCTTTCGATCTTGCGCCCCATCACCCTCTGAACGGTCACGTCCGCTTGAAGGTCACCGACGATACTTCCGATCTGCGGATCGAGTAGCGTGTCGGCATTATCGTGCAAAGAAAGCAATACCGAACGGACGTGACATTTTTTCAGAATGTCACGGAGAAAATTCAGCTCATACTCACGGTCCACGGTCGTCACCTGCCTTACAGATCAAGCTTATGTTTCAAGTGTCGCGTATCTTGATGATCCTTGCCTCATATTATACCACACTCGATTGACAATTGCAACAACTTTTTTTACAGACTTCTAAAAATAATACAAAAACAAATGAATTCTGTACTACCGTTTTTTATAAAAAGCAGTTATAATGTAATTGGTTACTATCACTTTTTGTACAAATATCACAAAAGGAGTAAGCAAATGAAAAAAGAGAAAAAGCTGGATGCCAACGGGCATCGTCCATTCGGAATGCGCGATAAGGTCGCGTATGCCGCAGGTGACTTCGGATGCAATATGAGCTTTGCACTGAAGGGAACCGTTCAGACCTTCTGGCTCGTTTACATGATGATGGAAACGGGGCTTCTGTCCATTCTTCTGCTCCTCGTTCAGATCTGGGACGCGGTCAATGATCCGCTGATCGGATCTCTGATCGACGCCGACCGAAGAAACTACAAGATGGGCAAGTTCAAGACCTATATTTTCATAGGCGCTTGCGGTCTTCTTGTAGCCGGTGCCGCTGTCTTTCTTCCCTTCCCGAAGGCGAATGTCGTCGTCAAGGCGATCCTCTTCGTCGTCGGATACATCATCTGGGACGCTTGCTACACGATCGCCAACGTTCCCTACGGCTCAATGCTTCCGCTGATCACCCCCGATAAGATCCAGCAGGCAGAGCTTTCCACCTGGCGCTCGATCGGCTCGATGGTCGGCGGTATGATCCCCGGCATCATCCTTCCGATGCTCATCTGGAAGAAGGTCACCTACGACGGCACGACCGACTTCCTAAGTAAGATCGAGATCCCCGAGGGCTTTGACAAGTCGCAATTCCTCGTAAATCCCGAGACCGGTCTTCCCTATCAGATCGGTGATCCCGTCCTCTCCCCCGCGACCGGCAAGCAGGTAGAGATCCTGCTCGGTGACCGCGTATTCTGGGCGGCTCTCATTATGGGCATTCTCGGCTTTATCGCGTTTATCTTTATGATCAGAAAGATCACCATTCGCGTGGATGAAAGCTCGGTCAAGACGAACGAGGGCGGCACGAAGATCAACATCTTTAGAGCGTTCGGCAAGTTTATGAGAAACCGTCCCGCAGTCGGCGCGACCGTTGCGGCAATGGGTATGTTCCTCGGTATGCAGTCTGCCACCACCGCAACCACGATCATGTTCGCGACCTACTTCGGTCAGGCTTCCCTTTCGGGACTTGTTCAGGTCGTCGGCTTCCTTCCGATGTTCCTCTTCATGCCCTTCATCAAGAAGATCGTCGGCAAATTCGGAAAGAAGGAGGCGTCGGTCGTCGGCACGCTCGTTTCTCTCCTCGGTGCCCTCATTATGTTCGTATTCCCCCTCGTTCCCGATGCACTCGCACTCCCTGTCTATATGATCGGTCTCGTGTTCTTCGGCATCGGCATGGGCGTTTACACCTGCGTTTCCTGGGCACTGATGGGCGATGCGATCGACTACAACGAATGGAAGTTCGGAACGCGCGAGGAGGGCACGGTCTACTCGCTCCACTCCTTCTTCCGTAAGCTCGCGCAGGGCGTCGGCCCCTCTGTCGTGCTTGTCGTTATGGGCGCGCTCGGTTACGTTGAGTCGCTCGGCACGATCGGTCAGTCCGCAGAGACCGCTTACAATATGTGCTGGCTCGTTGCAGGGCTTTACCTCCTCAGCGCAGTCCTTCAGTTCGTCGGCCTCGCTCTGATCTACAATCTTGACAAGAAGACCCTCGAAAAGATGAACGCAGAGCTTGCGTCCCGCAAGGCTACCGACTCGGAAGAGGCTTGATCCCGACTGTTACGGCGTCCGACTCACAGAGATCGGGCGCCGTTTCTGAAAAAAAACCGAAAATTTTACATTCACTTCATATTGGAGCTTTATAATAAACCCATATACCACAGAGAAACGGAGAAAGAAACGTGAGAAATATTTTGAACCTGAACGAGGGTTGGCTGTTCGTAAAGGACACGGCAGACGTCTCGATCCAAAGCGGAGAGACCGTAACCCTTCCCCACACCTGGAATGCCGCAGACGGCCATGACGGCGGCAATGATTACTTCCGTGGCTCCTGCCTCTACAAAAAAACGTTGAAGAAGGCAGAGCTGCCTATGGCGGACTGTTACTACCTTGAGCTTCGTGGCGCAAATTCCTCCGCGGACGTCTACGCGAACGGCGAAAAGCTCGCACACCATGACGGCGGATATTCGACCTTTCGCGTAGATCTCACAGAGAAGCTGACGGACGAAACCGAGATCGCCGTCGTCGTCGACAACGCTCCGAGCGAAGCGGTCTACCCGCAGATGGCAGACTTCACCTTCTACGGCGGTCTTTACCGAGACGTCAATCTGATCGCGGTGAACAAAGCGCACTTCGATCTCGATTACTACGGCGGAAGCGGTCTCAAGATCACCCCCACCGTCACGGGTAAGGACGCATCGGTCGAGGTCGAGGTGTTCACCACCGCCCTCTCAGACGGTCAGAAGCTCGTCTACACGGTCTACGATAAGGACGAGAACGAGATCGATCGGATCGAATCGACCGACAAGAAGGTGACCTTCGAGCTAAAGGACGTTCACCTCTGGAACGGCAGAAAGGATCCCTACCTCTACTGCTGCGAGGTCGAGATCGTCGAAAACGGCGAAACGCTCGACAACGTCTGCAATCGCTTCGGTTGCCGCAGCTTTAAGATCGATCCCGACAACGGCTTTATCCTGAACGGAGAGGAGTATCCCCTCCGCGGCGTATCCCGCCATCAGGACAGACTCGGCGTCGGAAACGCACTCCTCCCCGCGCATCACCGTGAGGACATCGATCTCATTATGGAGGTCGGCGCGACCACCATCCGTCTCGCACACTATCAGCACGATCAGTATTTCTACGATCTCTGTGACGAGAAGGGCCTCGTGATCTGGGCGGAGATCCCCTACATCTCGAAGCATATGCCCGGCGGGCGCGAGAACACGATCTCGCAGATGAAGGAGCTCATTACACAGAACTATAACCACCCCTCGATCGTCGTATGGGGTCTCTCGAACGAGATCTCGATCGGCGGATCGGACGAGGATCTGCTCGAAAACCACCGCATCCTGAACGATCTCGTTCACGAAATGGATAAGACCCGTCTCACCACGATCGCGGCAGTCTCGATGTGCAAGATGGACGATCCCTATCTCCTGATCCCCGATGTCGTCTCCTACAACCACTACTTCGGCTGGTACGGCGGCAACACATCAATGAACGGCCCGTGGTTCGATAAATTCCACGAAACTCACCCCACGATCCCGATCGGCTGCTCTGAGTACGGCTGCGAAGCGCTGAATTGGCACCCGAGCGACCCGAAGCAGGGCGACTACACCGAAGAATATCAGGCGTATTACCATGAGGAACTGATCAAGCAGCTCTTCACCCGCAAATATATGTGGGCAACGCACGTCTGGAATATGTTTGACTTCGGCGCAGACGCAAGAGCCGAGGGCGGAGAAAACGGACAGAACCACAAGGGTCTCGTCACGATGGACAGAAAGTACAAGAAGGATGCCTTCTACGCATATAAGGCGTGGCTCGTTTCTCCCGACGTCGATCCCTTCGTCCATCTGTGCGGTAAGCGCTACGTTGATCGCGTGGAGGACGTAACGAAGGTCACGGTCTATTCGAACCTCCCCGAGGTCGAGCTATTCGTCAACGGCGAGAGCATCGGCAAAAAGACTGCCGAGGACCACTTCTTCTACTTTGACGTCCCGAACGTCGGTGAAAGCACGATCGTCGCAAGGGCGGGCGAGCTTTCGGACGAGGGCAAGATCCGTAAGGTAGCCGAGCGAAATATGGACTACGTGCTCAGAGAAGTCGGCGCGGTGCTGAATTGGTTCGACGTGGTTGAGGTCGAGGGCAGATTCTCGATCAACGACAAGATCTCCGACATTATGGAGTCGAAGCGCGGCAAGATGTGGTTCCTGGGTGTTGGTCTGAAGATCAAGAAAAAGATGGATGCAAAGAAGAAGAGCGAAAAAGACGGCGAGAAGAAGTCAGGCGGCTTTGACGTCGATCTGAAGGGCGGCAATATGGGCGGAATGATGGAAATGCTCGGTGGCTTCAGCGTTCTTCGCCTGTCCTCCATGATGGGTATGATGGGCGTCACCTTCACGAAGGAAGAGCTTCTGAAGATGAATAAAAAGCTTAACCGCATCAAGAAACCGAAGAAAAAGAATTAAATCAAAATGAAGAAACGGGCTGTCTCACCGAGGTGAGACAGCCCATTTTTTATATCTTTATTCTGCGATCCGTGTCAAAGCCCGCAAGTTCGACATAAAATAGCACAAGGGAACATTTCCCTTATACTGATCATAGGAGGTAAATTATGGCAATTTTTTCGAATCAGGCAACCTTGACCTACAACGGAACCACGACAAGCTCGAATATCGCCTACGGCGAGATCCTCGATATTCTCACGGCAAGTAAGACCTCTGTTGAGGCAAGCTATACCCTCGGCACACTCGTGACCTACGTCGTTACCCTGCGCAACACGGGAACCGCAACGCTTTCGGGGCTGACGGTATCGGACGACCTCGGCGGCTATGACGTCGGCGGCACGACCGTCTATCCTCTCACCTACGAGGAGGGCTCGGTTACCCTCTTTCTTGACGGTGTGCTTCAGCCCCCGCCAACCGTTACGGCAGGACCGCCCCTTTCGGTCAGCGGCATCAACGTTTCGGGCGGCAGTGACGCCGTTCTCATCTATCAGGCACGCGTAAACACCTTCGCGAGCCCCGCAACGGACGGTATCATCGTGAACACCGCAACCGTCACGGGAACAGGACTCAGCGCACCCGTCACGGCAACCGCAACAACGCCCGCAGCGTCCTCTCCGCTTCTCACGATCTCGAAGTCGATCAGCCCGACGCAGGTGGTGGACAATGACCGCGTGACCTACACCTTCGTCATTCAGAACTTCGGCAACGAGCCCGTCGTCGCAACCGATAACGCCGCCGTCAGTGACACCTTCGACCCGATCCTTTCGGCACTCACAGTCACGCTCGACGGCGCAGTCTGGACCGAAGGGACGGAGTACAGTTACGACGAGCAGACGGGGCTTTTCACCACGACCCCGGGGCAGATCGTCGTCCCCGCCGCGACCTATACGCAGGATCCCGTAACAGGTGCCTATACGGTCTCTCCCGGCACGGTCACCCTTTCGGTAACGGGTACGATCTGAGCGGCATTATGCCATCGGCTTCTTGAAGTATAAAAAGCAAATTGTAAAAGGGGCTGTCTCACCTCTGTGAGACAGCCCGCGTTTATTGATTTTCAAAAAACATTCATTACAACAATGCCGACGAGGGCAACGATCACGCCGATCACCCTGCGGCGCGTGATCCTTTCTCCGAAGAAAAGCTGTGCCACAAGGGCGTTCAGCACAAGGCTTCCTGCCTTGATCAGCGGATACATCACCTGCGAGGACATTCCGTAGGAGCTTGTTGCCTCGGTTTGGAAATAAGCCGCAATGAACATACACGCCGCCATCATAGCGATAAACCAAAAGGTTTTTTTCAGCGGCGCAAGGCACGGGGAACGATCCAAAGCTCCTTCCGCCTTCATTTTAGACACGGTGATACACTGATACACAGCAAAAAAGGCAATCAGGAATACGCTCGCGATCACATACGTGTAAAAATGGTAGATCGACTGCGGATACTCGACGCCCGCGAGCGCATCCGCAGAGGAATAATAATGCTTGTAAAGCTGCTGGGAAAAGCTGACGGTTCCCTCTCCAACGGCGGAAAGGATCGGCAAGAGAATAACCCAAAAGCTTTTTTTCTTCCGAACGGTCTTTCCCCCACCCGCAAGAATGACGGTCGCAAGAATGACGACGAGGAAGCCAAGCACCTTCGGGATGCGGAGGCGCTCCCAATCAAGAACATGACAAAGCACGGCGGGAATGATCGAGCCGATCGTCAGCATCACGTCCATCGTGACCATCGTACAATGTCGGATCGCAAGGATCCAGGAGGAGATGTAAACGGCGTTCGCCGCACCGACGAGAAGGCAGATCGCCGCCATACCGCCGTCAAGTGCGAGGAAGCTCCACGCATTGTCTATGGCGATGGGAATGAGCCCGATCGGGATGCAGATCAGCATCCTCATAAGGGTAAACAGAACAGCATCGCCCGTGTTACCCACAAAAATACTCGTCTTCTTTCCGAGGAAGCCCTTTAATGTCAGGAAGATGAGTGACATCGAAACGAATAAATATGCCATAATAAACTCCCGGGGACGGAAGGTCCGTCCAAAACATCAACTACCGCTCTATTATAGCAAAAGCTTCTCCGATTTGCAATATTGATTTTCAAAAAAAATATCGATTTTTACTTTACACAAAATTATTTGAAGAAAAACAGCGAAAAAAGCCGTATAAGTATATAGGGGGGTACAAAACGCTCTCGCTTCTCAGGCAGACATCCAAATATAGCACAAAAATACAGAAAGGAGGAACTGTGCAAAACGCACAAAGAAGAAAAGGAACTGTGCAAAATGCACAAGTGAGAAGCTGCCCTGCCGAAAGCCGTTGTTGACAACCCCCTACGCCTTATGCTATAATGAAAGCGTAAGGCGAAACGTAACAAACACCTGAACCCACGGAACAAAGAAAGAGAGGTTATTATGAAAAGATTCAGATGTTTACGTCCGTTTGCGTTACTGCTCAGCTTGCTTATGCTGATCTACGCATTCCCCTTCTCCACGACCGCCCTTACCACCACGGATGCATCGGATATTGCCGCCGAACCGACAAACGACATCGGTGCTTCCCTCTCCGACATCATCGACACAGAAGCCATAAGCGGAGTCCGCGAGGTCACGGATCTGCGTGAAGAAAACGTCAAGCATTTTGCATTGCCCGACGGGACTTATACCGCGATCACCTACGCGAACCCCGTGCACCGCAAGGACGAAAACGGTATATGGCAGGATATCGACAACACCCTGTCCATGAAAGCCGTAAAGAACAAGGAACGATACGCAACAAGCGATATGCGCGTTTCGTTTTCAAAAGCATTTTCCGAAGGTGAAGCGCTGTTCGCGCTGACCGAAAACGGTTACACCATTCAAATGGCACCGCTCTCGTGGGGAAGCAATACGGGAACCTCCGTAATGGCACTCACGCCCTCGGAAAATAAAACGGTAACCGTCACGAATACCGAAAAGCGCATCGAAACACAACGCTTTGACACCATTGAGGAAGCCGCCGCAGTCAACAACAAGAGCTCGATCGTTTACGAAAACGTAAAGACGAATACCGACCTCGAATATGTTCTCGACGGCAACGACGTAAAAGAAAACATCATTGTAAAGAGCATGGGCGGAAGCTATGTCTACCGCTTCACCCTCTCGCTCACAGGGCTCTCGGCTGCCCTTCTGCCCTCGGGCGATATCTCGCTCACCGACAGCGAAACGGGCGCCCAAAAATACACCATCCCCGCGCCGTATATGTACGACGCCAACGGTACGCTTTCGCACGACGTGCATTATACCCTCACCCCTGCGGGAAGCGGAAGCTACACCCTTACCGTCACCGCCTCCCCCGAGTGGATCAACGCGGAAGACCGCGCCTTCCCCGTTGTGATCGACCCGACGGTTAAAAATACCACCCAAATATTCGATACTTATATTCTTTCAACTGCGCCCGATAGCAATTATGAAACGGAAACGTATCTTTCGGTCAACGATAACACCATCTTGTATTTCTTGTGGGCGTACCCCGATATTCCGGACAACGCGACCATAACGAATGCAAGCCTGCATATAAAACCAGTCAACTTGAATTCCGGCGTAGTTACACTTGGTGCATACCAAATGCTTGAGAGCATTCTTCCTTACAGCATCACTTGGAATAGCGCGGCCGCTATGACGAATTTTGGAATGGCGTCCTCCCCCCTTTGCACGGTCACATTAAGAGAAGTCGGGGCATACACCTCAATCAACCTGACAACGTTTGTTAGACAATGGTATGCAAATCCCTCCTCAAATTACGGAATTGCCCTAAAGAAGTTGGGAGTGAGTAGCTATACTGCTTTACTATATTCTTGTGATACCGGAAGTGATAATCAAGCGTATTTTTCGGTTACGTATCGTCTCTTTGAGGACGGGACTTACTTCATTCAAAACGTTGCTACCGGAAAGTATCTTGCTTTGGCAGGTCCATCAGCCTCTGAAGGTGCATATATCCAGCAACAGGATTTTCTTGGGGAAGATCACTTAAGGTGGCAATTGACCCACGATTCAAGCGGCAATATCAAAATTCAATCGCTGTATAGCGATCGTTACATAACGACGAATTCTGCGAGCTCTTCCGTAACACAAACGCAGACCTTGAATGATTATTCTTCGTGGGCGTTTTATCAGACCGATTCCGGAAATTACAGGATTTTTTGTACAGCCTTTCCGCTCCGAGCATATAATACGATCTGCGCGCGGTCTGATACAAACGGGGTTTATATGGCAAAGTATACTGATGACAATGGTTCCTATGATGAATGGAAGCTATACCACTGTAAATACACCTATAATGTTCATCATTATTATGATCAAGGATATAATATTCGCTTCTCAAATGCATTAGAAAATATAAATTCATATCAAATCATATGTTCTAAAATATTATTCGAGCTATTTGGAGTGACTATCAACAGTAACATAAGTAATTACACATCCTGCGCGGATTCTTGTACAGGAACCCCCCCAAGCTTAATACATACTACAACCACGTGTAGTCACTCTAGTACAAATCATAAAACGAGTGCTAATATTCGGCAAGATATCATTTCTCAATTTGGAAGCGGATCAACTGTTTTGTCACGAGTTGCTTGGACCGGACACCTTTTAGATAGCAGAAGTTCCAATTCTTCTTCTAGTTCACATACCATCGTTATGACGATTGGAATGGTGACTGATTCATCCAACAACAATCTCTCAGCGGAAATAATTAGGTATGAACGTATATATACATTGTTGCATGAATCTTCTCATCAACTTGGTGCTCCTGATCATTATTGCTATGATAAAAATAGTTCTAATTGCAACAATCCATCAAACGATTGTTGGCGTTGCGATAGAGGATTAGCCGCTGAACCGGAATGCTTGATGAGTTATCGTATGAATGACTTGGAAACAAAGCTTAATAATGGAACCATAGATACCATATATTGCAGTCAATGTATGAGCTCAACACACTCAAAAGGTATACTGACGCATCTTGAAAATCATCATTAATCCGCGCAGTATAAGCATACTACGAAAGGAGTAATTAGCATGAAAAAAACCTTGTTTATATCCATATTGATTCTTTTGTTCTTGCTTGTCGGATGTAAATCATCAAACTCGCATCTTTCCAATGCAAACTCTTCGACGAGCGAATCTTCAGGTTCGTCCCAAGCAGACCCTTTGCCCAACGAATCCATCGGTGTTCGCAATCTCGAAGCGCTTAACGAAATGCGTGAAATGATTGAATGTACAGACGAAGAAAAATTGAATCAATACCTGAGAAGCGTAGAAGGCGGTGGTGCACATAGTCGAGAAGATTTGATCGGGTTTGTTAGCATCATTGATTCCCTCCCTTTGGCAAAGTTGATCGAAGGTGATATTGTATGGCTTTCATACTCACACGGTCAAAGCCAAGACACCGGAGAAAATTATGACATTGTATACGTTACAATGCAAGCTCCGAGCGGCGACTGGGTAAGGATCGAATATGATCTCTCCGTTACAACTATAACAGACAAAATAGAAGCAGAAGCACTTGAATTATCTTCATCATCGGTTCTATTGAAACCAATTCAAAACGAGGCTGGTAATGTTACAATTTTTTCCGAAACTCGTGAAATTCATCCTTCCGGCACGGGAAAATTGATTCAATGGATTGCTAATATAGATGGGATCTATGCAAACGTGATTTACTATACGAAAAACGCCGACGCTGTTGTCGCTACCGATCTATATCGTAGTTTGACACTGTCTCGTATCACAGACCAATAGTTTGTTTAAATTAACTCCCCACGGCACAGCCGTGGGGGAGCGAGGACGAAAGGAGGCACTATGCTGACACGACGGAATAAACGTATTTTTTCAGGCGCGCTGGCGTTTCTTTTGCTCCTTTTCTCGTTTGCCGCCTGCCAAAATCAAGGCATAGGTGCGGACAGCCCATCCGACCCCGCAGAAACAACTGAAGCACCTTACGAAGCAACAACTGATGCCTCTGAAAATTCTGCCGGGAAATGGTATGATGACCAATTCATAGTCTCAGTAGACGATAGCGGTGAAACCCATACTAATATTCATTCATCTCTTCTATACTGCTCGTTTGAAGGATATCTGAGTGAGGTTACCGATATCGTTTTAGCCACCTTCAATGGTCGTACCACTCAAGGTATAACCTACATCTATGAATTTTCGGTGTTAGAGAGTATTCGTGGCCTCGGGATAGAAGAAAGCATTGCAGTAAGCTCGCTTCCTTCCAACTGCACCGTGTTAGACAAGGAAATAGAGTTTTCTACATATGAATGCAATTATCAAATAAACGAACGTTATCTGTTGTTGCTAAAACGCAGCAGAACCGCATATGACGAGGTGGATTCCTTCTCGTTTGCAGAAGACAGTCTGATTATACATCTTAATTCTTCAGGGCGCGTAATGAGTGATTCTTCTCTATATGGAGAACCATTAAAAAACCACGTGCAAAACGACGCGATTCGCTCTGCAATGCAAAACGGGACTTTCTCGGAGGAGCTACTGTCGCTTGTGGAGGAAAACCCGCTCTATCACGGCGAAAGCTATGAAGGCACCTCCGATATGAGTTCGGTACTCCTTCATTCGGATTTCGTCTTTGAAATCACAGTGGATTGGGTATTTATGGAAACCTTTGACAAAACGGCAATTACCTATTCCTGTACGATTGACCGCACACATAAGGGAGAAACCGCGTACACCGAGATTTTGGTGAAATTTCCACACAATAACGACATCGTTGGAGAGCGATTCATTGTTGCGGTGAACGCAATCGATCAAGGAAATGGTTTCATTATGTCATCCCCATACAGCATTTTTGATGTATCGGAGCGAGATACGATCATTGCCCTGATCAACACCGAGAAGTAATAACTTCCCCCACGGCACAGCCGTGGGGGAGCGAGGACGAAAGGAGGCACTATGCTGACACGACGGAATAAACGTATTTTTTCAGGCGCGCTGGCGTTTCTTTTGCTACTTTCTCTTATTTCCTGCGGGAATGCTCGCAACAGTTTTGTCGCTCTCGGTAATGAGTCTGCGCTAGCTTCTTCGCCTTCCGACAGCAGTGTATCACAGACAAATATCCAAAGCTCAAAACCTTCGGTTCGAAATCTAATGGATCTTGCCCCCATCGGTTTCCACACCTACGAAGAGTACCTCGTCGGAATAAAAGATCTCGACTTACCTGACAACTTCATACATTATGAATCCATTTCTCATCTTGGGGCCTTTGATTACTTTGCGATTTATAACCTCGACGGCCAGGAAAGCCAATATGTGTACGATTTACAAGTGAATAATGAATTTCAAATATTGCTAACGATCGATCATTCTTTTGATAATACGCCTGTTGACTGTTTTTTTGTTAGAAACGTTAACAAGATAAACCTGCGAGACTTGCACGGATTTGATTTAGGCCCTTCTCCTGCCTCTGCAAAACACGTGTTTCACCACGGAGAACTCATATACATCTATAGAGATTTGGAACTGCGGCAAATCCAGTGGGCGCAAGGCGGTTTTTCGTTTACGATCGGCGGATGGTTATACCTGTATCCCGAAAATGAATCTACAGTCATAGGAAAGCTCCTGAACAAGGATCTTGCGCTTTCTGCATATGAGGAATACATTCTCCCGATTACCGAAAAGAAGCCTCCCGAACCACCCCCGTCGACAGACACCGCCGAGCCGGACGATTCCGCAAAGGAGGATAGCCCCGCAAAGCTGCTCATTGTAGCAGCGGTTAGCGCCGCATCAGGCGCAGCGGTTGCCACGGTCGTTTCGATCTGTATTGCGGTCTCGAAAAAGAAGAAAAAGGCTGTCTCCAAAACAGACGAATAGCTCCACCTATAACACCCCCACGGCACAGCCGTGGGGGAATGAAAACGGGCTGTCTCATTTAGACAGCCCGTTCGAAAATAGCGGTCGGGAACCCGCTATTTTCGGGAACTTGGACGTTTTTGGCACAGAAATTGATCGATTTTTGTGCTTTTCAAATGCCAAAACGACGAATTTTGTTCGTCGAGTCCTATTTCGGGGGCTCGTCTCACCTAAGTGAGACAGCCCCTTTCTGCGCCCGTGCGGTCAGGGCTTGATCTTTCCCGTGGTCTCGACGACGTCCGCGCCGAACGCAAGCGCCTCCTCCATTTCCGCGTCGGTCCTGAGGATCCGATTATCTACCCTCGCGGTACGCCATAATGGATTCCCGAAGCCGTTCTGCCGCCTTCGCCGCGCGCTCGTAATACGCTTCGGGCGTGATATCCTCGTAGATCTCACTTCCCCGACGGATAAGCTCGAGCATCACACTGCCCTCATACGGGCTCTCCGCGATCTGCCGCGCAACGCGGTCAAAGTCGATCTTGCCGTCATACGGGATCATATGCTGATCCCCGTCGAGCATATTGTCGTGAATATGTACCGCCTTCAGCTGTAGCCCAAACATCGGCATAAACTGCCGTCCACCGCTCGCGTACGCCTCGTGCCCGACGTCCCAGCAAAAGCCCGCCTCCTCGAACTGCTCAAGGATAAACGCAAGATTGCCGTAAGGTCGGATATTCTCACACGCAAGCGTTACACCGCATTCCTTCGCACGCTCAAAGACCCGACAGAAGCGCTCGTATCCGCGCGTGTTCGGGCGCGGCGGCTTCGCACCCGCCGTGACGTGTACGACGAGCGTCGGAACCTCGTACCTTGCGCATTTCTCAACGCCGTCAAGAAGCCGCGCAAGCATTTCCTCGCTCCGTTCGCTGTTCCGCCACATATCGTTGACGTTCGAGGTCTCGCGTGAAAGCGGACCGTGCAGGTTTTCTACAAGGATATCGGTCTCTCTGATCGCCTTCATATCCTCGTCCAGTGTCTGCGACTCGGTCCCGAGGAAGGTGCATTCAAAGCCGTTTTTCCGCATCAGAGCGATCTGTGCTTCGGCGTCAAGCCCGGGGTAGCAGCCCCAACTGATTCCAAGCTTCATGTTAGTCTCCATTCCGCCGCCTTGCGGCATATTTTTATTTTTTCTCCGCTCGGATCTCCGAGATCCTTCTCTCGATCCGCTCTGCCGCCATACGAGCGCGCTCGTAATAAGCCGCGGGTGAAAGCATATCGTAAATTCCGCCCCAGCTCTTCTTCACTTCAAGCATCACACTGCCCTCGTACGGGCTCTCCGCGATCTGACGTGCGACGCGGCTGAATTTGATCTTGCCGTCATACGGGAGCAGATGAATATCTTTACATAAATAATTGTCATGCAGATGAAGAAGCTGTAGCCTCGATGCGAATAGCGGCATATGGCGTTTCCCTCTCCGCTCAAATGCCTCGTGTCCCGTATCCCAGCAAAATCCCGCCTCGGGAAATTGCTCGAGGAGGTACAGAAGCACGTCAAAGCAGCAGACGTTTTCAAACGCGATCGAAACGCCGTATTCCCGCGCTCGTTCAAATACACGCTCAAAGCGGCAGAGTCCGATCTCACTGGGATACGTCGGATGCCCGGTCGACGTCGGATGAACGACGAGCGTCGGCACCTCGCATCTCACGCATTTCTCGATGCAGTCGTATATCTCCGAAAGCGCCTCTTCTCCCCGTTCGCCGTCGATCCACAGGTCATCGATCCCGCCCTCTGCGGTCGGGTACGGCGCGTGTAGGCTTTCGACGATGATATCCGCTTCCCTGATGGCACGCACCTCCTCGTACAGCCTTTCAGAGCTGCTGTGCAGAAAGGTGCATTCAAAGTCGTTTTTCTTCATCAAAGCGACTCGCGTTCTGTCGTCGAGTCCCTTGTAGCAATCGTAGTAGATCCCAAGCTTCATGTCACTCTCCATTCCGTCGCCCTGCGGCGGTACAAATGTATTTTGAAATCAACCCGTTGGTGCAGTCACCGTAACCGCACCCGAAGTCCCTTCGGGTAATAGTTCTTGAGCCGTCCCTGCGACGCCTTGCCGCCGCCGAGCGTGACCGCCTCGTCTCCCACGCGGAGCAGGACCGCCGTGTACCCCTTGCATTCTGCGGGCACGTCGATCTCCTCGCCCGCAAGGTATTTCGCGACACGCGCGTCGTCACAGTCAAGCAGGACTCGGCTCTTCATCTCGCTTCCGAACGCCGTAAAAAAGTGGTGATGGGGCACGATCCTGCCCTTCCGCACTTCACCGATCGCCGCGCCGAGCGCGACCGTTCTGTTCGGAAGACTCGAAAGAGGTGCCGTTTCCCACGCAGGACACGTGATCGCATACCCACCGCGAACAGAGATCGCGGGGAGCGAGTGCTTGAGCGTTTCCGCGAGGAAGTCCTCAATCACGGCTGTATCCTGTCTTGACGGACGCATAACACCGTCTTCCTTCACAGAGCGTCTTTCCGCGCGCGCGTCCTCCGATCGGTGCAGGAGCGCTACGAATTGCCCCTCTCCCCTTGAAACGTGGGGGTAGAAGCGGCGGCAGAGTGCATATTCCGCGCCGTATCCCTCCGTAACTCCATCCGACGTGCAGGCGATAACGGCATCTGCACACGGCACGAGCGAAAAATCCGTATTTTCCGAAAGGAACGCCGCAACGATCGCCTCGTTTTCTTCAAGCGAATAGGTGCAGGTCGAATAGAGGAGATACCCTCCGGGCATAACGCATCTCGCCCCGTTTCCGAGGATCTCCCGCTGTCTCTCCGCACACATCCTGACGTTCTCTTCGCTCCATTCAAGGATCGCGCGGTCGTTTTTTCGGAACATTCCCTCTCCCGAGCAGGGCGCGTCGCACACGACGAGATCGAACACGTCCGCATACTGCCGCGCGAGCTCACCCGTGTCGAGGTTCGTCACGCATACGTTCGTGAGTCCCATTCGTTCGACGTTCGACGCGAGGATGCGGCTTCTTTCTGCATTATATTCGTTTGACAGAATGATGCTCCCTTCGGGCACGCGCGACGCAAGCTGTGTGGTCTTCCCACCGGGCGCGGCACACAGATCGAGCACACGCATAACACCGCGACGAAAGACCGCGTCGGGGATCGCCCCGACCGCCGCCATCGCACCGGGATCCTGCATATAGTAGACCCCCGCCGCGTGATAGGGATGCTTCCCCGCCTCCGCCGACGCGGGAACGATAAATCCGCCGTCCACGTAGGAGAGGGGATCAAGCGGAAAGGGGGCGTTTTCCCGAAAGATCTCGGGCTTTATCTTCCCCGCGTTCACCCGCAGTCCCTTCACCGCGCTTTCACGGCAAAACGCCTCGTAAAAAGCATCGTATTCCGCTCCGAGGAGCTTTTTCATGCGATTTGCAAATGCGATCGGCAGTTCCATAGGTCGTCCTTTCAACAAAAGAGGGGGGCGCCGTCCGCGTGCCGAATCCATCGGAACACAGGAGAGCAACGCCCCATATTTCAAAGCTTATTTTGCGCAGTAAAGAGCGACCTTGTAGCGATGATCGATCTCCTCCTTGCGCTCCGCAACGAGCGCTCTCATTGCATAAAGCTCCTCCGCGGTGAAGCGGTCGAGATCGCCGTCCTTCAGCTTATTCTTATACATACGGTCAACGGTAAGAGCCCAACAAATGTCGATATCAACGATCTCGCCGTGGCGAATGGCTACGATGCGGTCGCTCTTCCCTTCGAGAAGAAGCTCGACGGCACGGCAGCCCATCTCGGTCGCGATAAGACGGTCGCGAAGCGTCGGAACACCGCCGCGCGCGATGTGTGCAAGGCGGCAGAACTTCGTCTCGATCTGATAGTTCGTCTTCAAACCGCATTCGCTATTGATCCGCTTCGTGAGATACTCGCCGTAGGGCTCTCCGTCCGCGGTGAGGCATCCTTCGGCAACAAGCACGAGCATCGACCGCTTGCCGAGGCTTCGGAGCTTCTTGATACGGGCAATAAACTCCTCCTCGTCAAACTCCTTCTCGGGAATGACCGTACCGACGGCGCCCGAAGCAATACCCGTTTCGAGTGCGATCAGACCGCAGTTGCGTCCCATGACCTCGATGACGTTGCATCTCTGGTGCGACTCGCAGGTATTCTGCAGACAGTCGGTGTTGTAAAGCACAGTATTCATCGCGGTGTCAAAGCCGATCGTGTAATCGGTTGCCGTGATGTCGTTATCGATCGTACCGGGGATGCCGATGGTCGGAATACCCGCAAGCGTCATATCGGTTCCGCCGCGGAAGGTTCCGTCACCGCCGATGACGATGAGTGCATCGATCCCGTGCTTACGGCAGTTAAATGCCGCACGCTGTACGCCCTCGGGCGTGGCAAATTCAAGGCAACGGGCAGACCAGAGCGCAGTACCGCTCTGCTCGGTGAGTCCCGCGACCATATTGATCGTCAGGATCTCCATCTGCTCATTGAGGAGTCCCGCGTAGCCGTTGCGGATGCCGTAGACCTCGATCCCCGCTTCAAGCGCGCGAAGTGCCACCGCTCTGACGGCGGCGTTCATACCGGGCGCATCTCCGCCCGACGTCAAAATACCGATTCTTCTGAATTGATTTGTCATTTTCCAGGTAACCTCCGAAATCGCCGTATATCATGACGGCAAAAATCTTCATTTGGTAATAGTATAAACGAAAGTCGCCGAAATATCAAGTACTTTCCCGAAAAAAATGAAAATTTTGACAAAGAAAAACGGCAGGATCAAACGATCCTGCCATTCATTGCGGCGCGCAAAACGAGCTCGATGGCGTTTGATGCCGAAACGGTTCGAATATAGGAACGGTCGCGCATCGGAGAAAGGGTCAGAGGACGCACCGAAGAGGAGAGAACCGCCTTCCCGTCCACACCCTTTGTTTTCATCGCGATGCCGATGTAGACCGTTCCGACAGGACACGATGGCGTACCGCCGCCGGGACCCGCAAGCCCCGTAGCCGAAACGCCAATGTCACTCCCGAGCCGTTCGAGCACACCGATCGCCATTTCGCGCGCGCACGCCTCGGACACCTCGGTGTACCGCTCGATCGTTTCGTGCTTCACCCCGAGCAGTGCTTCCTTTATCTCGTTGCGATAGGTGATACACCCGCCGAGAAACGCTCCCGATGCCCCGGGAACCGACGAGAGCCGTTCTCCGATCATACCGCCCGTCAGCGATTCTGCGACCGCCACGGTCAGCTCTCTCCGAAGAAGGGTCTCGATCGCCGCTTCCTCGAGCGAATGCACATCAACGCCGTAAATATAGGGCTGAAGCCCCGATGCCCGCACCTGCGCGATCATTTTGTCGCACATCAGAGAGGCTGTTCTTTCGTCCTTCGCCCGCGCCGTAACGCGGAAGCGCACCTCACCCGCCTGACAATAAGGCGCGAGCGTCGGATTTACACTCTCCTCCATCAGGGCTCGGACGTATCCCTCCGCCTGAGACTCCCCAATTCCGAAGAGATGGACGTTCTTGCTGAAAAAGACCTCATCCGAACGCTCACGCAGATAGGGCGCGACCTGTGCTTCAAAGAGCGGCACAAGCTCGCGGGGCGGTCCCGGGAGCATAATAACGGTCTTCCCCGTCTCGCTGTCTGAAATGGCGAGTGCGGGAGCGGTGCCGTTGTCGTTCGGGAACACAGTAGCCCCCTCAGGCATCATCGCCTGCTTCACGTTATTCTCGGGCATCACGCGGTTCGTTCGTGCGAAATACGCGCGGATGCGTTCAAGAGACTCCTCGTGAAGCACGGTCCCTCTCCCGAAATACGCGGCGACCGTTTCCTTCGTCAAGTCGTCGTACGTCGGACCGAGTCCGCCCGAGGTGATGACGAGATCTGCGTGTGCGAGCGCATCCTCAAGTGCCTTTTTCAGGCGCTCGGGATTATCCCCCACCACCGTCTGACGGTAGACGGGAATGCCGAGTGCCGCAAGCGCACGCGAAAGGAACGCCGCGTTCGTATTGACGATATCTCCGAGCAAAAGCTCGGTCCCCACACAAAGGATCTCCGCCGAGGAGATCCTTTTCTGTTCCGTGCGGTCTTCCATATCAGGCTTCTCCTTAAAAGACTCGGACCCCTTACGACGCGGTCGCACTTACCTCAGACGCCTGCACGTAAAGGCTCAGAGTCCTTCCCGTCGAAGGATCCATGTACTCGACACGGTACCAGGTTCCGTCCTCACTGACTGCGGTTGCTACCATCGTTTCGCCCTTCTTCGGAGTTGCGATCACCTCGGAATTCTCGAGGTCGGTCGTATAAAGGGTGTAAAGGGTCGCGGTATTCGCCGTTACGGTGACCGTTCCCTCGTAGTTGTTAAAATTGACATCGTCGATCGAGCCCTGCGAGCCCGAATGCAGATCGATCTCGATATAAAGCTCAAGTCCCTGGTAAACAACGATGCTCCAACCGTCGCTATACTTCACGCGGACAAGCGAGTCTCCCTCCTCCAAGCTGATGTAGCCGGTAATATCCGAGGAGATCGGAGCGGTACGAAGCATTACGTCAGATCCGGTAACGGTGACCGTATCGCTCACCGCAGTAAATTCTTCCCGATCCTCCGACGCGGGCTCGGTCTTCGAGAGAGCGTCGGTCGGCAGATAGTAGTATTCCTCATTCAGAAGAATGATGCTCCAATCGGAATTGTAGCAGACGCGGTTGAGCTCCGCGCCCCACGCGACGCTGGCTACAAGGTTATCCTCATATTCGTCCGGTGCGCTTCTGTAATACGCACTCTCAACCGAAAGGTAAACGGTCTCGTTGACCACCGTTCCGTCAAGAAGCGAAGGAACGGTAGGACCGGGATCCTCGGGACCCTCGCCTTCTTCAGAGCTGCCGGATCCATCGGGGTCGGTCGCGTCGGAGGAAGGACCTCCTGCACCGGTCGTTTCGCCTGCGTTCGGACCGGGGTTATTGCCTCCTCCGGTCGTTTCACTAGGGTTGCCCGTTCCGCTCTGGTCGCACGCGACGACAAGCAAAGCAAGAACCAACGCAAGTACGAGTACAAAAATTCTTTTCATTTCCTTTTACTCCTTCACAAGTATTTGTTCGGACGCATATAACGCAATTCGTTATTATGTACAAGATATATTGTACCACACAAGAAGAAATTTGTAAATAGGAAGCATTAAATTTTACCGAAACTTTTCTTTAAAATTCACAGAAAATATATTTTTCGTGAGAAACGGTTGAAAAATCCCCCGAAAAGGTTTATAATGATACGAGAAAACGTCTGAAATCCCCCCTCGGAGGACATTATGAACACAAATCCCTGCACCCTTTGCCCCCGCCAATGCAAGGTCGACCGTGAAACGCATTTCGGTGTTTGCCGTATGAGGAACACCGCCCGCGTTGCCCGCATCGCCCTCCATATGTGGGAGGAGCCGCCGATCAGCGGA
>JAZNOQ010000026.1:0-4755 GCA_045589215.1 Eubacteriales bacterium
GTTCCTCGAGGGCTGTGAGCTTCCCGGCATTGCTTGCCTCGAAGACAAGTAATCGGATATTTTCATAATCGAGACCTTCCGCGGGAATACTGTTTTCGCGGAATGTCTCTTTGAATTTTAGTTTTTGAAAGAAGGAATTTAGAAATGAATCCTCAGAAGAGAAGAACCGTAATCGCAGGCAACTGGAAGATGAACTTCACCCCCGCAGAGGCAGTTGCTTTCATCAATGAGATCAAGCCCATGGTTGCAGGCAAGGATAACTGCGACATTATTTTCTGCGCTCCCTACGTTACCATTGCGGCAGCCATGGAGGCGGCAAAGGGCTCGAATATCGTCATCGGTGCAGAGAACGTACACTTCGCACCGAAGGGCGCTTACACGGGCGAGGTTTCCGCAGATATGCTGAAGGCGATCGGCGTTGATACCGTTATTGTCGGTCACTCCGAGAGACGTCAGTACTTCGGCGAAACCGATGAGACTGTAAACCTCCGCACGAAGGCGGCTCTTGAAGCAGGGATGCGCGTCATTCTTTGTATGGGCGAAGTCAAGGAGGAAAGACTTGACGGCATCACGAACGAGGTCTGTGCAATGCAGATCAAGCTCGACCTCAAGGGCATCACCGCAGAACAGCTGAAGAACGTTGTTATCGCATACGAGCCCGTTTGGGCGATCGGAACGGGCCTTACCGCTACCCCCGAGCAGGCAGAGGAGACCTGCGGTGTCATCCGCGGCGTTCTCGCTGAGATGTACGGCGCAGACGTAGCAGAGACCGTTACCATTCAGTACGGCGGCTCGATGAACGATCAGAACGCGGCAGAGCTTCTCTCGAAGCCCAACGTGGACGGCGGACTCATCGGCGGTGCTTCGCTCGTTGCATCGAAGTTTACCGCAATCGTAGGCGCAGCACAGTAATTACGTAAAAACGGCGTGGCTGTTGCCGATCGCGCGGGGTGCAAGACTGTTGTATCCCGCGCGTTTTGCGCGAAGCAGACCGCTCCGATGGAAAGGGTTAAGGTTATGGCAAAATACAGAAGAGGCAGGATCAACGATGAAATGCAAAGGGTGATGAGCCAGGTGCTTCGCACCGTCAAGGATCCCCGCGTTTCGGATGCGTTCATCAGCGTAACGGCGTGTGAGGTCGCAGGCGACCTTAAGACTGCGCGCGTGTACTATTCCGCGATGCAGGGAGACCCGAAGGAGGTTGCGAAGGGACTGAAATCGTCGGCGGGCTATATCCGCGGACAGATCGCACGCATTATGAACCTGCGTCAGACCCCCGAATTTACCTTCATCGCAGACGATTCGATCAAGTACGGCGCGCATATTCAGGAGGTTCTGAGTAAGATCACCTATGCGGAAGAGCCCGAAGAAGTCGACGAAGGTGATGCGGCAGAAAAGAATGGGGAAGAAAGCGATGCGTGAATATCGTTCGCTGACTCCGTATGAGGTTGCCGAGGAGCTGAAGCGTCCGCGGAACACACTCATCACCTGCCACGTGAAGCCCGACGGCGACTGTCTCGGCTCGGCATTCGCACTGAAGGAGCTCCTTCGGATGCTCGGAAGCCGTGCGTGGGTGGTTTGTGCCGAGGAGCTTCCGCACCGCCTCGCCTTTTTGCTTGACGGAGAGCAGACCTCGATCCTGCCGTCGTCGATCCCGTCGGATCTCACCGACTGCCGTGTGATCGCGGTCGATACTGCCTCCCCAATGCAGGCGGGCGCACTTTTTGATCTCTACAGAGATCGCTATACGCTGATGATCGACCACCACGGAAGAGGAACGCCCTTCGCGGATCATTGGATCCTTCCCGAGGCTTCGGCGACGGGTGAGATGATCTTCACCCTGTCACGTATTCTTCTGACGGACGGAGCGATTTCCGAGCTGCAAAGGACAGCGGCTTCGTGTATGTACGCCGCGATCAGCTCGGACACGGGAGGATTTCGCTTTTCGAACACAACGCCCGAGACGCATCGCACAGCCGCAGAGCTGATCCTCGCGGGGATCGATGCCGCAGAGATCAACAGACGGCTCTTTTCGTCGGTCTCGTACCTGCAAATGGAGGCAGAGCACGCGGGCTTTCAGCGGCTTCGTTTGTTCGAAAACGGACGGATCGCAGCGATTACATTCCCGTATAAGATCAAGAAGGAGCTTGGACTTCGTGACGAGCATACCGAAACCCTCATCGACGTCGCACGGATGATCGAGGGCGTGGATGTTGCCGTTGTTCTGAAGCAATCGTCCGAGGAGCCCGTCTACCGTCTTTCGATGCGCTCTGCGATCGATTTTGACGTATCGGCGATCTGCGCCGTCTTCGGAGGCGGCGGTCACGTAAGAGCCGCAGGTGCTACGATCGAGGGCTCTTCCGATATCGATGACGCGCTCGAACGCGTTCTTTCGGAGCTCCGCAAACGACTGTGACGTATTTTCTCCTTGGGATCATGCAAATCAAAATGTCAGCCGAAAGGGTGGAGAAATGAAGATTTTAATAGCCTATGCCTCGGTGACAGGCACCACGACCGAATGCGTGAAGCTGCTTCGGCATTTTTTGCAGAGAAGAAGACCGACCATCGTTGATTTGACGCTTGCAACGCCCGATCCGTCCGAGTACGATGCCGTTATTGTCGGCGGTCCGATCCGTCACGCGAAGCTGCATCCCACCGTTGCAAAATACATACAGCGTAACGCCGAGATCCTGAAGTCCAAAAAAACGGGATACTTTATCGTTTGCGGATTTGCGGATGAGGCTGAGGAGCAGATCGAGAAGGTCATTCCGAAGGATCTGCGTGATGCAGCATACGACGCTGTTTCGTTCGGCGGGACACTTGATGTTTCAAAACAAAAAAGCTGGAAGGATAAGATGTACGTCCGCTTTATGCGGAATACCATCACCGACACGGGGGATGACGATGCCGTCGAGGACGGAGAATTCACGCGAGTCCTTCCGACGATCAATCCCGATACCATCAGCCGCTTTGCAGAAAAGTTGAATTAAAGGCGAAAAATTTAACGGGAAATCGAAAAAAACCACTTGACAATTTGAGGGGCTTGTGGTATGATATACAGGTACGCGAATGCGTGCCTATGACCCGTTAGCTCAGTCGGTAGAGCACATGACTTTTAATCATGGGGTCCGGAGTTCGAGTCTCCGACGGGTCACTGAATAGAGAAAACCGCGAAAGCTCACGTTTTCGCGGTTTTTCTTTGCTTTGGGGAGAATTCCTTGAGCATTCAGTTTCACTAACAAAATGCACCGCCAACCGATTCCACAGGACTCCATACCGATGGCATATCGTCCCCAAACTCCTCGATCGACGGCATTTTCATTATATCAGAAATCTTTCATTTTGTCAAGGCGGTGAAGAAAAAGGCTTAGGATATTTATAAATATCCATTTTTTGTATAGTATATATTCATTTTTCGCCCGGGTGACTTGGTGGGGCGAATTTTAACGATAAAATGTGGGAAAAAATTTTTTGAGAATTTGAAAACTCCGAAAAACGTGTGATTTTCTTATGTATAAACGAAACTGTATATGCAAAAAAAAGGGGGGGTCTTACTTTTGCAGTGAATAATCGGAGATAAAATTCATGAGTTTTTCGGCTTTATTCGGCGCTATGTGGCGCAAGAAAGGAAAAAATAACCAAATGTGGTTTGCTTTTATGAAAATATACATTCATAGCCCTTAAAAGCGCTGAAAAGTTGCATATTTCCCGAAATGTGCTATAATATGTCTGTCGCAGCGGAGAGGACAACCGCGGAGCCCGTTCGCTGTGAGACAACCAAGTAAAGGAAGTAACAAAAATGGTAACAGCAAATAAGTTTTCAGGTGTGAAGGCTGAGAACAATGCAAGCCTCGTCCTACTGAAAGAAGAGACAACAAAAGGGGAATTGACGCTTGCGCTTGCGCTTTATCGCATCACGCTGAAGGCGGGAAGCTTTTATCTCGTTTCGGTGGAGGATCTTAAGACAAAGGGAGCTTGTTCTGCGGCAGAAGTGCTTGGTGAAGATCCCACCGATGCAGAAGCAATTTTTGAAAAGCTCGTGCGCGGCACGGTCCCGCCGAATGCACTTCGGGAGATCGTGTATGATCTCCGTGAAACGCAGGCGTTTGCAGGCGCGTTCGGTGAGACGTAACTGTACATCGTTTGTTTCGAAATCGTTCCGACACCTTGACAAAAGAAGGGGAAGGGGTTATAATGAATCTGTCGGATCTCGTAAAAAGAGACCTACAACCGACCGTCTACGGGCGGTCTTGACAAAGGAAAGGACAGGTATTCATTTATGCTCGCAACCATCGTACTCATCGACGTAAAGCCCGACTGCATCGACGCATTCCGCGCGATCAGCACCTACAATCACGAATGCTCCCGCAAAGAGCCCGGGAACATCCGATTTGATCTCCTCCAGGACAACAACGATCCCACCAAATTCGTCCTGTTTGAGGTCTACGTGGATGCGGAGGCTGCGGCGGCGCACAAGCTGACCGAGCATTACAATCGGTGGCGCGAGGAGGTCGCACCCTATATGGCTTCACCGAGAAAAGCAATCCCGACGACGCCGCTTGCGTGGGACTGACACGAGATACAAAGATTGATCCAATTACCGCCGTCTGCGAGAGTGAACCTTTCGCGGGCGGCGTTTTGCAAGGAACGAGCCGAATAGCACGAGAAGAAACTGCGGGATGCGCAGGGAAAATGAATATACGGGTGAAAGAGCCCCCGTACCGTCACCAAGTCGGATCGTAGCCATGTCGTTCT
>JAZNOQ010000027.1:0-10652 GCA_045589215.1 Eubacteriales bacterium
GCAGAAAAGGAGGGCTTCCTCCCGTATCGCTTCGGCGATAAGCTCGAAAAGGGCGGAAAATACTACTACGACAACAGAGGCAAGAACCTCTTCCTCTTTACGATCGGAAAAGAGCCGATCGAAAACGGCGTCCGCATCTCGGCGTCGCACATCGATTCCCCCCGCATCGACCTCAAGCAGAATCCCCTCTACGAGGACAGCGGTATGGCGTTCTTCAAGACGCACTACTACGGCGGCATTCTGAAGTATCAGTGGGTCGCTACCCCGCTTTCCCTGCACGGCGTGATCGCTCTGACCTCGGGCGAGGTGCTTGACATCTCGGTCGGTGAAGACGAGAGCGACCCCGTGTTCTATATCAACGATCTTCTCCCCCACCTCGGTCACGAAAACGCGCGTAAGCCGATGGGTGAGGCGATCCCCGCAGAAAAGCTGAACGTGCTTGTCGGTTCTCTCCCGCTCCTCGGCGCAGAGGACGAGAAGGACGCGGTCAAGCTCGCCGTTCTGAAGCTGCTGAACGAAAAATACGGCATCACCGAGGAGGATTTCCTCTCGGCTGAGCTGTCGGTCGTTCCCGCCGCAAAGGCGCGCGACGTCGGATTTGACCGCGCGCTCGTCGGTGCATACGGTCACGATGACCGCGTATGCGCGTACCCCTCTCTCCGTGCGATCCTCGACGCGAAGGACAGCAAGCATTCGCTGATCTGCGTGCTTGCGGACAAGGAGGAGATCGGAAGCGAGGGAACGAGCGGTATGCAGTGCGATCTGCTCCTCGATATCATCGACGCGATGGCACGGGCAGAGGGTGCTGATCCCGCACTCGTCCGTGCGAACTCGAAGTGTCTTTCCGCCGACGTTACGGCGGCTTATGACCCGAACTTCCCCGAGGTGTTCGAGAAGCGCAACACCTGCTTCCTCGGTCGCGGCGTGGCGCTCATGAAATTCACGGGTGCGCGCGGCAAATCGGGCTCGAACGATGCGTCTGCCGAGTATATCGCTTGGCTTCGCCGCATCATGCGCGACGCTGACGTTGTCTGGCAGTCGGGTGAGCTTGGCACGGTCGACTGCGGCGGCGGCGGAACGGTTGCGAAATATATCGCAAAGCACAACATCGAAACGATCGATCTCGGCGTGCCCGTCATCGCGATGCACTCGCCCTTCGAGGTCATCTCAAAGGTCGATCTGTACGAGGCGTACAAGGCGTTCGTCGCCTTCTCCGTCCTCTGATCCCCGCCGATGTCTATACTCGAAAGGCTCTCGGCAATTTCCCTGAAATATTCCGAGATCGAGGCACTCCTTTCCGATCCAGCGGTCTGTGCGGACAACAAACGCTTTTCCGCGCTCCTGAAGGAGCTGAAGTCACTCACGCCCGTGATCGAAAAGTACCGCGAATACGAGGCGCTGAAGAACGCACTCGACGACATGGCGGAGCTTCTCTCCGACGGTGATCCCGAGCTTCGCGCTCTCGCCGCTGAAGAATGGAAGGAGACAAAGGATGCTCTCGCACGCACCGAGGGCGAGCTGACCGTTCTCCTCCTTCCGCGCGATCCGAATGACGAAAAGAACGTCATCGTCGAGATCCGCGCAGGTGCGGGCGGCGAGGAGGCTGCGCTCTTCTCGGCGGTGCTTTACCGTATGTACACGATGTACGCAGACAGCACGGGCTTCAAAACGACGCGCATCGGCGCAAACGAGACCGAGCTTGGCGGCTTCCGCGAGATCACCTTTATGATCGAGGGGGACGGCGCGTACTCGCGCTTCAAGTTCGAATCGGGCGTGCATCGCGTTCAGCGCGTGCCCGTGACCGAATCGAGCGGGCGCATCCAGACCTCGACCGCGACCGTCGCGGTGCTTCCCGAGGTCGAGGAGGTGGACGTTGAGATCAGTCCCTCGGACTGCGTGTTTGAATCCTGCAAATCCTCGGGCGCGGGCGGGCAGCACATCAACAAGACCGAATCCGCCGTCCGTCTTACCCACAAGCCGTCGGGGATCGTGATCGAGTGCGACGGCGAGCGCAGTCAGCTTCAAAACAAGAACCGCGCGATGCAGATGCTCCGCGCTCGGCTCTATGACGCGGCACAGCGCGAGCGGAGCGAGAAGATCGCCGCCGATCGAAAAAGTCAGGTCGGAACGGGCGACCGAAGCGAGCGCATCCGCACCTATAACTATCACGAAAACCGCGTGACCGACCATCGCATCGGGCTGTCGCTCTATTCGCTCGACAGCCTCGTCAACGGCGCGCTCTCACCCCTCGTCGACGCGCTCATCTCCGCAGACACCGCCGAACGAATGGCGAAGGAGGAGTGACGATTTGAGCCTCCCTCCGAGAGGGAGGTGGATTTTGCCGAAGGCAAAAGACGGAAGGAGCCTGCGCTATGATGAAGCTTACAGTTCCTCATTCTTCACGCTTTCTCCCTCACCCGCTTCGCGGGAGCGTCTCGCCTGCAGGTTGGCAAAGCCAACCGTCGAGTTTGCCCTAAGGCAAACATCGCGCGGGCTCGGTCTCGCTCGCGTTCTGACACCACACCGTGGTGTCATTCATTGCGCTCGCGCCGCTAAGCGTCCTCCCGGAGGGAGCCTTGAATGACACTCCTGTGCCTATAACCCGAAAGGAACTTCTATGTTAAAGACCGAAGTTGTTTCCATAAGTACCCCCGAAGAAGCCCCCGAGGCGATCCGCCGTGCGGGAAGGCTCATACGGGAGGGCGCTCTCGTGGTCTTCCCCACCGAAACCGTGTACGGACTCGGCGGGAACGCGACCGACGGAGATGCCGCAAAAAAAATATACGCGGCAAAGGGTCGCCCCTCGGATAATCCGCTGATCATTCACGTGGCGCGTCCCGAGGATGCCGAGCGTTACGCCGTGACAAGTGAGACCTATTACCGTCTCGCGAGGGCTTTTATGCCGGGTCCCCTTACGGTCATCCTTCCGAAGAAGGACACGGTGCCTCTGTCTGTGACGGGCGGGCTTGATACCGTCGCGGTACGTTGTCCGTCTCACCCTGTTGCGCGTGCGATCATCGAAGAGGCGGGTGTTGCGATCGCCGCGCCGTCGGCAAATCTGTCGGGCAAGCCCTCTCCGACGTCAGCGCGTCACGTGACCGCCGATCTGTCGGGGCGCGTGGATATGATCGTAGACGGCGGAGACTGCGAGATCGGGCTCGAATCAACGATCGTTTCCCTCGATGGGGACAAAGCGATCCTCCTTCGTCCGGGTGCGGTCACCTGCGACGCGCTCCGTTGCGTTTGCACGTCGGTCGAGATCTCCCACGCGGTCGCAGAAAAGCTCGCGGAAAACGAACGGCCGCTTTCCCCCGGAATGAAATACCGCCACTACGCCCCCGACGCACCGCTTGTGCTGCTCTCGGGCGACGGCGATAGGATCATAGAATTTCTCCGCGCAGAGCAAAAAAAGGACGGCGGCTGTGTCGTTCTCTGCTACGACGAGGAGATCCCAAGGCTTTTCCCCGAGGGGCTTTTGCCCGTCGGACGGCGCGATGACCTTACGATGCAGGCGCACACACTCTTCTCGCGTCTCCGCGAGGCGGATACCCTCGGCGCGCGCGTGGTCTACGCGCACCTGCCCCCAAAGAGCGGGCTCGGGCTCGCGCTCTATAACCGTATGATCCGCGCGGCGGCGCATACGGTGATGGAGATCGGGTAAGATTTCCCTCTCCGTCACCTTCGGTGACACCTCTCCCGCAGGGAGAGGCAATGGGCGGCTCCCACTTCGGGGGAGCTCCCGCGGCGCGGGTGAGAGGGCGAACCGGCGGTAGCAAGCCACCGCCCTACGGTAAAGCCGAAGATCCTGTTCGGTAGGGGCTGGCGCCCTCGACAGCCCGTTACACCCCTACGGTAAGGCCAAAACATAAAAGATATAAACGATAAGATCACGATACATCAGAGAAAGAGGAAGTACGAAGAATGGCGAAGAAGCGAAAAGACGAGATCAAAAGAGAAGAGATCATCACCTACGCCCCCATTGAGCCGCAGCTCATCACAGAGACCATTGAGAAGAACTATATGCCCTACGCGATGAGCGTCATCGTTTCGCGTGCGATCCCCGAGATCGACGGTCTGAAGCCCGCACACCGCAAGCTGCTTTATACGATGTTCAAGATGGGACTTCTGACGGGTCCGCGCACGAAGAGTGCAAACATCGTCGGACAGACAATGCGGCTGAATCCGCACGGCGACGCGTCGATCTACGAAACGATGGTGCGTCTCACGCGCGGCAACGCTTCCCTGCTCCATCCCCTCGTTGACTCGAAGGGCAGCTTTGGCAAGCAGTATTCCTCGGATATGAAATACGCCGCCTCGCGTTACACCGAGGCAAAGCTCGATCCCTTCTGTCAGGAGCTTTTCCGCGGGATCGATAAGAACGCCGTGGACTTCGTTCCGAACTATGACGGATCGACACAGGAGCCCCTCCTCCTCCCGACGACCTTCCCGAACATCCTCGTTACGCCGAACACGGGCATCGCGGTCGGTATGGCGTCGAACATCTGCTCCTTCAACCTTGCGGAGATCTGCGACGGCACGGTCGCCCTTCTGAAGAAGCCCCGCCTCACGACCGAGGAGCTGATGAACCATATCAAAGCGCCCGATTTCTCGGGCGGCGGCATCCTGATCTATGACAAGGAGCAGATGAAGCAGATCTACGAAACGGGAAGCGGCTCCTTCCGCCTCCGTTCGCGCTACGTCTACGACAAGGAGCAGAACTGCATCGATATTCTCCAGATCCCCTACTGCACGACGATCGAGATCATCCTGAACAAGATCTCCGAGCTCGTGAAGGAGGGCAAGCTCAAGGAGATCTCCGACTTCCGCGACGAGATCGACCTCTCGGGCTTCAAGCTCACGCTTGACCTCCGCCGCGGTGTCGATCCCGATGCTTTGATGCAGAAGCTCTTTAGGCTCACAAGCCTTGAAGACAGCTTCAAGTGCAACTTCAACATTCTCATCAACTATTCGCCGCGCCAGATGGGGCTCATCGAGATCCTCTCCGAATGGATCATTTTCCGTATGAGCTGTCTCCGCCGCGAGCTGACCTTTGACCTCAAGAAGAAGGAGGACAAGCTCCACCTTCTGAACGCGCTCGCGCTCATCCTCCTTGACATCGACAAGGCGATCGCGATCATCCGCGGGACCGAGAAGGAGGAGGACGTTATCCCGAACCTGATGGAGGGCTTCGGCATCGATGAAACTCAGGCAGATTACATCGCCGACATCAAGCTCCGCAACCTCAACCGTCAGTATATCCTGAACCGCATTATGGAAAGCGAGGATCTCGAGCAGGAGATCAAGGAGATCAAGGAGATCCTCGGAGACGAGCTGAAGCTCAAGGGTCTGATCGCAAAGCAGCTCCTTGAGATCAAGAAGAAGTACGGCATCCCGAGAAAGACACAGCTTCTTGACGCCGCCGACGTCGTATCGGCACCCGCTGTCGAGACGGTCGAAAACTACAACGTGCGCCTCTATCTCACAAAGGAGGGCTACTTCAAGAAGATCACGCTTCGCTCCCTTCAGGGCAGTGACGAGCAGAAGTACAAGGACGGTGACTATCTCCTGTCCGAGTGTGAGACCGACAACCTTTCAAGCCTCCTTTTTGTCACCGACGGACGGCGCATCTACCGCACGCAGACGAAGAATTTTGACTGCGTGAAGGCGTCCCTTCTCGGTGATTACCTCCCCGCAAAGCTCGATATGGACATCCCGAACGGCGAAAAGCCCGTCTTTATGCAGGTCAATCCGACCTATAAGGACAACGAGTACTTCGTCTTTATCTTCGAAAACGGCAAGGGCGTCCGCATCGCGGCATCGGCGTACCAGACGCAGGGCAACCGCAGTAAGCTGACGGGCGCATATTCGGCCTCCTCTCCGATCGCATCGGTGCTGTACGAGACGAAGCCCTTCGATATCACGCTCGTTTCAAGCGGCGGTAAGGCGATCACGATCTCGTCCTCGATGATCCCGATCGCAGTCACCCGTACCGCAGGCGGTGTCACGCTGATGAGCCTGAAGAAGGGGCAGAAGCTCCTCGAGGCAGTTCCCGCAGACGCGGGCATTTACGATCCGAAGGGCACGCGTAAATTAAAGATCCCCGCAACCGGTGTGGCAATGCCCACGTCCGACACGAAAAAAATAAAGGAACGCTTCCCCTCGTAATAAAAATTCCTCCCGAAAGGTAATCTGAACGAATGAAACCGAACAACAATTCAAGCCACAAGCTCTATATCCGCGTGATCTCTATCGTCCTCGTCGCCCTGATGCTCGCGAGCGCGGCATACCTCACGATCGCCTTCCTCGCTTCCTTCCTCGGATAAGCGGAAAGGCGGTGCCATTATGATCTTTAGTAAGCTCGGAGACGTCTCGGTCTCCATGCTCGGTATGGGCACGATGCGCCTTCCCACGGACGGGGGCGGCGAGATCGACAAGGCGGCGACACGCGAAATGATCGCGTTTGCGATGCAACACGGCATCAATTATTTCGACACCGCGTGGGGCTACCACGGCGGAAGGTCAGAAACCGTTATGGGCGAGCTTCTGTCGGAGTATCCGCGAGAAAGCTACTGTCTCACGTCGAAGTTCCCGGGGTACGACCCCGCAAATCTCGAAAACCACGAGGCGGTATTCGAGGAGCAGCTCAAAAAGTGCCGCACCGACTACTTTGACTTTTACCTCTTCCACACGGTCTCCGAAACGAACATCGACAACTATCTCGACCCGAAATACGGACTTTTCGACTACCTCGTCGAGCAAAAGAAAAAGGGACGGATCCGAAGCCTCGGCTTCTCGATCCACGCCTCCCTTGAAACGATGGAGCGCTTTCTCGATGCATACGGACACGAAATGGATTTCGGTCAGGTGCAGCTCAACTATCTCGACTGGAATTTCCAGGACGCAAAGTCGAAGGTGCAGCGCCTCCGAGAGAGAGGTCTCCCCGTCGTTGTAATGGAGCCCGTCCGCGGCGGCACGCTTTGCTCGCTCGACGAAAAGCACGTTACACGCCTCAAGGCACTGCATAGCGAGAGATCGCTTGCAGAATGGGCATTCCGCTTCGTGCAAAGCATCGACGGCGTTGCAGTCGTGCTTTCGGGAATGTCGAATATGGCACAGCTTCGGGAAAACGTTGAGACCTTCAAGGAAAGGAAGCCGCTGACACGGGAGGAATTCGACACGCTTCTCGACGTTGCACGGGAAATGACCGCCCTCGGCACGCTTCCCTGCACCTCCTGCCGCTACTGTGTCGAGTATTGTCCGCAGGGGCTGAATATCCCGTGGATCATCGGGCTTTATAACGGGCAGATCTATGAGAAGAAGGCACTCGGAATGCCGCGTGTGCTTCAGGTAACGCCCGAAAACAAACGTCCGTCCGCCTGCATCGCCTGCCGCGCCTGCGAGGGCGTATGCCCGCAGAGCATTCGGATCAGCGAGATGATGAAGGAGTTTGCATCGGCGGAGGGAAAAATCAAATGATCAAAAAAAGGACTGCCACGGCAGTCCTTTTTTCATTACAAGATCAACACAAGAAGCGGTATCGTAAGGAAGCACAGGAGGGTGCTGACAAGCACCGAATTCGCCGAAAGCTCGGTCTCGCTTCGGTGCATCTCCGCAAGGTTCAGGATCATCGACGCGCACGGCGTTGCCGACAGCACCATCACGCTCGCCTTGAATACGTCCGAAAACCACGGGAGAAAATACACCGCGGCGTAGCAGAACAGCGGAAACACGATGAGCTTTCCGAGGGTCGTAAGGTAGACCGTCGGACGCGTGAAAAGCTTCCCGAACGGTACCACCGCAAGGCGGATACCGAGGATCAGCATACAAAGCGGCGTCGTCATCGCGCCGAGAAGATCGATGCTGCTGACAAGAACAGGCGGAAGCACCGCGTCAAGTCCAAAGATGAAGCACACGAGTGCTACGGCGAGCCCAAACATAGAGGGATTCAGAAAAGCCGCCTTCGGTGTCATATACTCCTTCTTCCGCGTGAGGCAGAACACACCGACCGTAAAGGCAAGCACGTTCATTGAGATCCCGTACATCGCGGAATAGCACATCACCTCGGGATTTTCGGGAAAAAGCGCGCGGATCACGGGCAGACCGAAAAATCCCACGTTGCCGAGGACCGAGCCGATCGTCACGATACGGTAAGCGGCGTTATCGTATTTTTTTGCAAAAATAAGAAAGAGAATAAGAACAAACAGTGCCTGCAGCACAAGCGTCACGAGGAAAAACATCCCCATATCAATAAGCCACGACACCGAATATTCAAGCTTCAAGAAGGACGAGACGAACATACACGGACTGCAGAGATAAACGAGAACGGCAGAGAGCGTCGGAAGATGATCCGCGATCGCCTTTTTCCCTTTACAAAGCAGAAAGCCGGGGAGTATGTAAAGAAGCGTCAAAAGCACGTTGGAAAATGCAATGGAAAACATAATAGGCCTTTCGTAACTGTAAAGTTAACGCTTTTCACAGGGGGAAAGGCGGCAAATGCCGTCTCCCGACACGAAAAGCTCGGTTTCGTAGAAAACGCGCATTGCGCGGACGAGGTAGTCGGTATCGGCTGTACCCGCCGTTTCGTAAGAGGAATGCATCGCAAGCTGTGCCATACCGATGTCGACCGTTAAGATCGGCGTGAAGGTGTCCGCGATGCTGCCGAGCGTCGAGCCGCCGAGCATATCGCTGCGGTTCGCAAATCTCTGCGTCGGAACGTCCGCGCGGCTGCAGATCTCAGAAAAGAGTGCCGCAGACAGCGCATCGGTCGCATATTTCTGCGAGGCGTTCGTCTTGATCACCACGCCCTCGTTCATATACGGCGCGTTCTGCGCGTCCGAAAGCTCGGGGTGGTTCGGATGGCGCGCGTGACCGTTGTCGGCAGAGACCATAAAGGACGACGCGAGCATCACGGATAGCTCCTTCCCCGAAGCATCCGCGATCCGCGTGAGGGTGTCGCGCAGAAGCATCGAGCCGCCGCCCTGCTTCGTCGCGCTTCCCGTTTCCTCGTTATCAAACACCGCATAGACCGAGACCGTCGCGTCATCCGCACCCGCCTCGGCGTCAAGGAAGCCGCGGAGCGTTCCGTACGCGCACATCAGGTTATCGATACGGGGAGACGAGAAAAAGGCGTCGTCAGCCCCCCAGACCGTCCCCTTCGTGCGGCAGTAAAGATAGAGATCGGACGAAACGATGTCATCCGCACATACCCCCGCCGCCTCTGCAACCTCCTCGCGGAGCTTTCCCTTCGCGTCACCCGCGCCGTAAAGCGGCAAGAGATCGACCGCGGGATTATAGTGATAGCCCTCGTTCACCGAGCGGTTCATATGGATCGCAACGCTCGGGATCAACAAAAGATCTCGGTCAAGGACGACCGATCGCGTGGAAAATCCGTCGCCGTCACGGACAACGATCCGCCCCGCAACCGAAAGGGGACGGTCGAACCAGCTCGACATGATCGTCCCGCCGTAGCGCTCGGTAGAGAGGCGCATATATTTCCCGAGGATCTCGGACTCATACCCCGGCTTTAGCGCGAAGGTCGGAGAATCCGAATGGCTCGCCGCGATGCGGAATGCGCGTCCGCGCTTCTTCGGCATACGGAACGCGACGACTGCAGAGCCGTTGCGCGTCAAAAAATATCCGCGCCCCTCTTCAAGCACCCATTTTTCTCCCTCCGAGAGGCGTGTGAAGCCCACGTCCGTGAGCATCTCCGAGACGGTATCGATGCACTGATACGCCGTCGGACTTTTTTCAATAAATCGAAGTAGGGCTTCGGTCGCTTTCTTCTGTTCGGAATTCATAGATCTATCCTCCGCGCATAAGCTATAAGGTGTCATTACGGTAAGTATATCATTTTTTCGCGCCAAAATCAAGCCTTTTTCGATACTTTTTCCTCTTCCCTTGCCTTGACAACACAAACTTTTTGTGTTATCATAACCTCAACAGATCATATGACAGAGAGGAGATCACGATGAAGCTTTCTTGTACCAGCAATATTATGCGTACGATCCACGGATCGAAAAGACAGTTCACCCTCCCCGAGTCGATCGAGGCAATGAAGAAGGCGGGATACGACCGCATTGACGTCTGCCTTTGGTCGTACTGCGCCCCCGGGAAGCCGATGGCGCTCGACAATTGGGAGGAGTTCGTGAACGAGATCAAGGAGGCATCGGAAAGGTTCGACCTCCCCGTCTATCAGACCCACGGAGACACCATCAGCGGAATGGATTGGGACGACCCGGATTATCCCCTCCACGCGCATAAGCTGATGACCAACCTCCGCGCGATCCGCGCAACGAAAGCGCTCGGCGGCGAGTGGATGGTCGTGCATCCGAAAAACCTGCCCCACGATCCGCTTTACAGCCGAAAAAAGGCGCTCGACGCAAACCTCGAATACCTCGCACCGATGATCGAGGAGGCGAAGAAGGTCGGCATCGGCATCGCGGTCGAGAACATGGTCGACTTCCGCGGCTCGCGCAGACGCTACTGCGGCGGCGACATTTATGAGCTGATCGAGCTCGTCGACACGATCAACGATCCCGCAGTCGGCATCTGCCTCGACACGGGTCACGCGAATCTGACGGGCATCAAGTGCGGTCCCGCGATCCGCGAGATCGGCTCGCGTCTGAAGGCAACGCACATCAACGATAACCACG
>JAZNOQ010000028.1:0-38383 GCA_045589215.1 Eubacteriales bacterium
CAAGGATCTCGCTCTTCTCCACGCTGGTGGTACCCACCAGCACCGGCTGGCCCTTGGCGTGGCATTCCAGTACCTGCTGGATCACCGCGTTGTATTTGCCGTTCACCGTCTTGTACACGGCGTCGGGCAGATCCTTGCGGATGTTGGGCCGGTTGGTGGGGATGGTCACGATGTTCAGACCGTAAATTTCGGTAAACTCGGTGGCCTCGGTGCGGTCGCTCCCCTGAACGTCATCGACACCACCATTTGTATGGGTGCCAGCATTTCCTCGCTCCACGGCATTGAGAAGGCGCGCGGACGCGAATTTCTGAACAATTGGGTTGCCGTGATCGGTGACTCGACCTTTCTCCACACGGGTATCAATTCACTCGTGAATATGGTGTACAACAAATCCACCGCCACCGTGGTGATCCTTGACAACCGTACCACCGGTATGACGGGACATCAGCAGCACGCCGCTACGGGTAAGACGCTAAAGGGCGAAAGCACCTACGCGATCGACCTTGCGGCACTTTGCCGCAGTGTGGGCGTCTCGCGCGTGCTTGAGATCGATGCATTCGACGTCGTATCTCTTGAAAAGGCGTTCAAGGAAAGCTGTAACGGAAACGAGCTGACCGTGATCATTGCAAAGGCTCCCTGCGCGCTCCTCAAGGGTCAGGTCTTCCCCTACGTTTGCGAGGTAGATACCGAAAAATGCAAGAAGTGCGGTGCGTGTATGCGCATCGGTTGCCCCGCTCTGACAAAAACGCCCGATGGTATCAAGATCGACCGCACGATGTGTAACGGTTGCGGACTTTGCCAAAGCTACTGCAAATTCAATGCGATCAATAAGGTGGAAAAGTAAATGAAGAATATGAATATTATGGTTGTCGGTGTCGGCGGTCAGGGCACGCTGCTCACCAGCCGCATCATCGGAAAGACCGCCCTGCAGGCAGGCTACGACGTCAAGCTTTCCGAGGTACACGGCATGGCACAGCGCGGCGGAAGCGTCGTGACCTTCGTCCGATACGGCGAGCGCGTATTTGAGCCCGTTGTCGAGGAGGGGGATGTGGATATGCTGATCTCCTTTGAGAGACTTGAGGCACTGCGTTACGCACATTTTCTGAAGAAGGACGGTGTCATCGTCGTCAACGATTGCCGTATAGATCCCATGACCGTCGTGATCGGTGCAAAGGAGTACCCCTCGGAGATCCTTGAGGGACTTGAAAAGGACCACGAGGTACACGCAGTCAACGGAAACGAGATCGCGATCTCTCTCGGAAACAGCAAAGTGCTGAACTCCGTGGTGCTCGGTCTCGCCGCGCGTTTCCTTCCCTTTTCGAAGGAGGATTGGCTTTCTATGATCGAAAAAACCGTTCCCCCGAAGACCGTGGCACTCAACCAGAAGGCCTTCCTCGCGGGATACGAAAAATAAGGAGCATTTATGATCTGGAACGAAACCAAAGAATGTATGAGCCGCGATCAGATGACCGCCCTGCAGAGTGTGCGTCTGGTCAAGCTGGTGGATTACGTTTATCACAATGTGGATTTCTACCGCAAAAAGATGCAGGAGCTCGGTCTGCTCCCCGGTGACATCAAAGGCATCGAGGACATTGTAAAGCTTCCCTTCACCACGAAGGACGACCTGCGCGACAACTACCCCTTCGGACTTTTTGCCGTTCCGCAGTCGCAGATCGTGCGTGTACACGCATCGAGCGGCACGACGGGCAAGGCAACCGTCGTCGGTTACACGCGCCGCGACCTTGACATTTGGTCGGAATGTGTGGCGCGTTGCCTCACGATGGCAGGTGTCACGAAATCCGATATCATTCAGATCGCCTACGGCTACGGCCTCTTTACGGGCGGTCTCGGTGCGCACGGCGGTGCGGAAAAGATCGGTGCGATGGTCGTTCCGATGAGCACGGGCAACTCCAAAAAGCTGACCACGATGATGCTCGATTTCGGCGCGACCGCCATCGCCTGCACCCCCTCCTATCTGCTTCACCTCTCCGAGCTGCTTGCCGAGGAGGGCGCGATCGAACAGCTGAAGCTGAAAAAAGCGATCTGCGGTGCAGAGCCCTGGACCGAGAATATGCGCCACGAGGTCGAGCAGCGTCTCGGCATCAAGGCGTATGATATCTACGGTCTCAGCGAGGTCATGGGTCCCGGCGTTGCCTGCGACTGTGATGCACACGCAGGCCTCCACGTCTGTGAGGATCACTTCTATCCCGAGATCATCAATTCCGCAACGATGATGCCCGCCGCAGACGGCGAAACGGGCGAGCTTGTATTCACCACGCTTACGAAGGAAGGGCTTCCCCTCCTGCGTTACCGCACCAAGGATCTGACCAGCATCGATCGCACGCCCTGCTCCTGCGGCAGAACGAGCGCGCGCATCAGCCGCTTCAAGGGACGCGTGGACGATATGCTCATCATCCGCGGAGTCAACGTTTTCCCGAGCCAGGTCGAAGCCGCACTGCTTGAGGTGGAGGAGGTCTCGCCGCACTACATGATGATCGTTGACCGTGTCAACAATCTTGACACGCTGGAGATCCAGGTCGAGATCGATCCGAAGCACATTCCCGACGAGATCCGCGGTCTTGAGAACCTCACAAAGAAGGTCGGCCACGTGATCATGCAGGCACTCGGTCTGAACGCCAAGATCAAGCTGGTCGAACCCCAGACACTGAAGCGCAGTGAGGGCAAGGCCGTCCACGTGATCGACAACCGCAAGCTCTACTGATTTTAAATTTTATTTGTGCCGCTCCGATGCGGCAGAATGGAGATTATTATGGCTGCAAAACAACTTTCCGTTTTTATTGAAAACCGTCAGGGACGCCTCGGTGAGGTCCTGAACGTTCTGAAGGAAAACAGCGTTAACATCCTGTCCCTGAGCCTTGCCGATACCACCGAATACGGTCTGCTCCGTCTGATCGTGAACCACCCCGAGCTTTGCAAGGAGAAGCTCTCGGAAAGCGGCTTTTCCACGATGCTGACCGACGTCCTGATCGTCAAGATCTCGCACAAGTCGGGCAGTCTGCAGAAGCTGATGGAGATCCTTGCAAAAAACAACATCAGCGTTGAATATATGTACGGCCTGTCGATCGACGGTGCGGAAGCATCCGTTGTCATCAAGACCTCGGATCTTGCCTCTGCCGAGAAGATCTTCTCGGACTATGGCACCTCGTTCCTCTCCTCCGAGGACGTTGCAAATATGTAATACGGGGTTATAGGACGATGCAGTACAACGAAAAAATGTACGGTCTCGGCAGCCGCCGCTCGGTGATCCGTGAGATCTTTGAGTACAGCAAGAAGCGCGCCGCTGAGATCGGTGCGGATCGCGTGTTTGATTTCAGCCTCGGCAACCCGAGCGTCGAACCGCCGCGCGCGATCTCCGATACCATAAAGGATCTGCTCGAAAACGCAGACTCTACCCTTCTGCACGGATATACCTCCGCGCAGGGTGACGCGAACGTGCGTGCCGCGATCGCGGGACATATCGAAAAATGCCACGGTGTGAAGATCTCCCCGAACCTGATCTATATGACCTGCGGAGCCGCCGCATCCCTCACCGTCACCCTGAAGGCGATCGTAAACGAGGGGGACGAATGCATCGTGTTCGCGCCCTTCTTCACCGAATATCGCGTATTTGCAGAAAACGCGGGAGCGACGCTTGTGGTATCCACTCCGATGGAAAAGACCTTCCAGGTCGATCTTTCCGACTTTGAAAAGAGGATCACCGAAAAAACCAAGGCTGTGATCGTCAATTCCCCGAACAACCCCTCGGGTGTGGTCTATTCCGAGGAGACCGTCCGCGGCATTTGCGAGATCCTTCAGCGGAAGTCGCGCGAGATCGGACACGCCATCTATCTGATTGCTGACGAACCCTATCGCGAGCTTGTTTACGGTGACGTATCGGTTCCGTATCTGATGAATTATTACGAGAACACCTTCGTGTGCTACTCCTATTCGAAGTCGCTCTCCCTTCCGGGCGAACGCATCGGATACATCGCCGTTTCTCCGATGATGCAGGATGCGGATAAGCTGTATCTCGCCGTTTGCGGCGCGGGACGCTCACTCGGCTTCGTCTGTGCGCCGAGCCTGTTTCAGCAGGTGGTCGGACGCAACGTGGACGTCACCGTCAACGTGGACGTTTACAAGGAGAACCGCGACCTTTTGCTCGAAAGCCTTACCTCCTACGGCTATGAATGCGTAAAGCCCGACGGTGCCTTCTACCTTTTCGTGAAGGCGCTCGAGGACGATGCTGCTGCATTCTGTGAAAAAGCAAAGAAGCACGAGATCCTTGTCGTGCCCTGCGACGACTTCGGTGTCAAGGGCTACGTCCGTATCGCCTACTGTGTGGACAAGGGACGCATTGAGCGCGCTTTGCCCGCCTTCAAGGCGCTTGCTGAGGAATATCGGAAGTAATGCCAAAAAATATTATACGGGCTGTTTCAATGAGACAGCCCGTGCTTTTATTTGCTTTCGAATATGCTCTTTTTTGTAAATTTTTCTCGTTTGGGGTCAAATACTGAAAAAATTTACAAAACCTTTAGACGGAGTTAAGGGATACGGAGTATAATTCGGATGAATTCACGGTACGGCCTCCGCGCAGAAAAAAGCACGGGCGTGTCCCCGTACCGAAAGAAAGGAATACTGATTATGAAACAAAACAAAAAAAGCTTTCGCGCGATCTCCTTTGTTTTGCTGCTTTGCATACTTCTCGCTTCCCTCTCCCTCGTTTCCTGCTCAACCTTCACATACGGGCTGTTCTCCTTCGACGGTGACCTTTCCGAGAACGAGGAGAAGGAGACCACGGGAACGAATATCGGCGGCGGGATAAGCAATGGCGGCACCGCTACGGGTAATCCCACGGGCGGCACGAGCGTTACGATCGTAAACGACGGATCGGAAGGCGTTGCCTTTGCCGCGGCACAAGGCCTTCGCTCGGCGGTCAGCATCTACTGCACCTTCGAAATGACGACGGGCGGCAATTCCTTCTGGAATCCCATTCCGTCGACACAGACCTACTACACCACGGGCTCGGGCGTGATCTATAAGCTCGGTGCGGACGGAAGCGCATTTATCGTCACCAATTACCACGTTATATATGACAGTAACAGCAATACGGAAACCCACGTCAGCGATAAGATCTACGTTTATCTCTACGGAATGGAGGACGAGGCGTACGCAATTCCCGCGTCCTTCGTGGGCGGCTCTGCGAATTACGACATTGCCGTTTTGCGTGTCGACAAGAGCGAGGTTTTGAAGAACGCATACGCGAACGGCAGTGCGGCTGCCGTAACGGTCGGTGACTCCGACAAGGTCTTCCCCGGCACGACCACCCTCGCGATCGGTAACCCATCTGCGACCGATCTCGGTGGAATTTCGGTCACGAGAGGTATCGTCAGTGTGGATTCCGAATACATCACGATGACGGCAAGCGACAACTCGGGGGAGGTATCCTTCCGCGTGATCCGCACCGATACGCCCGTCAATGCGGGAAACTCGGGCGGCGGGCTCTTCAACGATAAGGGCGAGCTGATCGGCATCATCAACGCAAAGATCACAAGCACGCAGATCGAGAGCATCGGATACGCAATTCCCTCGAGTGTCGCGCGTGCAATTGCCGATAACATCATCGATTACTGCTACGGAAAGGACTGCACGTCGGTGATGCGCGGCATTCTCGGCGTTACGATCACAACGACCGCGCACTCGACCGTCTACGACACCGAAAGCGGTATGCTCGTGCGTGTTGAGGAGATCAGCGTACACGAGGTCACAAGCGGAGGACTTGCCGAGGGCATCCTCCGGGCGAATGACGTCATTAAGAGCATCACGATCGGAGAGAAGACCGTGTCCGTCACCCGTCAGCATCACCTGATCGACGCGATGCTTGACGTACGCGTCGGGGACACCGTTTCGATCACGGTCGTGCGCGACGGCGTTGAAGCAACGGTCTCGACGACCATCACCGAGGGTTGTCTCACGAAGTATTGATATATCCAAAGAGAGCAAAAAGGACTGAGCCGCATGACTCAGTCCTTTTCTATTTACCGAACACCCATAAAGTCCTTGACGCGGCGCTCGATCTCGCCGCCCGACAGCTCGGACAGCTTCACGTATTCGCATCCCGATCTTTCTGCGAGCTTTTTTGCAAGCTCGAAGCGGATGCGTCCGGTTTCGGTATCAAGAAGAAGCAGATTGATCTTCTCCCCGACGATGCGCGAGGCGATCTCCACCGCCTCCTCGAAGGGATCTCCCCCCGCCATCGAGACGTTTGCACGCCCGTCCGACAGCAGGATGATATACGGAAGGATCTCCTTATTCCGCGCCCGCGCCGCCTTTAAGAGCTCGTACGACCGTGTCAGCCCTGCCGAAAGCGGCGTTTTTCCGCCTGTTCTCATTGAGGAAAGGCATTTTGTCGCAAGGTCGACGCTTCGCGTGAGGGGCAGAACGAGCCTCGCGTCCTCTCCGCGGAAGGTGAGGATCCCCACCGTGTCGCGCTTCTGATACGCGTCGGTCAGAAGAGAAAGGACTGCTCCCTTCACCGCCGCCATACGCTTTCCGACGCCCATCGAGGCGCTTGCATCCACACAGAATAAGATCGTCGCACCCGTGCGCTGCTCGCGCACCTTCTCCCTGATGTCGGAGCTTCGCACCGTCACAGCAAGCGTTTCGCCCTCTCGTTTCGGATGAAGAACTGCCTGACGGATCGTCGCGTCGAGTGCGATATCGCGTGCCTTTTCCTTCGGAATACGGTCGCGGATATAGCGTCCGCGCGCCGTACCGCTTCTGACCTTGGCACGCTTTCCGCTTCCCGATGCGCTTTTTGCCTCCACGAAACGAAGCTCAAGCGGAATGCTTTCGATCTCCTCGACATCGCTTCCGCTGTCGCGGTCTGCACCGCTTTGCGGCGTGCTTTGGCTCGACTGCATTTCGGGCTCCTTCAGCTCCTGCTCCGAGTGCCGCTCGGGCGGCTCGCTTTCACTCTGCTCCTCGGGGGGCATCTCCTCCTCGAAATTCGGAGGCGGAAGCTCGATCGCTTCGCGGATGCGGTGCGGAAGCACGTACTGTGCGGCTTCTCGGATCTCGTTTTCATGGACCTCGGTGTGTCCGTCGAGTGCTGCGATCGCGCGCGCCGTCTCGGTGAGGATCAATTCGGCGCGGTGTCCCGCGCAGTTGCCCGTTCGGGCAAGCTCTGCCGAAAAGCGCAATGCATCCTCCCCGACCTCTACCGAGGGTAGCAGCATTACTGCCGCTTCGACCTTTTCGCGCAGTGCATCGGTCTCCTTTTGCCACGACGCGCGGAAGGCGATCGGATCGTTTTCATAAAGCAGCCGTCTCCGCAGCACCTCGCATCGCTTCGCGGGATCCTTTTCGCCCGACACCGCAACGTACATTCCGAAGCGGTCGAGCAGATGCCCCCGTAGCTGTCCCTCCTCGGGGTTCATCGTACCGATGAGCGCAAAGCGCGCGGGCTGTTCCTCGGAAAGTCCTTCTCTTTCAATGCGATTTACGCCGCTTGAGGAGACCTCGAGAAGGATATTCGCAATATGCTCGGAGAGAAGATTGATCTCGTCCACGTAAAGAATGTTTCCGTCTGCCTCTGAGAGGATCCCGCGCTCGGACGCGCGCCGCCCCTCCTTCATCATCGCCTCGACGTCAATGCTTCCGACAAGTCGGTCGGCGGTGACGTTCAGCGGAAGCTCACAAAGCCGCCGCGACGGAAAAAGCTCGGGCAGTCCCCTGACAAGCGTCGATTTCGCACTTCCCTTTTCTCCGCTCACAAGCACGCCGCCGATCCTCGGATGGACGAGGCAAAGGAGAAGAGCTCGCTTGAGCTTTTCCTGCCCGACGACTGCGCTGAAGGGATAAACCTCAGATCTCATAGGCTTCGATGCGTGCGTAGATCTCGTCAAGGTCGATCACGCCCTCCTCAAACGGACGGCGGCGCATTCTGTGCGGAAGCGCAAGGCGCGCGGCAACGAGAATATCTTCCTTTTCAACGCGGTCGCTTCCTCTGTACGCGGCGTTTGCGATCGCCGCCTTCAGCACGGTGATATCGGCGCGGTGACCGTCCACACCGATCGCGATCGCAAGCTCGGCAACTGCAAGGAGGCAGGCATCCGAATACGTAACGCCCGAAAGTCGCTCCTGTGCCTCCTTGATGCGGCGTCCAAGCGCTTCCTGCTCGTCCGTATAGCTCTCTACAAAGGCATCGGGATCGCTTTCAAAGGAAAGCCGTCTCTTGACAATCTCCATTCTCTGCCTCGTGTCACTCTCACCCGCGACGTCGACAACAAGTCCGAAGCGGTCGAGAAGCTGGGGACGAAGATCGCCCTCCTCGGGGTTCATCGTTCCGATCAGGACAAAGCGCGACGGATGTGCGTAGGAGATGCCCTCACGCTCGATCGAATTCACGCCCATCGCGGCGGCGTCAAGCAGAAGGTCGACGACGTGATCGTCGAGAAGATTGACCTCGTCCACGTAGAGGATATTGCGGTTCGCATCGGCAAGGATGCCCGCTTCAAAGCGTTTTTCTCCGTGCTTCAGGGCGTGCTCAATGTCGACCGTTCCGACAACGCGGTCCTCGGTCGCACTGACGGGCAGGTTTACGACGCGCATCCGCCCTTTCTTACTCGTTCTCTCTCCCCGCGCGCGGCACTCCTCACAAAGGTGGGACGGATCCTCGGGATCGCAGGAAAAACGGCATCCCTCGACCTCCTGTCGGATCGGCATCACGTCTGCAAGGGCGCGAACGGCGGTCGATTTCGCCGTTCCCTTTTCTCCGCGGATCAGCACGCCGCCGATGCTCGGCGAAATGACGTTCAGAATGAGCGCTCTTTTCATATCCTCCTGCCCTACAATGGCAGAAAAGGGGTAGTTCGGTTGTTTCTTCATATCGTACCTTCCAAGTCGTTTTCAAGTTCAAGGTAGCAGCTTCGAATTCGTTCGAGCTGCTCCTCGGTTGCATCCCAATAGCCGCGGTCGCTGTACTCCATCATCTGTTCAAGGATCTTCATATACGCGTGGGGATTGTTTTCGGTCATGCGGCGGCGCATCGCTTCGTCCTCGACGTATTTCGCGTCAAGCTCGTTATAGATCCACTCGTCGACACTTCCCGTGGTTGCGGCAAGTCCCATGATATTTTCAAATCGGTCGGAGATCTCTTGCGCACCGTGAGCCGAATGTGCAAGCATTCCGTCGATCCACTTCGGGTTCAGGACACGGGTGCGGATACCGCGCGCGATCGACTTATCGACCGTTTCGGTGTACAGCTCCTTACCTGCGGTATCCGTGATGTACATTTTCGCCTTTTCGCCCCGCACACGCTCGACCGATTTCGAAAGCCCTCCGAAATATTCGAAGTAGTGGTCGAGATCGGTGATCTCGTATTCGTTCGAGCTGCGAAGCTGAGAGACGATATCAACGCACCGAAGCTGCTCCTCATACAGTCCGTCCGCAGAAACGCCGCGCATACGGCGGTTGTAGACGTGGCTGACGCGGTCGGCAAAGACCTCTCCGGGCTGCTCCTCCGTTTCCCAACCGTGGTTCTGGAAGAACTTCGTAAGTCGGCTTCCGTACTGCCCCTCGGCAGGGCCGAAGATGCGGGAGACCGAAAGCGTTTTCGCGTCCTCCTCGCGAAGCCCCTTCCGTATCAGCTCTGCGTAGAGAGCATCCGCGTGCGCCTTCAGGTGATTTTCCTCGGGGCTTTCATCGAGTGCGGCGATCTCCTCAAAAAGGTCGGACAGCGTGTCGATGAGGTTCGGATACATATCGCGGAAGAAGCCACAGATGTTCACGGTCACGTCAATACGCGGCCGCAGAAGCTCCCCCTTCGGAATGATCTCATATTTCCGTCCGCGCGCCGAGGCGATGAGGCGAACGCCGAGATAGGTGAGGATCTGCGCAAAGGTCTCGCCCTGCGTGCGTGAGGTCTCAAGCCCCCACAGAACGACCGCGACGGAGGACGGATATGCGCCCGCTTCCTTTTTGTACGCCTCGAGTGTATTCTCCGCGATCCTCTTGCCTCGCTCGTATGCAGTTGCCGTCGGCACGAGCTTCGGGTCGAACTGATAGAGGTTATAGCCTGCGGGAAGCACTGCGGGGTTTCGGTATATGTCACCCGCAAGGCGCGCGGGGATATATTCGCCCGACAAGGCAGCGAGGAGGCTCTGCATCTCGCAATTCTCACGGCACGCCTCTCTGACGGTGCTTTCGTCGACGTCACCGCCGAAGGATTTGCGGAGTCCCGAGAGATACTCGTTCTCCTCCTCCTCCGTGTACGGTGTGCCGAAGACGTGAAGTCCCCTCGGTATGAGACTATGCTCCATACGGTAGAGCTCCTCTTCAAGCTCCTCCGTGTCTGTCGAGAGCTTCAGCTCCTCTGCAAGCGTCCTGATCCGCGCAAGCACGTCGGGCGCACTCTGCGGTGCAAGATGAAGTGCCTGACGGTAGTTGTTCAGCTCCTCCGCAAGCGTCGCGTGACCGCCGTACAGCCCGCCCTCAACAAACACAGGCGGCTGATATCCGACCGTCAGGGCGTGCGAGCGGCGCTTTGCGATCGTTGACTCTGCAGGGTTACCGCAGTAGTAAAGATAAATGTGCGGAAGTCCCGCGAGCAGGCGGTCGGGATAGCACTTCCCGCTCATTCCCGCCTCCTTCCCGGGGAGGAATTCGAGCGTTCCGTGCGTTCCGACGTGTACGACCGCATCGGCCTTGAACTCCTCGCGGAGCCACTCGTAGAACGCAACGTACTGATGGTGCGGCGGGAGATCTTTATCGTGATAGCTCGCGCCCTCGCTCCCTTCTCCGCTTCTTGCGGGCTGAAGTCCGACGAAAACGTTCCCCGAGATCATTCCCGGGATAAGGAAATCCCTGCCCTCGACCATCACCGTTCCGGGGGATTTACCCCACTTTTCCGTGACCGCGTCGTCGGGGGTATATTTTTTCGCGGGATAGAGGATCATTCCGTCTGTTCCCGAGGCGAATCTCCCCGAGTTGACCGCCTTGCCCGCCGTGAAGTGTGCGAGGAGATCCTCCTTCGTGACGTCCCCTACCGTATAGCCTTCCTTCTTCAGCCGTGCGAAGATCTCTGACACCGACGTGAAGGTATCGAGAAAAGCTCCGCCGAAGAGATTGTCCTCTCCGGGCGGGTAGTTATAACAGATGAGTGCCACGCGCTTCTCCGCATTTTGCTTTCTGCGGAGCGCGATCTGTTTTTCAACGATCGTGCAAAGCCGATCGACGCGCTCGTCGATCACGGTCAGCTCCTCGACACTGACGTCAAATCGGCGATCCGTTTTCGGCTCGCACATCGCGCCGACGGGGATCGTATAGATCGATCCGTCGAGCTCGGGCATCAGCATCGAGATCATGATCTCGGTCGAGGTACAGCCCTGCACCGAGCTTTCCCATTCGGAGACCGTTCGCCGCGACAGGAAGAAGGGGTGCAGATAGGGCGCACCGATCTCACGCAGGAGCTTCGTTCCCTCCTCTGCGGCACCGCCCATCGGACCCGCACCGAGACGGAAGGACATAAAATTGAGGATCACGTCGGGGGCTTTCGGCAATTCCTTTGTGAGAATACCGCGAAGCGTTTCGACGCTTTCGGGGCTTGCGCCCGACATTGCGATCGGCAATACGTTCAGAGTGCGTTCCATACGGCGCATAATTTCCGCGACGCACGACGAGGTGTCGGTCGGGTAAAGATGCGCGTAAAAAAGCATCACGACCGTTCCGCGCTCCATATCCCATCCGTGCGCCTCGGAAAATTCCTTGAAGCTATCGAACTTGACCATTCCGTCGGGAAGTGTGATCGAAACGGGTGAGACCTCGCGCGGCTCGTCCACATTTCCGATCTCCTTCATCCCGCCGTATTCCGAAAGGATAAAGCGGAGAAGATCTTCAATGCTTTCCCTGTCCCCGATCTTGAAGTAGCGCAGAATATAGGAGTAATTCCGCACGTCACGCGCGGTCTCGGGAGAGAGGATGTCCGTTTCTACGGTCGACTTCTCACTGACCGCCTTCATCCGTGATTTCTTCCCTGCGGACATTTTGTCAAGTACTTCTGCGGTAAGAGAGCCGAGACGAAGGAAATCCTTCGCACCGCTTCCGTACGGAAGGATATGACCGAGGCAGCACGAAAGCCCCTCGTCGACCGCGCGGCGCACCGAGAGAGATGCACCCATCAGGTCAACGAAGGCAAAGTCTGCGGTCGCGAGATCGCGGATCAGCCGTTCCCTTTTCTCTTTGCCGATCTCGTCTACGGCATAATAGACCTTGAGGTCAAGTGCCGACGGATCGCTCTCTGCGAGTACGCGTTCCGCCTCGATCAGCCTTTTTACCGCCGTCACAGAGACGGTCACAAACGTAAGCTTCATCCTGTAAAAAGAGTCCTTTCTACGTAAATTCAGAGCAAATTCGGGGGAATTTCGGGCTTTTTTCGTTTCCCGAAAAAAACACAAATCGGGAGGCTGATGATCTCCCGATTTTGGAGCATCAGCCACCCTTTACTTTTTTCGCATAAAATATCGGTTTCCCGGTTTCTGTGTCGCGCGTGATCTCGGCTTCAATGCGGAAAACGTCCGAAAGCACGTCCCCCGAGGACAGCACCTCCCACGGATCTCCCTGCCTGTAAATACCGTGATCCTTCATCACGACAAGCTCGTCGGAATACCGCGCCGCGTGATTGATATCGTGCAGCACCATGAGGATCGTGATCCCCTCCTCACGGTTGAGTGCCGACACAAGCTCCATGATCTCAAGCTGATGAGATATGTCAAGGTAGGTCGTCGGCTCGTCGAGGAGCAGAAGCTCGGGCTTTTGCGCGAGAGACATTGCGATCCACGCGCGTTGGCGTTCTCCGCCCGACAGCGTATTGATCTTTCTCTCCTCATACCCCGAAAGGTTGGTTCTTCGGATCGCCCAATCAACAATATCCGTATCCTCCGCCGCGTTTCCCTGCCACCATTCCTTGTGGGCGTATCTTCCGTAGGAAACGAGCTTTCTGACGGTCACGTCACTCATCGTGGCGTTCGACTGTGCGAGGATCGCCATTTTCCGCGCGACCTTTTTCGTATTCGTGCGGAAGATATCACTTCCGTCGAGTAAGACCTTGCCGCCCATCGGCTTCATGCTTCGGCTCATCACGCGAAGGAGCGTCGTCTTGCCGCATCCGTTCGGGCCGATGATCGAATAAACCTTGCCGCGTTCGACCGTAAGATCCACGTTTTCGAGGACGGGATTGTTTTTATATCCCGCAGAAACGCCCCGCACCTCAAGAATTTTTTCGTTTTGGTTCATCGCGTCACTCATCCTTTCCTGAGGAGGTAGAGGAAGAAGGGCGCGCCGAGGATCGCCATCACAATGCCGACGGGGATCTCGATCGGACTCATCACCGTTCGCGCGAAGGTGTCGCTGAACATCACGAGTGCCGCGCCGAGAAGAGCAGACGCCGGGAACATATATTTGTAATCGTTGCCGATCAGAAGCCGCACCGTGTGCGGAACGATGAGCCCGACAAATCCGAGCAGTCCGACCGCTGAAACAGCCGACGCCGCAAGGAGTGCCGCAAGTGCCGTGAAGGCAAGCCGGGTAAGCTCTACGTTAAGCCCAAGCCCGCGTGCAACGTCATCTCCGAGGATCAGTATGTTCATTTTACGTGACATGAAAAGCACGCAAACAAGACCGAGCACCGTGTACGGAAGGATCATTTTTACGTCGGGCCAGCTTCTCGCCGAGAGCGTGCCGTTCATAAAATCGAGTGCCCCCGCGACGCGGTCGCTGTAAAAAACGAGGGTTGCGGATATGCCCGCGCCGAACATCGCGGAGACCGCAGAGCCTGCAAGAATGACGCGGATCGGTTGGATCCCGCCCTTCCACGCAAGGCTGTATATGATCGTCGCCGCAAGCATCGCACCAAGGAACGCCGCGATCGGCACAAGACTCTGATACTGCGGAAGGACGATCAGAATGAAAATTCCGAAAAGTCCCGCGCCCGACGAAATACCGATGACACCGGGATCGGCAAGCGGGTTGCCCATCACGCCCTGAAGGATCGCGCCCGACAGTGCGAGATTGATCCCAACGAGAGCCCCGAGGATCACACGCGGCAGGCGGATGTTCCATATGACCATCCACTGCGGCGATCCGTCGTTATGAAAGATAACTTCAAAGATCCGCGACGGACTGATCTTCATCGTTCCCGTTCCGTTGCTGATCAGGAACCCTGCGACGCAAAGCGCCGCAAGAATTCCGATGATCAGTAATTTATATGGGACCTTGTCGCGAAATCCGATCTTGATCGGCTTCTGTTCCATATCCTGCTTCCTGAATTACCAAAACTTACTGTGATGCTTTTCGGTGCATCACTGACCGTACCACTCGCTGACCTCTCCGTAGATATCGGGGTAGACGCTGCACGCCATGAAGCGGAGCGACTCGTCGAAATACGGGCCTGCATTGTAGAGGAAGTATTCCTGCGGCAGATAAACGATGTTGCCGTTCTGTGCCGCCTCTACACCGAGCCATGCGGTGTTCGTCGTCAGATGCTCCTGCATCGTGCTTTTTGCGGTCTCGTTGTCCGAGATCATACTCGTAACGAGGATCATATCGGGCTGCTTCTCCACAAGGTACTCGATGTCGAGCGTTGCGTTTTCGCCGCCCTCCTCGATCGGAGAAAGCCCCGACGCGATGTTATTAAGACCGAGATCCTTTGCGATGATACCCGCAATGCTTCCGTCAAGCTTGACCTGAAGCTTCTTCGAGGTGAGATAAAGGATCACAACGGTCTTTCCCTCCGTGGGGACCTTATCGAGAAGCGCATCGTAACGCGCTTCAAGCGCCGCTACCTTCTGCTCTGCAAGCTCCTCGTTGCCGACGATCTTACCGAATGCGCGGTAGGTCGCGACCACGTCATCATAGTCGCGCAGATAGGTGGTGATGACCTTGTAGCCCATCTGACGGAGGCTCACGATGACCTCGCTCTGCGAGTTTTCCTGTGCGATGATGAGATCGGGCTCATATCCGACGATCGCTTCCAGATTGACGCTCGTGACCTTACCGATCGTGGGGAGCGCCTTGATCTCCTCTTCGTATTCCTTCACGACCTTCAGGTTACTTGAGATCGTAGAGGTACAGACCGACTTGCCGCCGACGTCATACCAGATGTTCAGCGGTGCGCCCGAAAGAACGGCTACACGCTCGGGCTTCTTGTCGAGGACGGTCTCGTCACCGAGAAAATCACGAACGGTGAGGGGATAGCTATCGCCCTTCACCGAAATGGGAAGATCCTCGTCAGGCGTCTCGGTTTCCCCGCCGCCTGCGCCGCCCGTGGTGGTATCACTCGCGCCGCCATCGGTGGTCTCTGCGGGGTTATTGCCGCCTGCACAGGCGGTCAGAAGAAGCAAAAGAACGAGCAAAAAAGACAGGACTTTGAAAATTTTGGTTTTCATATTTTGTTTTCCTTTCTACCGAAAAAGGCGCTATGATACACGGCGCCCCTCGGTTCTCAAATTGCAAAATCGAAAAATCCTTTTTTCAAAGCTAAGGCTGTCGACTGACCTTCGCGTTGTCCCCCAAGGCAAAGAGAATGAGGGAACCAAGCAACATCTGAAGCAGATCTGCAGAATTCCGCTTTGTCTGTCACTGAATGCATTATAACACGCGAAAAAATGGCTGTCAATACCCCCCCACCTATTCCTGAGGCACAAAAAATGAATAATTTTGAAATTTTTTCAAAAAAATCAAATCGGCCCACCGTGTGAGCCGATCTGCTCGGTGCTATACGCGCCGAAGTATTTTCCGAAGAAGCATCTTCAGACGTTCAACGGGCGTTTTTTTCGTATGCCTTCTGACCGCACGCTGAAGAGGCATCGTCTCCGCTTCTCTCATAAACGCCTCGCGCCTCCCTCCGTCTCTTGCCGAATGAAGCATCGACGGATTATGCCTTACCGCATCCGCTGCGTCGACCGCTTCGAGCTCGATCTTTTGGGAGATCTCCCGAAGAAGTGCCGCGCCGCGCTCCGAATGAACGAACACGAGCGACGTGCCCTTGTCATCATCCATGTGCGGAAGAACCTTTTCGATCCCCCAGAAGTCGGCAAGCGTAAGATCGGACGCGCGGGAAAGCCCCTTAAATCCGCACGCGTAGCAGGAGGGACGGAGGCAGAGGTCTCTGATAAACGCCGTCATGTACGGTACGTCTCCGTGTGAGATCTCCTCTACACGCCCATCCGCAAGGGTAAGAGACAGCGAGTAGCCGTGCCATCCCGACGATTTCGAGCGGAAGGAAACGTCCGTGACCGCCGCGCCGAAGGCTTTCTCATATTCGATAAGCGCCTTTTCCCACGTTACGGATGCAGGCACACCGTGACAGATGATATCCTGACAAATGAGATTTTCGTAGTCCTTCCCGAGGTACGAGCGAAGTCCTCCGATCTGGCAGGGTGTACCGCTGAAAAGTACGGTCCTTCCTGCATTCAGGTATTCCCTCGCACGACGGTAGCAGTCTCCGATACGGCTTTGCAGATACTTCGAGCCGCGCAGAAGTGCGAGATCCTCCTTCTTTTCTACGGCAATATGGTGAACGCGCCGTGCGCCGTCAAATGCGGCGCCGAACACAACGCCGCCCGCGTCAAGCACGCGCTCTGCGAGAAGGGTGAACACGCCGCCCGAGGAGCTGAGACGGCGAACCGCTTCGTCCTTGTTTTTTGCCGCGTACGCCGAGGGCTTCTTCCCTTCATCCGGCTTTGCCGTATGGTTCAGCGGACATACCCTCTCGCAAAGTCCGCATTCGACGCAAAGGTCGGTGTCGACCTTCGGATAAAGGAAGCCCTCTCGGTCCGCATTCATCGTGATTGCGGATCTCGGGCAGACCGTCGCGCAGGCGTGACAGCCGCAGCACCGATCCTTTGATACAATTTTGATCATACCTTCTCCCCTCGCCGTTTGAACACGGACAGTATCTTTCTCATGGGCTTTAGCAGAAGCTCCTTTTCGGAGCGGTTCATCGCCGTAAACCACATCGACAGGCAGTAGACCGCCGTGTAGACCACGATACCGAGCAGAAGATAACGGATGCGGTCGAGGTCGAGGAGGTAATTCAGTGCGATTCCGACACCGATCGGCAAGAGAAGCCCAACCGACAGGCGTCCGATGCTCTTCCAGAATGCGATGATATCGATATAACACCGTTTATGGTAGTAAATATTCATCACGAGCCCGTTCGCAACGACGAGTGACACCGCCGTTCCGATCGCCGCACCGATCGCCCCGTACATCTGCGAAAAGACGACCATCATACCGAGGTTCAGAAGTGCCATTCCGCCGTAGACGATACTGCGGAAGCGGTGCTTGTTTTCGGCTCTTTGGATCTCGATCCCGAGGTTCTGAATGAGCGCGACCGAGATCGAGAGGATCAAAAGGACCGCAACGTAATACGATTCACGGTAGCCCTCCCCTGCCCAGAAGGAAACGATAAAGGGCTTTCCGAAGAATATCACTCCGCTTGCGACAAGCCCGAGAATGAGAAACTGAATGCGTCCGACCTTAATGAAAAGGGCGGTAAGCTCCTTTCGAAGCCAATTCTTATTGTCTCCCACGGTTCTCACGATCGCGTGGATGCGCGGCGTAAACACGCTCGAGATCGAGACCGAGAACATCTGATAGTAATGGAACAGCGCGTATCCGACCGAATAGATCGAGACCGCCTCGGTGCCCTTGTATCTGCCAAGCACGACCTTGCCGAGGTTCGAGTTGATCTGGTCGATCAGCATATTGATCGCGATAAATGCGGTGTAGGAAAAAAGCGAACGGGTGAGACCCGCTTCAAGCTTGCCGAGGCGAAATCTCTGCTTCAGAACAAAGACCGTATAGACGAGATACGAGAGATCGACGGCGAGCGTAACGCTGACCGTCACCGCCACCATCGCGATTGATCGGTATCCGAGAAGAAGGAGCGGAAGCGTCACGAGCGGGCTCACGACGGTCTTGCCGATGCCGAGAAGCTTCAGAAAAATGAAGCGCTCGTGTGCCGAGATGATGCTCGAAAACACGCTCATCGGGAAGGAGATCGCAAGGCTGACGGTGAGGAGCAGCATCAAAACGCGCGCGATCTCGTACTCTGCGGCGGTCAGTCCCTCATCAAACACGAGGTTCAAGTTTGCCGTTAGAAAAATACCGCACAGAAGCACCACAAGGGCGATCACAAGATAGATCGACAGAAAAAGTCCGTTGAGCTTGTAGATCGACTCGCGGTCATTTTCCTTCTTATATTTGCTGTAAAAGCGTATATAACTGCTGTTAAAGCCGAGGCTGAGTACCGACATCATCGCAATGGTCGACGACACCGTGTTATAAAGGCCGTATTCGCTCGGTCCGAGCAAACGGATCATAACGGGCGTGTAGCAAATGCCTACGATCACACCGAGTCCCATTTGCAGGTAGGAGAGAAGCGAACCGATCTTCAGTTGATTAAGCTTCATCCGTTTGTTTCTCCGTTTTCGATCGCGTTTTTGAGGAAATCCCGTGATTTTTGGACGAGCTGTGCAAGGTAGGAGTCGTCTCGCTTATATTCGATCCTTTCGGCGGCGAGAAGATGCCCGAGCGTGAAGTCCTCCTCGGTGCGGCAAAATCTGTCTTCGCTGCCGAAGAGCGGCAGGAGCGTCAGAATGCGCGAATTCATTTCGGATGCCCCAAGGCGATCGAACACAAAAAAGTCCTTCTCGTAGAGATTTGAAAATACCGCCGCGTGGAAGCTGTCGGTAAAGATGCACTCGGAATTTTTGATAAGGGAAATAAACGCGTTCGGAGATACGCCGTAAAGCCGCTTGTCACCGAAAAAGAGATCGTTCTTCACAAACGTAGTCGGGAAATGCGGCAGTGTCACAACGGTGAGTCCCTTTTCCTTCGCATACTCCGTCGCAAGATCGCGAATGCGCTTGTCCCTGCCGAGAAAGTAGCAAAAGAGATACTTCCCCTTTACCTCTCGCTCCGATGCGACCGCATCCCAATCGTCACGCGACAGAAGAAGCGTCGGGTCAAGCGTCCACTCGATCGGTTTTTCCGTAAGATCTGTGAGGAGCGACACGGCATCCTCTTCCCTCACCGAGATCGCGGTATAGTCCTTCAGACTCTCCTTCATTTTCGCGCATTCGTCGTCCGACAGCGCAGAGCATCCAAGGCTTGCGGCGTATGACAGCTTTGTTTTTGTACCGTCGACGAAGCCAAGGAAAAACGCGGGCTCATACCACTTATAGTTCCATACCTGATCGCTTCCCGTGATGAAAACGTCATACGCATCGGCGGCACTTTTCACCGTCTCCCCGTCATAGATATTCTCGCTGTGCGGGATCGCATCACGGAAGGTGCGAAAGGCGCGGCGGCGCTGTTCAAAGCGAGTGCCGTAAAGCACCTTTTCGATCACGCGCTTCACGGTCGACTTCAGGTCGCGACTGCGAGCCGTCTCCCGTCTACGGTAGGAGATCTGCGACGCATCGTATCCCATCTCCCGAAGCACCTCGGTGAGCGCATAAGCCTGGAGACATCCGCCGTAATTCACGTTTCCGTAGTAATGTGTGATAATTCCGATTTTTTTCATATCTTACCGCCGTATCCTCCGATAGAGCTTTCGAAGACTTGTATAAAGCTGAAAGACCGTCCGTCCCCTGAGAAGCATTCCGATCTTCTTCTTGTGATAGTCGCTGAAAAGATCCTTCACGTCATCCGTATAAAGGCGGTCGAAATCGGGGCGAAGTGCCGCGTATTCTTCCTTCGTGAGTCTCCCCGTTGCCGCGAGCTTTTCTGTAAGCACGTAGTCACCGAGCAGAAGTGTCTTTTCTGCATAGTGACGGTCGCTCGGGAAGCGTTCCTCCATTTTTTCAAGCATTTTTATGCTTGCCGTCCGCACCGAGCGGAAGGACTCCCGAAACGAGCCGTACAGAGCCGAGTCGGGATTATAAATATAATGGTACCGTTGGATCCTTTGATATACGACCTTTTCACATCGTGCGAAAAGATCCCAGAGGAAGAGCATATCCTCAAAGATCGTTACCGAGGGGTCAAGGCGTGTCTCTCCTATGAGCTCTTTTTTTACGATCTTATTCCAAAGCTGACCCTGAAACAGCTCCCCGTGATGCATCACACGGATCGCCTCGCGCCCACTGAAGGCTTGCACCGCCTCGCCGTCAAGCGATCGGTCGGGCGGATCTTCGCTTTGCACCGAGGAGACCACCGCGACGTCGGCACCGTTCTCCGTAACGAGCCGATAGAGGTCCTCGTACATATCGGGCTCTGCAAAGTCATCGCTGTCGCAGAAGCCGATATAGCCGCCGTGTGCCGCTTCAAGCCCCTTGTTACGCGCCGCGGAAACGCCTGCGTTTTCCTGCCGAATATGAACGAAACGCGGGTCCTTCTCCGCAAAGCCCTTACAGATCTCGGGAGAGCTGTCGGTCGAGCCATCATCGATCATCAACACCTCTATCTCTCGGAAGGTCTGATTTTTTAAGCTGTCAAGGCACTTTTCGAGATATTTTTCCGCGTTGTAGATCGGCACGATGATCGAAATTTTCGTTTCCATAGCGGTCTCCTCCCGTTTTTTCATTTCTTTATTTATTGTAGCATACTTTCATAAATAAATCAACTCTTTTTTTCACGCAGGAAAAAATTTCGAAAAAGGGCAAGGGGCAGGTCTCTGCCTTCCGCATCAGACCTGCCCTATCGTATCAAAACAAACCCGATATTTGATTTTAACACGCGCTCAAATCGTGCCCTTATTCTGCACAGGCAGGGCTCATACTATGTACGCGTGCGCTGTATTCGGTGACACCGAGGTGCGTCTCGCCGTCGATCTGAACCGCTCTCGGCTGATCAAACCTGACCGAGATCTCCTTGCCCGTGAGCATCGCCACGTGCTTTGTGTGCTTCACATGCTCACCACGAAAGATCTTCGGGAAGATCATCAGGGTCTTCAGTCTGCCCGAGCCGTGGAACAGGAGGACCGACAGCGTTTTTCCCTCTGCCTTTCTGTCCTGCACGGGAGTTGCCATCATACCGCCGCCGTAGAACCGACCGTACATCGTCGGAGCGAGCCACGCCTTCTTGAACACGTACTCCTTTCCGTCGACAGTGATATATGCCGTTGTGGGATGATAGCTGAAGAGGCAGCCCTTGATCGCGATCGCGGTATAATTGATCTTCTTTTCAGGGCTATCTCTGCGGATCATATCCCCCACCTCACAGCAGTAGCCGTCGATGCCGTAGCCGACGCCGTTGAGGAAGAGATGCTCCTCCCCGTTTACCGTAACCGTGGGAAGCTCCTTCAGGTATTCGTTCAGCGGAAGCGGCTGATCCGCGCCGTCGATATCGCGCCAGAAGTCGTTTCCGCTTCCGCACGGGAAATAAAGCAGCGTATGCTCGATCGTGAGCCCCTTCGTCGCATTGATAAAACGGTTCAGCGTGCCGTCGCCACCACACAGAATGATCTCATCGGAGAGCGGGATCTCCGCAAAAAAGTAACGGAAATCCTCCACCTTCGTCATATCACGATAGATCACGTTCTCTGCTCCGTAGATCGCGTCGAGGCGTTTCGCCTCCTCCGCGCCGCGTCGGTTGCAGGACAAGGGGTTAAACAGTGCGTAATATTTCTTCATATCAAAAGTCTCCCGTAAAAAAGTATAGATGCTTACGGTTCTATGATAACAAAGAAATTTCAAGTTTTCTTCAACAGAACCTCAACTTTTGTTGAGATTTCGACAAAATTCGCCGTCAGATGCTCTCCTCGGGCAAAGAAACGGTGAAGCGACAACCGCCCTCTGCGCGGTTCTCCGCCGAGATCCTGCCGCCCGCAAGGTCGAGCACCTTCTTGACAAGCGCAAGTCCAAGCCCGTTCCCTTCCTCCTTATGAGAGGTATCCGACTGATAGAATTTATCGTAAATATGCTTTTTCGCCTTTTCGTCGATGCCGGGACCGCTATCCTCGATCACGCATACGATCTCTCCGTCCGCGCGGGTAAGGGAGATGCGGACGAGCCCCAACGGCGGAGAGAACTTGATCGCGTTTTCAAAGAGATTGATCCAGACGTGGAGCAGGATCCCTTCGTTTCCGTAATAATGCACCTCGTCAAGTGAAACGTCGAATTCGGTTCCCTTCTCCGACCACTTCGGCTCAAGTGCGACGATCGCCTGCCGCAGCTGCTCGTCGAGGCGGTAGCTTTTTTTCTGCCCGTCGATCGCTTGCGTATCAAGCTTTGAAAGGAGGAGGATATTTCCGACGAGCGTGGACATCCGCTGCGTGCTGAGGCGGATCCGTTCAAGGTACTGCGCGCGTTCCTCGGACGTGATCGTTTCATCCTCAAGAAGCATCGCATAGCCCTCGATCGCGTTCAGCGGCGTTTTGAACTCGTGTGAGACGTTCGAAACGAAATCCGACTGCAGGATCTCGGTCGCCTTTAGCTCCTTCACCATCACGTCAAAGCTTCGGTTGATGCTTTCGATCTCGCGGATCCTACTGCCGTTCGGAACCGAGACGCTGAAGTCTCCCTCCGCGACTGCATCCATCGCCTCCTGAAGCCGTCTGATCGGGCGCACGATGAGCCATCCGATCAGCACGGTCAGACCGAATGCGATCACGAGACTGAACAGCACCTGAAACCACGGTGTCGTAAAGCCCACCGTTCGGTCGAGATACTTGTTGAGAAGCTCGGAAATAAACAGTGCCACCGACACCGAAACGAAGATCAGTGCCATACTGATCGCCGTAAAGTACCACGTAAATCCGATCGTGCGCCGCCCGATCTTTTTCAGCATACGGAGCTGTCTTTGCCTTCTTTCCCGCTTTTCCGTCCTCATTTTTTTACCACCTTATAGCCGATCCCGCGCATCGTCATGATCTCGAAATCGGGATTGTCGCGGAATTTCTCGCGCAGACGTCCGATGTGTACCTCGACCGTATGGGTATCGCTCCCCGAGCCGTAGCCCCAGATATCGTCCATCAGCTGCTGGCGCGTGAAGATCCTGTTCGGATAGGACGCCATCTTATAAAGCAGCATAAACTCCTTCTGCGGGAGGATCACGCCGTCTCCGTTTGAAAAAACGGTCAGCGAGTCGCATTCAAGCACGGTGCCGCCGACCGTCAGGCGGCGTTCGCTGATCATTTGCGAGCGCCGAAGAAGTGCCGCAACGCGAAGCACCATTTCGTTCACGTTGACGGGCTTGACCATATAATCGTCGCCGCCCGAGAGGAAGCCGAGGCGCATATCGTCAAAGGCGTCCTTTGCGGTGATCATCATTACGGGGATGTTGCTTCCGCTCTCGCGAAGCGCCCGAACAAGCTCATAGCCGTCCATCACAGGCATCATAATGTCCGATATCACGAGGTCAAAGTAATCCTCCGCGAGTGCGTGGAGCGCCTCCTCGCCGTTCGAAACGCCCTTCACGCTGTAGCCGTTTTTCACAAGGACGTGTCCGAAGAGCTGCCGTAGCTCCCTGTCATCTTCCGCGATCAGAATTTTAAACATCCTTATGCCCCCTTTCTTCATATATTACTATAATATAATCGCCCCCTAAAAGTCAATAGGCAATTTGTAAAAATCATCAATTCAAAAGAAAAAGCCGTGCCTTCTCCTCATGTTCAAAAAAACTTTTCATATCCCTCATTTCGTCATCACAACCTTGTGCTATCCTATAAAAACTCGGATCTATCTTCGCAAAGAAAGCTCCCTCTCTCAGAAAGGAACGCATATGAAAATTCGAAAGGCAACCGTCGCAGAGTTTGACAGCATTATGACGATCTATACAGACGCGCGGGAATATATGCGCGAAAGCGGCAACAAGACGCAGTGGTCGGGCGGGTATCCGTCCGAGGGGCTCGTCCGCGCGGATATCGATGCGGGGGATCTTTACGTTGTCACCGAGGACGGCGATCCCGCGCGGCTTCTCGGCGTATTCTATTACCGTGAGGGGAATGACCCTACCTATGAAAAAATTTACGAGGGCTGTTGGCAGAACGAAGATCCCTACGGCGTGATCCACCGCATTGCCGTTGCAAAGGACAGCCACGGACGAGGTGTCGCTGCCTTCTGCTTTTCCTACGGCTTTTCCCTATGTAAAAATCTCAAGATCGACACGCACCGCGACAACCTGCCGATGCAGAGGTCTCTCCTGAAAAACGGCTTTCTCCCCTGCGGCGTGATCTATCTCGAAAACGGCGAGGAGCGGCTCGCGTTTCAGAAATGTGACATATAAAAACAACAAAAAGCCTGCGGCTTTTCCGCAGGCTTTTATGTTCGCGCGTTTGCGACGCTCGAAGATTACTTATACTTGCGCTTACGAGCAGCTTCAGACTTCTTCTTGCGCTTTACGCTGTGCTTTTCGTAGTGCTCTCTCTTGCGAAGCTCGGTAAGAACGCCGGAACGAGCGGTAGCACGCTTAAAGCGACGGAGTGCGCTGTCGAGCGACTCGCCCTCTTTAACCTTGATCTCTGCCATATTTGATTTCCCTCCCTCCGCGTTGCCGGTTTGAAAGACAATTCATTACATTGCGGCAGATACATTCTGCCACATTGGTATATTATACACGTTTCTCATTCGTTTGTCAAGAGTTAATTGCGTTATTTTTTTGCATTTTTACAAAAAAATCATAATTATCGAAAAAAGCAGAGCGTCTTTACACGCGTTCGTGCGGTCAATCCTCTTTTTGTTCCTTCTCTCTTCTCTTTGCGAAATGTGAGGGACTGACACCCATGCGCGACTTGAACATCTTGGAAAAATTACAAGCATCCTCATATCCCGAAAGCCGCGCCGCTTCCGAAACGCTGCACCCACGCATAAGACACCGCTCCGCCTCTTCCATTCGCACCGAAATGAGATACTCCTGAATACTCTTCCCCGTTTTTTCCTTGAAAATACGTGAAAGATAGCGCCTGTCGAGGTTCATCTGCTCGGCGATGCGCTCAACCTTGACTTCCTGCATATACATCGCATGCACGTAGTCCTTCACGCGGCGCACGTAGTGCATATTCCGCCCGTGATCTTTCGAAAAGAGCGTGGCATAAAAGAGAAAAAGCTCGGACGCAAGCACGTATTCGTTTACCCGTCCGTCGGACGAGGGGCAGAAAAAGATCCGTTCCGCGCCACTCGGCACATGAAAAACGGGCGGAAGCTCGGCAAACCGATCGGACAGCGCACCGTCAAATCCGATCCAACGATAATGCCACGGATCCTCTCGGTCGGCAGAATAGACCGTCGTTTCCCCGGGCAGGATCCGAAAGATCTCCCCCGCCGAAACGCGGTAGGTCTCTCCCCCGACGGTGTAAAAGCCGACGCCCGACTCCACGTAGTGAAGGAGGGTATATTTTCGCACGGCAGGTCCATAGGTGTGCCCCGCGGCACAGTCCTCCCGTCCGTACACGATTGGATTCAGATCCTTCAGGTGTCGGTTCATCAAAAAGGATTCTCTCGTTCGACTCATTTGATCGCTCCTCTCCGAATTTATAGTTACATTATACCATATTTCAGTTACCTAATGCAATGGATTTTTCGAAAAAATTTGATATAATTGAATTAAACTCGGCAGAATTTATGATGTCGAACCGCCAAATCAAGCCGAACTGCAGAAGCGCGGTCGGCAAAAGCTCAAAGGAGGCACAAAATGAAAATCACGTTTATGGGCGCAGGAAGCACCGTTTTCTCGAAAAACGTCCTCGGCGACACGATGCTGTGTGAACCCTTCCACGATATGGAGGTGGCACTTTATGACATCGACGGTCAGAGACTTGAGGAGTCCTATCTGCTCATCGAAAAGATGAATCAGTCGATCAATGAGGGACGCGCCACGATCAAGAAGTATCTCGGCGTCGAGAACCGCAAGGAGGCGCTTCGCGGCGCGGACTTCGTCGTTAACGCCATTCAGGTCGGACTTTACGATCCCTGCACGATCATCGACTTCGAGATCCCGAAGAAGTACGGTCTCCGTCAGACGATCGGTGACACGCTTGGGATCGGCGGTATTTTCCGCGGCCTCAGAACGATCCACGTTCTGAAGGATTTTGCCCGCGATATGGAGGAGGTCTGCCCCGACGCGTGGTTCCTCAACTATACGAACCCGATGGCGATCCTTTCGGGCTATATGCAGAGACACACGGGCGTTAAGACGATCGGTCTTTGCCACAGCGTGCAGGTCTGCGTTTCGGGCCTTTTCAAGAAGCTCGAAATGGAGGAATACCTCGACGGGCATCAGGAGAAGATCGCAGGCATCAACCACATGGCGTGGCTCCTTGAGATCACCGACAAGGACGGCAACGACCTCTACCCCGAGATCCGCCGCCGTGCGAAGATAAAAAATTCTTCGGAAAAGCACTCGGACATGGTGCGCTTCGACTATATCGACAAGCTCGGCTACTACTGCACCGAGTCGAGCGAGCATAACGCCGAGTACAATCCCTTCTTCATTAAGCAGGGGCGCGAGGATCTGATCGAAAAATTCAACATCCCGCTTGACGAATATCCGCGCCGCTGTGTCCGTCAGATCGAAAAATGGAAGGGGCAGTACGAATCCCTGATGTCGGGCAATGCGGTCGAGCATACGCGCTCGAGAGAGTATGCGTCGCACATTATGGAAGCGATCGTCACGGGCGTTCCCTACAAGATCGGCGGCAACGTGATCAACAACGGGCTGATCCCGAACCTGCATCCCGATGCTTGCGTCGAGGTCCCCTGCTTCGTCGACCGAAGCGGCATCACCCCGACCTACGTCGGTGCGCTTCCGACCCAGCTCGCGGCAATGAACTCAACGAACGTCTTCACCCAGCTCCTCACGATCGAGGCGGCAGCTACGGGCAAGAAGGAGCTGATCTACAACGCCGCAATGATGGATCCCCTCACGGGTGCAAATCTGTCGACCGACGAGATCGTTGCGATGTGCGACGAGCTTTACGCGGCACACGAGGCTGCGGGATACCCGATCCTTTGATTTTAATAAAGCAGAAAAAGGACTGTCTCACGTAGGAGACAGCCCTTTTTTCTATTCAAATTCAAGCAGCGCTCGAATTATACCTCCCAGGGGAAGGTATACTTGAGACCGAGCTCGTTACGAACGGCCTCCATTTCCTTCTGAACCGACTCGTTGATCGGAACACCGTACTCACGAGCGAGGCGAACCTCATATTCCTTCTCACCTGCGGAGTAGATGCGATCTGCACCGGGAGCCTTCTTTGCCGAGCGGACCTCACGGATGATGTCGCCTGCATTCTTACGGCAAGCGTCCTCGCCGAGGAAGTGATCCGTGTCGATCGCGATGAAGAAGTGGCCGAGGTGGAACGGAACCTTCTCGCCATTCGCGCCCTTGCCCGAAAGAGCCTTGCCGTAGCTGCCGCCCTGAAGAGCCGCAGAAAGAAGCTCAACGAACATAGCGTAGCCGTAGCCCTTGTAGCCTGCGCCCTCTTCGCCGGGGCCGCCGAGCGTGCAGAGAGCTGCCTCGCCGCGTGCCATAGCCTTCAGAGCCTCGTCAGCGGTGCCGACGAATGCCTCGCCCTGAGGATTTACAAGTGCGCCTGCGGGAGCGTCCTTACCGATACGGGCGTAGTACTCGAGCTTACCGTTCTGATAAGTAGAGGAAGCACCGTCGAAGTTAAAGTCGAAGGGCTCGTCGGTGGGGACACCGAGCGTCAGGGGGTTCGTACCAAACATACCCTCAACACCGAAGGTAGGAGCAACGGTGGGGCGTGCGTTCGTACCGGTCAGACCGACACAGCCTGCCTCTGCTGCCATCGAGGTGTAGTAGCCTGCAATACCGTAGTGGCAGGAGTTGCGGACAACGACCATACCCATACCGTACTTCTTCGCCTTTTCGATCGCCATCTTCATCGACTTGTAGCCGATGACCTGACCCATACCGTCGTGGCCGTCAACAACTGCGGTGGTCTCGGTCTCCTTGATGATCTCGAAGTTTGTTACGGGATTCTGGATCCCTGCCTTGATGCGGTCGAGGTAGACCGGCTTGAAACGGTTTACACCGTGGGACTCAATGCCTCTCTTATCACTTTCGAGCAGGACGTCTGCGCAGATTTCTGCGTCCTCGCGGGGAATGCCGTAGCCGACGAAGGAGTCGATTACGAAATTCGTAATGGTATTCCAGTCGACAATGTTCTTCGGATTGTTAGCAGCAGGATTCGTTGCCATTGTTTTAACACCTTTCGTAGTTCTGATTTTTTTGAGGAATTTAGCACATCCTCATACAAATTTTATTATATCACAAATTTTTCGGGATTGCAAGAGCATTATACAAGATTTCCCATTTGTTTTTCAAAAATCTTTTGTATATTTCGCCCCGTTCTCATCATTTTCAAACCCGTCCTCTTCTTTTCGTGAAAAAAGAAGGACCGCTCCGAAGGAAAAGCGAAGCGATCCTGATTATTTACTTTTGGCGTGCTTACAGGCAGACGATAAAGAGCCACGCAAGAACTGCCGTAATGATCGCGGAGAACGAGATCGCGGGAAGCGCGAGCACGACCGCCACGATCGAGGCGATAAAGACAACGATACCGAACACGCGGCACTTGTTCTTCTTCATGCCGAGAAGTCCGAAGATGCCCGCAAGAAGCATCAGCACTCCGACCGCCGCCGATGCGATCGCACCGACGTTCAGTGCGAGGATCGCCTTGACTGCAGAAACGGGCGAATAGATGCCCCAGATGATATAGATAATGCTGATCACGACACGAAGGACGTTCTTTGTTCCCTTTTTCATAACAGTCGCTCCTTTTCCGTTCAGGCTTCCGAATCGTATTCGGCGATGTACGGCAGGTTTCTGTAATACTCACCGCAGTCAAGCCCGTAGCCGATGACGAACAGATCGGGGATCGTAAAGAGCGTCATATCGGCGTTGAATTCGACAACGCGCCGATCAGGCTTATCAAGTAGCGTCACAACGCGCAGAGAAAGCGGATTACGCAGCTTCAGCATCGCAACGATATCGCGCAGAGTTCTGCCCGTGTCGATGATATCCTCGACGATGATCACGTGATAGTTGCTGATGTCCCTGTCAAGATCCATCGTGATCTTGACGACACCCGTGGAGACCGTCCCCTGATAATAGCTCTTCGCGCACATAAAGCCGATCTCACACGGCACGGTGATCGCGCGGCAGAGGTCTGCCATAAACACGAACGCACCCTTGAGAATGCTGACGAGCAGGATCGGACGGCCGTCATACGACTCGCTGATCTTCTCCCCCGCGCGCTTGATCGCTTCTTTGATCTCGCTTTCGGTGATCAGAACTCGCTTGATCTTTTTGTTAAAATCCTCGACAGAGTAGATATTTTCCATTTTTGACTCTCGCTTTCGTGAAGGATATTGTCATTATAGCATATCCTTTGTCGAATTTCAAGCACATTACGGAATTTTTTTGACATCCGCTTTTACGTGCATCAAAAGACCTTTCTATCGAGGGGTTATGCAGAAGCAATAAGTCCCGTTTTCCCTACCTTCCTTTATGATCGTCATTTCACCAAAGTCAAAGGAACACGCGATTTCGTCCGGAACCTGTACGGTATATTCAAAGCAGTCGTCCTGCTTTTTCCACTTCACCGAGATCCTGCCGAACACAGTATCGTAATGGCCGCTTGCCGATGTGATACCTCCGCTTGTATCGAAAAACGGAGCGAAGGTCACCCTTCGGAAGCTTTCACCGACCGAGGGACGAATGCCGAGACAGTATTCGTACATCCATTCGGTGCACGAGCCGAAGGAATAGTGATTGAAGGAGTTCATTCCCGGACGGATACCGTTTTCAACGGTATAGCTGTCCCAATGCTCCCATATGGTCGTGGCTCCGTTGATCACCGAATATCCCCAGCCGGGGAATTCGGTGCTTGTCAAGAGAGCATACGCAATATCCGACCTCCCGATGTCGCAAAGCGTGGGAAGGAGAAATTTGATCCCGAGGAAGCCCGTCGTGAGCTTTCCATGATCCTCCCTGAATTTGCGCACAAGATTCTTTGTGACCTCACCCTTGTCAATCACTCCAAACTGATAGGCAATCACATAAAGGCTCTGCGTATCCGAACGGATCTTACCGTCTTCATCGATGAACTGCTTTCGGAACGCCGTCTTTACCCTTTCGTACAGATCGGCGTAGTACTCCTCCTCGGTATCTCCTATCACGCTACACATCCACTGTGCAAGCCTTGCGGCTCTGGCGTAATAGAGCGTGGAGACTGCCTCCTTGCTCGACGGCTTGCCGAGAGAAAGCCAATCTCCGTACGAGCCCTTCCCACTCCTGATCCCGTCAGGGCTTTCGGTCTCGTAATAGGCAAGAAGCTTTTTGACAGCAGGAAGATTGTCCCGTATCACCCTTTTGTCGCCGTACATAACGTAGTGGTCGTAAGGAATCTCCGCGATCGCCTCGCACCAGCCTGCCGCCGCGTCCCGCCCCGTATACGCGTAGCTTCCGACGGGAGGGACGGGGGCGACTGCGGGGATCACGCCGTTACCAAGCTGAGCGTCACGGATATCTGCAAGGTATTTTTCGTAAAACACCTTGCAGTCCATATTCCACATTGCACTCCCCGCAAAGATCTGCGCGTCGGCAGTCCATCCGAGCCGCTCGTCCCTTTGAGGACAGTCGGTGGGGACGTTCAGGAAATTGTCCCTCTGTCCCCAAAGCGCGTTCTCGTATATTTTGTTGACGATCTCGTCAGAGCACGAAAACGAGCCCGTCGGGGTGAGATCCGAATACATCGCCTCGGCGGTAACGTCGCATATCTCCACATTGCCCGTTGTCGTGATCTCCGCATACTGAAAGCCGTGGTACGTAAAGATCGGACGGAAGTGCTCTTCACCGTTCCCGCTGAGAATATAGGTGTCGGTCGCCTCTGCCTTACGAAGGTTCTCGGTGTACAGCATCCCGTCCTGCAGCAGCTCTCCGTGGCGTAAAACCACCTGTCCGCCCCTTTCTCCGCGAAATGCACAGGAAAGCACCCCCGCGATATTCTGCCCTACGTCGTAAAGATAGGCATTCCCGTTTTTCGAAACAAGCCTTGGTCTGAAAATATGCTTTGTAACGATAGGCGGCACCTTGACTTCATCAAGATACAGATTTCTCGAAAACTTAAAAACCGTTTCCTCGGCATAGTCCCACGCCGCGTCGTCGTAGTCGGGGGAAGAAAAGCTTCCGAGGTCAAATCTTCCGTCAACGTATTCGCCCATATAAATGTCGGAGCGCCTGATGGCTCCGTCCGTAGCGCGCCAGCTCTTATCGCTGCTGATCTCTTCTGTGTGACCGTCACGGTACTCGATCCGTATTAGTGCGGTAAATTCAACACGGTCACTGTAGCCGCACCGCTTGAATGCATAATTCGAGCCGAGATGACCGACCGCCCAACCGTCGCCAAGAACCACGCCGATCGCGTTTTTTTCGGTCAGTCTGCCCGTAATATCGTAACGCACGAACGGAAGCTTCTTGCGGTAATCCACCCATCCCGGGGACAGATAATCGCTTGATACCGCTTCCCCGTTCAGATACGCCTTGTACACTCCGAGCGCACTGACAAAAAGCGTTGCTCTTTCAACCTCTCCCGAGAGATCAAAAACTTTTCTGAAATACGGAGACGGATTTCCGTATTTGTCGTCAGCCGATTTATATTCACCGGTTTGATACGTGATCCATTTTGAGTCAAAAATCATCTACTGCTCTCCTCTGACTGTATGATGCTCGGTTTACAAGGTCGGGCTATTTTCGGAACATCGTTGTTTCTTCCTTCTGAAGGCTTTGTGTGTCTCCCATAATCATATCGTACAGACTGTCCGCAAAAAGCCAATGCATTTCGGGAGTGGGATGATTGATCCTGTTTGCAAGCAGCATCGTGATATCCTGCGTTTTTGACAGCTCCTTCCAGGTTGAGTAGCAGTCACAAACAGCAACCCCGGATCTCTCTGCCACCTCAATCGCCGCAGCAATGTACTTGTCCATTTTCCCGCTGTTTTGCATTTCGGCGGTTTTGATAGCGTAGCTGTAATGCTCCTTTGGGGTATCGTCCGCAACGTACGTATTGAGCATATTCGGGGTCATAAAAATAACGTCAAGTCCTGCACCGGTGCATCCCTTGAAGATGCTCTCAAGTGCCGTAAGATAGTCCTCAAGGCCACGGTTTACGTCGTTCAGCCCGAAGCATACGATCACGAGATCGGGCTCGTGAATGAGGACCTGACGCTCGAGCCGAGCGAGGGAGTCCTTTGCGGTCGTTCCGCCGATGGAGGCATTGATCATATTCACGGGGACGTACGAGCGGAATTGGTTCAGCTTTCTTCTCAGAAGATTCCAGTACACGCTTTCGTAATCAATATACCCGTTAAACGCGCCGTGCGATACGCTGTCTCCGAAAATTACGATGTTTATGGGGCCGTGCTCGGAAAGTCCGTGACGGTCCATCATAATTTTATCCTTGATCTTCATAGCTCGATCTCCGTTTCCTGTTTTTCTGCTTTCAGGCACCTGACATACGGATGCAGACAAATTCAATTTGTCGTTACACCGTACGACGGCAGTCCGAAATACGCGAGGATCCCCTCGTAAATCCCCCGTGCAAAGCGCTCGGGATGCTCCGAAAGAAGCGCGGCGTCGCCCGCATTCGTAATAAAGCCCATTTCCACAAGTGCTGCAGGCATCGTGGTATTTTTCAGGACGCGCAACTCGGGACGGAGCTTCATGCCGCGGTCGGTAAGCCCCGTGGATGCGAGAACGCCCGCGAGGAGCTTACTGCCGAAGGCGTAGGACACACCGCCCTCCGATGCAACGAGAACCTCGATTCCGCTTGCGTCAACGCTTTCGGCGGCGTTCGTATGTAAACTGATGAAATAATCCGCGCCCCAATCCGCAGCTCCCTGCACACGCGCGTCAAGGCTCGCATCATTGTCCGTTCCGAGGACGGTATCCTCGGTCGGGCGGGAGAGGCAGACCTCAAACCTTGCATCCTTTTCGAGCAGCTCTGCGAGCATATATCCGATGAGGAAGGTGATGTCCTGCTCGTAAAGCCCGTTTCCCTCCGCGCCCGAATTGTGACTCCCCGTTGGGTTGTGCCCTTGGTCTATGTAGATCCTGATCTTTCCCGAAATGCTGTTTTCAAGCTCCTTGATCTCATCCTCGAGCTTACTGATCTCAGCCTCTGCCGCAGTGTTTTGGCTTTCAAGTGCGTCTATTTCCTGTTCTGCCGCCGCGTTTCGGCTTTCAAGTGCATCGATCTCCTCCTCTGCCGCCGTGTTTCGGCTTTCAAGCGCGTCTATCTCCTGTTCTGCCGCCGTGTTTCGGCTTTCGAGCGCGTCGATCTCAAGAAGCGCTTCGGAAAGCTCTGCTTTGATGGCTGAAAGCTCATCGGACGCGCTTGGTGTCACACATCCGACGAGGGACATAAGGCAAAGAAGCACGGCACAGAAAACAGCGACCGCACGCATCCGCGTGCAGCTGCTCTGCGCCTGTTCGGTTCCCTTTTTGTTTGATGTTTTTTCGGATCTATGTTCGTTCATAATAAACCTGCCTTTCTGCCCTTGATTATAGCATACCTATTGCAAAAAATCAACAGTTCAACCACAAATTGATTGACACTTTTCCCCTTTTAATGCTATAATAAAAAAACAGAGCAGCCGAACATACAATATCGACGCTCAGGATGCAAAATGATATTGCTCCGAAACTTATCAACCGGGAGATATATAACAATGGATACTGTATTTACCGTATTGGGCGACAATTATTCGGTAAGGATCGCTTGTGACAAGCATTCCGCACGGATCGACGGCGGTCGGTTCGGGAGCATCGGGATCGAAGCCTGCGACGTTTTCAAGGCAAGACTAAAAAATCCGAACAGCGGAGAGCTGCGCGAGATCGGAAGCACTACGGCTTGGAAAACGGTCCGTCTCATTCGATACGACGAATCCTTCAAGCTGTACTTCTCCGATCCCGACGGTGTCGACGCAATCACGTTTGTCCTTGAGGGGATCCATAACAACACGGGAATCTCATGGAGCGTATCGGTAATCAACGATAACCTTGAATGGTCGGTTTTCGATGTCAATTATCCGATCCCGAGCTTAAAGGCAGAGCACTTTGACCTCTTCGTGCCCGACGGATGCGGTCTCGTCGTAAAGGATGCAGGATGTAAAGGCTACAAAAACAAGCGCAGATACCCCGGCGGTTACATCACAATGCAATATTTTGCGGTATATAACGACGAGGGCGGTGTCTATCTCGGCATTGAGGACGGAAAGGGCTCCACAAAGGAATTTACCCTTTCGGCGGAGAACGGAAGCCTCGAGATCATTCCAAGATTTTACGGCATAAACGCATCCTCCCCGGCGAACAGCTTCTCTCTCGCAGGAAGCTGCCGTTGGGAATATATCAAGGACGGCTGGTACGATGCAACGATGCTTTATGCATCATTCGTCAGAACGCACGCCGATTGGCTTCCGAAGATCGAAAAGGACGGACGGCCCGACACCGCAAAGCACTTCAAGGAGATCCCGTTCTGGATCTGTGATTACGTTCCGAACAGCCCCACGCAGGGAAACAATAAGCCGATGAGCCTCAGCGCGGGAAGTGATCTGTATGACAGGGATTATTGGATAACGGCAGCGATAGAACTGCAAAAACGCCTCGGTGTGCCCGTTGCGTATCACATATATAATTGGCACGAGATCCCGTTTAACATCGAATATCCTCATTTCCTGCCTGCAAAAAAGGAATTCATCGAGGGGGCAAAGAGGCTCAGAGAGCATCCGATCTACGTCTTCCCCTATATCAACGCGGGAAGCTGGGAAATTCACGACGCGGAAATGGGACATCCCGAAAACTTCGAGAACGTCGGAAAGCACGGCGCGGCACTGAAGATCGACGGTAGCTACGTGCTTGAGCGTTACCCGCAAACAACTCTGAAGGGGGAAACCTCTCTCCTCGCAAATATGTGTCCCTCGTCTCACGAATGGCAGACCACCGTCTGTCAACTCGTCAGAGAGATGGAGGAAACCCTTCCGATCGACGGCATTTATTTCGATCAGATCGGTGCAATTCCCTCGTCCCCCTGCTTTAACGCTGCTCACGGTCATCTTCCGGGCGGCGGATCTCATTGGGCGGAGGGCTACCGACTTTTGATGGAAAAGGTGAGTGCGGGAAAGCCGGATGACTTCTTTTATTTCACCGAGGACAACGCCGAGACCTATACGAAAAGCTTTGACGGCTTTTTGTCCTGGTATTGGGTGAGAAACGGACAAGTTCCCGCCTTCCCTGCGATCTACGCAGGATATATCGAGATGATGGGCAGATGTACCATTGGAAAGAAAAAGGAAGATTATGACTTCTTCAAGTTCCAGACCGCAGAATCCCTTCTCTTCGGTCAACAGCTCGGATGGCACAAGGCTGACATCATTTACGACGAAAAGAGAATGGCTTTTTTAACGAAAGCGGTACAACTAAGATATCGACTCACCGAGCTTTTCCACGTATCGGAGCTTTTGAGACCTCCTGCGGTCAAAAAGACTGTTCCCCCGAAGATCACGCCTCCTGCACTGAGCCATAAGGACGAGATCACAATGGAGCAGATCTCGGCGGGTGCTTGGAGATATCGGAACGGAGAGAAGCTTGTGCTGATCGCTTACAACATCGCGGAAACCGACGAAGCCTTCACGCTCAGCTTCTCCGCAGAGGAATACGGACTTGACGCGTACAAGCTTCCCGAGGAGTTTGTGATCGAAAACGGCATCTGCTCGGTTTCAGGTGTCATTCCCGCAGAGAGCTTTCAGGTTTGGGAATTGACGCAAAAGGATCACGCCCACCTCGCATAAACGCTTTTCTTAGTAAAAAGGAGAAGCATCAACGGCTACGTACCGAAGATGCTTCTTCTTTCTCGCAATACGAAAGCCCGAACAGGCTCGATATCAGAAAGTTCTCGTGCGGCATCGTTGCTCCGCGCCGAGTATAGATGCACCGCGAAGAAAATCGAATAAAAAGCAAGAATTTTTTTCAAAAAGCTCTTGACAAGCGTTTACAACTGTGGTATAATATCTCCCGTTGACGATGCGGCATCGCCAAGCGGTAAGGCAACGGACTCTGACTCCGTCATTACCTAGGTTCGAATCCTAGTGCCGCAGTATAAAAATAAAGGAGTGCTTTTGCACTCCTTTATTTTTATATTTCGGGACCGGGCAGCGCGAGCCTATGCAAGGTGCAAGAAAAAAAGAATTTCAGGAAAGAATACGGTATATCTCGAAAGAGGTATACCGTATTCTTGCTTTTTATTGAGCTGCTTCCGATCTCAACGCTTTATACGGAGTTGTGCCCGTAAATAAACGATATACTTTTATAAAATACGATATGCTGTTATATCCACAGGCGATCGCTGCTTCACTTATCGAACAATCTTTTAAGAAAAGCAACTGTTCGGCTTTGCTGATTCTCGTTCGGTTCAGATAATTCTTAAACGTCATACCCGTCACCTTTTTGAAGCTTCTCGAAAAGTGGCTGTAACTCATTCCATAGCTTTTTGCGAGCTCTTTTTCGTCGATATCCTCGGCAAATCTTTCTTGAACGTAGTTCATCACCGAGTATATCAGATATGAGGTTTGGTCGTTTATTAACGGCTCGCTTTGAGTGTCATGTCTAAGTATAGTCAGCAAAAGCTCCATTACCTTCAGTTTTATAGCCACCTCGGAAGCATACTTTCCCTGCGTGAATTCATTTACAAGAGTGTCAAGCACACGCTTTATCTCGCTTTCATTGAGTTCTTCTTTGTGCCAAAGGAACTTGCTTTCCCGACGGTTGAGCGCAAAGCGCATTGCATACTCCGCCCCCGCATCACGCTCTGCTAAGCTTATAAAAAACGATGGGGGAATTTTGATGACGTAGTAGCTATTCTGTGTGCTTTCGCCTGTTACAACGTGATGGATAGCCCCGGAGCAAAAAAGGATAAGATCTCCTTCTCCTATCTCATAGCACGTGTCGTCTAAGGTTACTGTATAGCTTCCTTCCTTGATATAAAGAAGCTCGACGGCTTTATGTATGTGTGCATAGCACGCAGTTGTATTTTTCGAATTGTTCTGCACAAAGAATTCTATTTCCTGTCCTGCCACCCTTGGCGCTTCAATCTTTATATCGCTTCTTTTCATAATAACCTCAAAAAACAAATTTGTTATATTTTTTGACAATTCTATTATAGCATTCTTTTTATTCTTTGTCTATAATAAAATTAAAGCTTTTGTTGAAAAACAAGCAATTTCAAAAACGGAGGTAGTAATTGTAATGGATAGGACAGTAACTGTAGGTATCATAGGCTGCGGAGGTATTGCAAACGGCAAGCATATGCCATCGCTTTCAAAATTGCCTAATGTAAGGATGGTAGCGTTTTGTGATATTATTCTCGAGCGTGCGGAAAAGGCTAAGGAAAAGTACGGGACTCCGGACGCTAAGGTCTACACCGATTATAAAGAGCTTTTAGAGGACAAAGATATAGAGGTAGTTCACGTGCTTACTCCCAACCGCGAGCACGCTGATATTACTGTTGACGCCCTTTATGCCGGCAAGCACGTTATGTGCGAGAAGCCCATGGCAAAAACGGCAGCAGATGCAAGAAGGATGTGTGAGGCGGCAAAGGCTACAGGAAAGAAGCTAACCATTGGATATCAGCACAGACAGAAGCCCGAGAGCATTTATGCAAAGCAATACATAGATTCGGGGGCGCTTGGGGAGATCTATTACGCAAACTGTCTTGCCATTCGCCGCAGAGGAACTCCTAATTGGGGTGTATTTCTTGATGAGGAAGCACAGGGCGGCGGTCCGATCATTGACATTGCTACCCACAGTCTTGATCTGACCCTTTACCTTATGAATAATTACGAGCCGGAAATGGTTGTTGGACGGACTCATAAGAAGCTTGAGCATCCTGAAGCAGGAAACATCTGGGGCGACAACGGTGTCAGCACCACACCTCTTGAAGAGTCGGCATGCGCGTTTATCCGTATGAAAAACGGGGCTACTATTATGCTAGAAACAAGCTGGGCACTCAACACCTGCGAGCCTATACAAGAGGGTAGCTGTGTGCTTTGCGGCAGCCGCGAAGGACTTCAAATCAAGAATAACGTCCTTAAGGTAAACAAGATCGAGTTCGACCGTCAGACCGAAACTACCGTAAACACCAAGGCGGGCGGAGTAGCGTTTTACAGCGGCGCATCGGGTACTCCTCAGGAAGTAGAAGCTGCAAACTGGATAAAGGCTATCGTAAACGATACCGATCCTGTTGTTCTGCCCGAGCAGGCTCTCGTAGTTTCCGAGATACTTGAGGCTATATATGAATCGTCTAAGACGGGAAAGCCGGTGTATTTCAAATGAAGATAGCTATATTCGGAGTATGGCATGTCCATGC
>JAZNOQ010000029.1:0-4730 GCA_045589215.1 Eubacteriales bacterium
ACGGTTGGTCACAGGAGGAGCTTGCGGAAAAAATGAACGTTTCGCGGCAGGCGGTCTCGAAATGGGAGGGCGCACAGACCGTGCCCGATCTCGAGAAGATCCTTTGTCTCGCGAGGCTCTTTGGTGTGACGACCGATTATCTTCTCAAGGATGAGCTTGAGACCGAGGAATTCACGGGTGAAGAGCCGTCGAACGCACGAAAGGTATCGCTCGGGGATGCAAACGAGTTCCTCGCATGGCGGCGGGTGGCATCGGTCAGGATCGCACTTGCGACGCTTCTGTGCATTCTGTCTCCGATCGCACTTTTTTTGGAGATGGCTTTTGCGGCACTGAGCGGAACTGCGGTCGCTTCTCCTTTCATCGGACTTGTGGTCCTCATTTTGATCGTCGCGGGTGCCGTTGCGATCTTTGTGTCGACCGGGATGAAAAACGCACCGTACGAATTCCTTGAAAATGAACCCTTTGAGTGCGAATACGGAGTCACGGGAATGGTGCGCGAGCGGCAGAAGGCGTACCGCACGACGTATGCGAGAACGAACGTCCTCGCTACGGTGCTCTGTGTTCTGTCCCCCATCCCGCTTATTTGCGGAGCTTTTCTGAATAGCGAGTTTTGGGTCCTTCTTTTGCTTTCCTGTACGGTAGCCATTGTGGGCATCGGCGTTTTTCTGTTCGTTGTGTCAGGCGTCAGACAGGCAAGCATACAAAAGCTTCTGCGCGAGGGTGAGTTCTCGGAAAAGGAGAAGGGTAAGAACCGCATAAAGGAGACCGTTGAAACGGCTTATTGGCTTCTCGCGACTGCGATCTATCTCGGGTGGAGCTTTCTCTCGGATGATTGGGGAAGAACCTGGGTGGTTTGGCCGATCGCGGCGTTACTGTCGGGCGGCGTAGCGCTTGTTTGCAATCTTCTTACTAAAAAAGAGGAAGACTGAATTAAACCTGAATAAAACGATAGGGTGAAAGAGGTGCGGCTATGCGTTTCTTTCACCCCCCTTTTTACGTCCGATACAAATATTCACAAAAAAGGGCTTTACAAGGCGCAAAAAACGCGATATAATAAGATATCATACAGAAAAAGGAGATATTATATGAAACGTATCATTGGCTTTATACTTGCTTTCATATTGATATCCTCCGCGTCGGTTTCGCTCTTTTCCTGCAAAGAAGGTGAACGCGTTCCCGACGGAACCTATTCCTGCCTTGCGGGAGACACGGGCGAGCAATATATTTTTGAAGGGAAGCATGTGCGTGTGACCCTTTATGCAATGGGCAACGTGTTTGCCGATTTCAGCGGAACCTACCGTCTGTCGGGCGACAAGATCACGTTTGATTTTCCCGAGGACACCGACGATATCTATAACGGCACGTATTTTTACGAGATATCCGAAGACGGTTCCTTTATCACGATCGATACGGCCGTTTTCGTGAAGGAAAAGTCCGCTGAGGAAAGCACCTCGGACGTAGCCGATTCGGATGATCTCAGAGAGGAGTGAAGAGATGTCTCGTTTTACGAAGCAAGCGATCAAGGAATCCTTTCTGAAGATCGCCGCGAAAAAGCCGATCCGTAAGATCACCGTGCGCGACGTTGTCGAGGATTGCGGACTCAACCGAAATACGTTCTATTATTACTTTTCGGACATCTACGCACTTCTTGAGGATCTCCTTGTGACCGAGACCGAGCGAGCGGTTCGTACCTGCCGTGAGACCGAAAGCATCGGGGAGGGCTTTGCGGTGCTGTTCGGATGGATCGAAGAGAATTATGATGCATTTCGAAACATTTATGCGGAGATCGGCAGAGACAGCGTTGAGTATGCGATCTCCAAGGTGTTTGACCGTGAGATCCTTGCATACGTCAAAAAGCACGCGAAGGGAATTCCCGTAAGTGAGACCGACGTTCAACTCGTGACAAACGTCATACGAAGCATATATTTCGGTGCGCTCTCGGATTACGCCAGGCGCAACGTGCACATTGATCCGCGCGTATACGCGAAGCGGGTCGAGGCGATGTTTCAGAACAGCATTCCCGAAGCACTTCAAATCGCCGCGACCCTTCCGCCGCCCGAAACCGAAGAGGAAAGAAATTAAATGGAACGAAAGAGGAGATAGACTGCGCTTTGTGCGCCGCGTCTCCTTTTTTTGTTCTAAAACGTTTTCTCCGTGCATAAATTCTACCAAAGTCAAATTGCCGAAGGACGGCAACATATGGAGGTACAGAATGCCGGAGCATACGATTTATAAGGACATTGCAGAGCGGACGGGCGGTGATATATACGTTGGCGTAGTCGGGCCGGTCCGATCGGGAAAATCCACCTTTATCAAGCGTTTTATGGAGTCACTCGTGCTCCCGAATATCACGCAGGGCTACAGCCGTGAGCGCGCGAGAGACGAATTGCCGCAGTCGGCGGGCGGTAAGACCGTTATGACGACCGAGCCGAAATTCATCCCTGACGAGGCAGTTCCGATCACGATCGACGGCTGCTCAGGGCTTCGCGTTCGGATGATCGACTGCGTCGGGTATATCGTCCCCGAGGCACTCGGAACGATCGAGAACGGTGAGCCGCGTATGGTGCGGACTCCGTGGCAGGAGGATCCGATGCCCTTCGTAGAGGCGGCGGAGACCGGAACGCGCAAGGTGATCACCGAGCATTCGACGATCGGAATGCTGATCACGACCGACGGAACGATCGGAGACATCAAGCGTGAGAGCTATGTTGCGGCAGAGGAGCGCGTCGTAAGTGAGCTGAAGGCGATCGGCAAGCCCTTTGCTGTGATCCTCAATTCCGCAAAGCCGGGGAGCGCCGAGGCAATGACGCTTGCGTATGAGCTTGAGGATAAATATAAGGTTCCTGTGGCGCTCGTTTCCTGCCTCGATATTGATGCGGAGGATATCCGAAAGATTCTTGAAATGGTACTTCACGAGTTTCCCGTGACCGAGGTGTCGGTGCGGCTTCCCGATTGGCTCTCGGCACTTGATCCGAGCCATAAGATCCGTCAGTCGATCCTCTCGGCGGTTCGAAAATGCGGCGAGAAGGTAACGAAAACGGGAGACGTCCGCCTTGCCTTTACCGAGCTTTCCGACAACGAATACATTGAAGAGGTGAACATTAAGACGGTCGACCTCGGAACGGGGAAGGCAGAGCTTGCGGTCAGCCTGTACGACGGTCTTTATTACAGCGTTCTCGGGGAGCTTACGGGCTTCAACGTTTCGAGTGACGAGGAGCTGTTCGTGCTTCTGCGCGACCTGTCCGAGATGAAAAGCAACTACGATAAGATCTCCGAAGCGCTTCGCGATGCGTCGGATAAGGGCTACGGCATCGTGATGCCCGCGGTCGAGGATCTTCGCCTCGAGGAGCCCGAGATCGTTAAGCAGCCGGGAGGATACGGCGTTCGTCTCCGTGCGGCGGCGCAGTCGATCCATATGATCCGCGCGAATATCGAGGCAGAGGTTCATCCGATCGTAGGAACCGAGCAGCAGTCGGAGGATCTGATCCGATATATGCTGCGTGAATTCGAGGAGGATCCCAAGGCGATCTGGGAGTCTAATCTCTTCGGAAAGACGCTTTACGAGCTTGTCAACGAGAGTCTCCACGCGAAGCTCGAGCACATGCCCGAGGAGTCTCGCGAGAAGCTTTCGCATACGCTCGAGCGTATCATCAACGAGGGAAGCGGCGGACTGATCTGCATCCTGCTGTAAAAACGGGCGAGCCAAATGCATTTTGCATTTGGCTCGCTTTTTGATGTGCAGACTTGATTTTTGTCAAGATCTGTGATATACTTGAATAAAATGAAGACGCATGGAGGCTATAATGCATATACCGACGCAAAGCACGACGGAGATCGAGATCCTGACCTTTGACGACGCGATGAAGCACCGCGACGAAAGCGCAGTTTACGACCGCGAAAAATGGCTGTACATACCCGATTTTTATTCGGAATACCGTTATATTCTCGGAACGGTGGGGGAGCGCCCGCTGATCACGATCGGGATCAACCCCTCGACGGCAGAGCCTGATAACCTTGACAATACGCTGAAATCGGTGGAGCGAATTGCGAAGGGAAACGGATTTGATTCCTTTATTATGTTCAACGTTTACGCACAGCGCGCGACAAACCCCGATCATATGGACGAAAGCTTTAATGAGGCGCTTCACAGAGAGAATATGCGTGCCTTCCGTTGGGTGCTTGAACGGAGCGGAGAGCATCCCGCCGTTTGGGCGGCGTGGGGAACGATCGTTGAAAAGCGTTCTTATTTGAAGCGCTGTCTCGAGGATATGGTTGCGGAGGGTGACCGCTTCGGTGCCGCGTGGTTTCAGGCGGGCAAGCCATCGGTGAAGGGGCATCCGCATCACCCGCTCTATCTTCGTAAGGATTCGAAGGTCGAGCCCTTTGATATGGAGGCTTATCTGCGCTTGATCTGATCGAGTGGCTCGACGAAAAAATCCACCTTTTTGACTAAAAATTCGGTTGTTTTTTTGCTATACGCAATGTACAATGGACGTGTAGTCTTTGTATATTGTAATAAGCAAAGGAGATTTATATGAGAAGATCTGTTGGGAAATCGCTTCTTGTGTTACTGTTGTGCCTTTTGGTCGCAGTAGCGGTATTTGCATCGTGCGATTCATCGGACGGCGGTGACGAGACCACCGGCGGTGGTGGCACCTCGAACACCGAGTCGATCTCGGTGTCGAACGTGGTCATTCTTGCCTCGGCTTCGGCAGACAGCGACACGAACG